>JAPHTF010000173.1 GCA_026197095.1 Gammaproteobacteria bacterium
GACTTTCTTCTTAGCGACTTTTTTCTTGGCTTTCTTCTTAGCGACTTTCTTTTTCGCCGTCTTCTTAGCAATTTTTTTCTTCGCTACTTTTTTCTTACTGGTTTTTTTCTTGTTAGTCGCAGTCTTTTTACTCGTTGATTTTTTCTTAGCTGTTTTCTTCTTAGCTGTCTTCTTCTTAGCCGTTTTTTTAGCTGGAGCCGGTTTTTCTTCTTTAGCTTCTGCACGAGAAGTAGAAGCTGGAGTAGATTTTGGAGATACTTTTGCTGCTGGAGCTGCGCTTGAAGTTGATTTTGGAGTTGAAGCAGTAGAGCTTGGTAAACTTTCTAATACACGTTGTACGGCAGAGAAAATAGAATCTACTTCACCAACACCACGAACAGTACGTAATTTTCCTTGCTTACGGAAATAATCAACTAACGGTGCTGTTTCAGCTTCATAAACACCTAAACGCTTACTGATAGTCTCTTCGTTATCATCGGCACGCTGATCCAAACCACCACCGCACTTATCACAACGGCCTTCAATACGAGGTGGTGAAGTATGCACGTTATACATTTGACCACATGAACCACAGGTACGACGACCGGTTAGACGCTGCATTAAAATATTAAAATCAACATCGATCAGTAAAGCAGCTTGAAGAGGTTTATCAACGTCATCCAACATACTGTCTAATGCTTCAGCTTGCGGGATGTTGCGTGGAAAACCGTCCAGAATAAAACCATTTTGCGTATCATTTTGAGCAAGACGTTCTTTTATCATACCCAGCACAATATCATCTGAGACTAATTGCCCGGTATCCATTGCTTGCTTGGCTTTCATTCCTAAAGGGGAGCCTGCTTTTACAGCTTCTCGCAACAGATCACCTGTTGAAATTTGAGGAATGCCATATTTATCTACGAGCAGTTTAGCTTGTGTACCTTTACCGCCACCTGGGGCGCCTATTAATACGATTCTCATTATTCTTATACTCCATTAACTCGGGGTTTTAATCTGCGTTTTGTTCGCATCCGGGATTTATAAATTAAACACAATCCAATTCATATTATGCAATAGACACTAAAACTAATCCTTGAACTCCACTAAGTCAATGCAATTAACCGTGATTTTTGATGTCCTTTGAGCATTTTATGATATTAGCAATCCTTAATCATTATCATCAGCAATCTTGCAGTCTTAAACTGCGCCAAATAGATACTGCCGAGTATTAACTCTATATTTTTATCAGGATTATGTGTTTTAGCTACATACTGATAGAATAGCCGGCCTTTTTCTGCTTCTATCAGCAAGCAGCACATTATGAATTAGCACGAGGGTTGAACACATGAATCTGGATAGAGTCAGTACCGGTAAAAATGTCCCGGACGAAATTAACGTTATTATTGAAATCCCTTCTCATAGTGATCCTGTTAAATACGAAGTCGACAAAGAAACTGGTGCCATGTTTGTTGACCGTTTTATGAATACTGCAATGCATTATCCATGTAACTACGGTTATATTCCTCACACACTCTCTGAAGATGGTGATCCGGTTGATGTATTAGTGCTTACTCCGATTCCACTGATTAGCGGCTCAGTCATACAGTGTCGCGTGATTGGTATGCTGAGCATGACCGATGAAGCCGGTCCCGATGCCAAACTTCTTGCGGTGCCCATTACCAAGTTATGTAAATCATATGAAAATATGCATAACCCGGAAGATGCGCCTCCACAGTTACTGAGTCAAATTACGCATTTTTTTGAGCACTATAAAGATCTTGAAGAAGGCAAATGGGTCAAAGTTGAAGGCTGGCTGGGTGCGAATGATGCAAAAGCTGAAATTACTTCAGCCATTCAACGTTTTCAGGATGCACCTGAAAAACCGTGTTTCTGAATAGAACATCTCCAAGTAGAAAATTATGAAAATTTGTATTGTTTCTGATAGCCACGATAATCGTTTTTTACTCGCAGCAGCAGTGAAAAATGCTAAAGAGCGTGGTGCTGAATCGGTTATTCATTGTGGTGACGTGGTTGCCCCCACAACATTAAGAATATTAAACCCAATCGGATTACCGGTGCATGTGATTCATGGCAACAATACTGGTGATATGTTCAGCCTATCTCGCCTCTCTAACCATGCTGACAGTGTGATTCAATATTATGGACAAGATGCAGGTATTGAACTGGGTGGTAAAAAGATCTTCATCGTCCACTACCCTCACTATGCTGAAGCCATGGCGACTACAGGTGATTGGGATATTGTCTGCTGTGGGCATGACCACAAAGCCAGTATTCGCGATATTAAGAATATAAAAGACTCAACCACACTCTATGTGAATCCCGGTACCGTGGGTGGGGTAGGTCACGCGCCAACCTATATCATGGCTGATCTTGATACTATGAACTTTGAAATTCTTGATGTACCGGTCGATGATGAACTGACGTACAACAAAACGCCTGTCTCAAAGCACAGCTAAAATCAAAAACTTTGAACCACAGAGAGCATGTCGGTCAGGCTTCAACATCAACTGCTCAACTTAAGCACAGTGGTAGAACAAATATCAAAACAAACCACAGAGGGCGCAGAGGTACACAGGGAATAATTTAATTGAAAACTCACTCAAGTGTTTTTCAGAATCCACAAGTATTCCAAATCTAGAAATAAATACACTTTTATTAGTAATAATAACTAAGACTGAAGTCTGGTTTGGATTCAAAACTGTTGCTTAAAAGCCTCGTTTTCCTCTGTGAACCTCTGCGTCCTCTGTGGTTCAAAGCTTTGAGTGGTGAAAAGCTTTTAAGTATTTTTATCCACCCAGCGACTTTTATCCGAAAGACTTTCTTTTTTCCAGAAAGGCGCGCGTGATTTAAGCTCTTCCATTAAATAGCGGCTGGCATCAAAAGCGGCCGCCCGATGGGCTGACCATACCGCAACTAACACAATCGGATCATTTGGCTGCATTTCACCAACTCTATGCACGATGAGTGAGTCCAGAATATCCCATTTACTCGCCGCTTCTTCACTGATTTTTTGCAGGTACTTTTCAGTCATTCCCGGGTAATGTTCGAGCTCCATCGCCTCAACGTCATCACCCTGGTTGAATTCACGCATGCTGCCAACAAAAACAGCTGTAGCACCATATTTCCCTGCGAAGTTAGCGCTAACTTGGTAATCCAGCAAACGCTGATAAGGCTCAAAAGCGGCATCTTTAATTTCAATTAACATGATTAGCCACCTGTCACCGGAGGAAAAAAGGCCACTTCATCACCCGCTTTTACAGCATGGGATGCCTCTACATAATCCATATTCACCGCCATCAGCGTATTCTCAGGCATCGTCATATTATTGGTAGCACTATTCCAGGCTTCGATAACCGTACTGGCATGACTTTCTGCAACTTCAGCGTCAGCCTGGCCAACCTGTTCTCGCAAGCTGGCAAAAAATTTTATTTTAATCACTGCTTCCGTCATAAAAAAATGCTCTCTTGTTTGCGTATTTCAGTTGGCAAGCCTATCATGATTTAACTTTTCAAACACGATGGCAATCGTAACCTATTGATATATAAGGATTAGCATGTCTGAACTAACGCATTTTAATGATCGCGGCCAGGCACACATGGTCGATGTAGGCGAAAAAGATCAAACTCACCGTGTTGCTGTTTGTGAAGGCTTGATCAGCATGAAAGCCGAAACCCTGGATAAAATTCTACAAGGTGATCACAAAAAAGGGGATGTTCTTGGTATCGCCCGCATTGCTGGCATTATGGCGGCTAAAAAAACGTCTGATTTAATCCCATTATGCCATCCACTTGCGCTTACCCATATTGACATCGATTTTACGCCAAATAGTGAAAATAATAGCATTTATTGCACTTGTCGAGTCGAAACACGGGGGCAAACAGGGGTTGAAATGGAAGCACTCACAGCCATTCAAGTTGCCTTACTCACTATTTATGACATGTGTAAGGCTATCGATCGTGGCATGGTGATGACTAACATCAGGCTTATCGAGAAAAAAGGCGGGAAATCCGGGCACTGGTTGCAAAATGCAGAAAATAAGTAGTAAAACAGACTAAATATAAGTGTTTTACCGCAAAATATACTAAGCTTAATTAATATTTAACCTATAAAGACTAGGAGAACTTCTAAAGATGTCAGTGAAGAGAGCCGATACTATATAAAACTTTAAAAAGGACGGGAAACAGTTTATGAGATTCTTCACGCCTAGCAAAAAAACATTACCCTCCATTATCATTGCGCTGACACTGTCTTTACCCGTATCAGCGAACATTGGTGACTGGGGTATGGTGCAAAATTTTAATAAAAAAAGTGAACTTGCTAAACAAGGCAAAATTCAAGCGATGTACGATCTTGGCAAGCTTTATGAACGTGGCCGTGGCACCAATAAAAACATGATAAAAGCCGCTGAGTGGTTTCAGAAGGCTGCAACAGCAGGACACGCGGGCGCACAAGCACGCTTAGGAATACTGTATTTTGAAGGTCGCGGGGTTAATCAAGATTACCAAAAAGCGATTAAGCTATTAAATGCAGCAGCAAAGCAAAATGTTCCCAGTGCTTTTTTTCAGCTAGCGAACATGTTTGAACTTGGGACAGGTGTAAGACAAGATTTACATCAATCTATTTACTGGTATGAACGAGCAAAACAATCCGGTTATTATCTGGCAGAAGGAAAAATAGAACGTTTACAAAAACGCCTCGAAACAGGTGCTGTAACTCTGCCATCATCACAGACGACGTCAAAACAAACAAATAGCAGCTCACCATTAATTCAAACTGTTTTACAAGGCCGTTGGTTAAAACGAAAAACGGCAGTAGGCTATTTACCATCAAACATCACAAATTGTGCGAAAGACTCTCACAATTCAATCACCTGTATTTCAACTTCTCAGGAACGCAGCACCGGTACTGAAATTATTACATACAATACAGAAAGCATTGTGACTACAAATAATAATAAATCATTTGATGTTGTTTACACCAATAACGTTCTTGATGTTGCACTCTTAGCTGTTGAAGATGGTAACGGACAGACTATAGCTCCATCAACTTCACGTATTAAAAAAGGGAAACAAGGTAAACAAAGAAAACTGAGCTGCACTTTAAAAAACAGTAAAACAATTACCTGCAGTAAAGGCGCTTCATCATTCAACCTGGTTAGCCCATAACAATTTTGGATTAATTTTAAATAAGTTTTTTAAATTTAAATAACTGATTTACAATATAGTGTATGTCAGTTCCTCCTCCCACTAGTGAAAAAGAATTACTCGAACGAGCCAGACAACTTGCGGGGTTAACGCTCGCCGGGCTTGCAGATAAATTCAATAAATCCATACCTAAAGATACCCGTCATGCTAAAGGCTGGATTGGCCAGCTAATTGAAACCACATTAGGCGCAACCGCCTCTTCATTAGCTGAACCCGATTTTCAGTTGATCGGGATAGAGCTCAAAACATTACCCTTAACAAATAGCGGTAAACCCAAAGAATCAACTTATGTTTGTACTGTGCCATTAAATAATTTAGCTGAACAAC
>JAPHTF010000013.1 GCA_026197095.1 Gammaproteobacteria bacterium
ACTCTCGCTTCTTCAAGTTGTGCTAATGCCAGGCGACCATTTTCAGCTAAAGCCACGTTATAGCCTGCGGTTACTAATGTATCTTGCAATGCTTCAGCTAACGCGTGGTCATCTTCAACGACTAATATTGTTGAACCTTTCATATACTGCCCCTCTTAATCTTAAATTCTTAAATTTATTAATTCTTTAAGCTATTTGCTGATGTTTAATCTCTGCTGTTTCAAACTGGTTTATATTTTTGTGTTCAAGTGGCATGGTTAATTTAAACTCGCTTCCATTTTTTGGATTAGAAACAAGTTCAACTAAACCACCATGTGCTTTTGCCACAGCCTGAACGACTGCTAAACCGAGACCCGTACCCTGGGTACGTGTGGTGTAAAAAGGATCAAAAATTTGCTCCTGTAATTCAGATGGAATACCCGGGCCATTATCTTTTATAGAAATACACACATCGTTATTGTTTTTAGTAATACTCACTTCAATTTTACCCATTTGAGTTTTTTCACTTTCTTTCATTGCCTGCATCGCATTCATAGCTAAATTAGATAAGGCACTGAGTAACATCTGCCGATTACCCTGAATAATTAAATCGCGATTAGAGTTTGTGGAAACAAAACGTGTCTGTGTTAATTCAAGCTGCGGCTCTAAACCTAAATAAAGTTCATCTAGTAAGGTTTGAGATGTAAAACATTCTTCACCCACTTTCCCTTCTTTTGAGTACATCAACATATCTTCAATTAACTGTTCAAGATGGCGTAAGCGTGAAGTCATTTTCTCTGTTAAAGCAAAACGATCTTCATCAGATAAAACCTGGCGTCTGAGATTAGAAACATAAAGTAATGCAGAAGAAAGCGGAGTACGAATTTGATGAGCCAGTGATGCTGCCATTTTTCCCATCGCCGCCAGGCGTTGTTGTTGACCCATTCGATCTTGTAAATATCGAATTTCAGTCACATCTGTAATGAGTAATATTTGACCCGGTTCACTACCTAAGGGACAGGTTGAAATATTAACCTTGCGACCATCAACAAGTGAAATATCATGGCCATCATCACTGCGTGGAGAAAATGCACGTTGAATAATGTCTGACCAGGGCAAGCCTAATAATGGCTGACCTAATAATAGTTCTGCAGCAGGATTATGTTCCTGTACTTTACCTTCATCATCGATAACAACAACACCGCCCGGTAAGGCATGCAATAAACTGGCTAAACGGCTGGCCACTCGTTCCTTTTCTGTTAATTCTTTAATACGCTCATCTTGTTCTGTTTCTAATGCCTCGGTGAGGCCAGCAACACGCACTTCGAGTTGTTGATATGAATCGGATAATTGAGCGGAAAGTTGATTAAATGCACCAAACGCATCCTGCAATTGCTGAGCTTGCATAGGCAATAACTCTGTTGCTGATTGCTCATCGCCACCATGCGGTGTTTGCGGTGTTTGCTGTGCTTGTTGTTTTAATTGCGCTGTTTGTTTCATCTGTATAACCCACTACTGTAGATACGAGAGCAGCTTGATATATCAGAAGACATGTCAAAATACTCATTTGCTACCGTAATGAGAGCAAGAACTGCGCCAATATTATAATTGTATTATTATCAATCAGTTAGAGTTGATTTTATTTGCTTGAGTCAATTTACCGTCACTGAATTTTGACAGCTATAGGTACCGGGGTCTGAGGAATCCCCACAAAATTTAGAATTCCTCGTCATTGCGAGGAAACACTGAGAAACATGTGTTTTTCAGTGTTGACGCGGCAATCTCACGTACTCATTCATGTTCTCATGAGATTGCTTCGGTCACTTTATTCTCTCGCAATGACTGCAAGTGTTCAATTTCGCGGGGATCCCTCAGACTCCGGTACCGCATAGTACAAAGAAATAAAATGAAATTTTGGTTAGAAAAGAAAAGACTGGAACGGTGAGGTACAGGTTAAGATGCGTTGGCGACACGCTGCAAACCATATTTACGCATTTTTTCGACCAGAGTCGTACGGCGCATATTTAATCGCTGAGCAGCATGTGCAACCACACCATTTGATTCTTCTAATGCCTGCTTAATAAGATTCGATTCCAAATCTAACAAGTGTGCCTTAAGGTCAATGCCTTCAGCCGGTAAAACTTCGGGGTTTGTTACCTGATTAACAATATGTGAAACAACACGTTGTTGTAACCCGGTATCATCTGTAATGGAATCATCACTCGCAGGTTCAGCCGCACTTACGCTTACACCAGGAAAAGCCGATACATCTATTCCCTGACGATACTTTTCAGGTAAATCATGCACATCAACTACCCCGTTAGGAAACATAATCAACAAGCGTTCGACAAGATTAGACAGTTCTCTGACATTTCCAGGCCATTCATACTGCTGCAATGCGGCGATAGCATGCGGCGTTAAACGTACTGATCCACGCTTGTTGTTTTCCATACGCACAATAAGTTCTTCAAGCAATAAGGGAATATCTTCGTCGCGTTCTGCAAGTGAAGGCATCTCAATAGGGAAAACATTTAAACGATAAAATAAGTCTTCACGAAAACGCCCTTCTGCAATTTCACTTTCCAAATCACGATGTGTTGCTGCAATGATACGAACATCGGCATTAATACTTTTGTTGCTGCCCACCCGTTCAAATACACGCTCCTGAATTACCCGCAGTAATTTAACCTGCATAGGTAAAGGCATATCACCAATTTCATCCAGAAATAACGTACCACCATTAGCTAATTCAAATCGACCTTGTCGTGCACTAATGGCACCTGTGAAGGCCCCTTTTTCATGACCAAATAATTCACTTTCTAGTAAGTCAGGAGGAATTGCACCACAATTAACTGGTACAAAAGGTTTATTGCTACGGCCAGAATGATAATGAAGATTTCGTGCCACAACTTCTTTACCTGTACCGGAATCACCAAGAATAAGGACATTCGCTTCAGTATCAGCAACCTGCTCAATAAGCTGACGTACTTTTGAAACAGATTGACTAACGCCAACCAGGCTACGAAATAAAACAGATGATTCAGAGTTATCTGAACTCAGCTCAAGATAAAACATCTTTATATTTTGTATGGCGATACGTAAATTTTTAAAGGTTGGTGGGCAACTTAATGTATCAGTAATAAGGGGTTCTATTTGTGCTGAGATTGATTTATTTGAAAAAACGAGAACAGGAATACGTTTTCCATACTTATCATTAATCATTTCTAATTGCTGAAGCAATTTACTGTCATCCGCCAGGTGATCAATAACGATAAAATAGGGATCTTCTTTTAAGGGGTTTTCTTCAATGGAATCAGAGAAGGTGAGCGAACCATATTCAATAAAATCGAATATGGCTTTTATTTTAATACGTGAATCTAAATCGGGCTCTATGACTAATATGCTTTTATCTTTAATATCGTCCAAAGCCATAGGTATTACCCCTAAATTAAGTATTATAAACTATATTTTTATAAACAACTTTATAAATCAATATATTAGATAGCGCTTTGAGTGATGTCAAAATCTTGGCAGCGAATTGGGGGGTGTTTTAAAAGAGTTTACACAGATGTAACAATTGGAGACATATTCCACTCCTATTGCTCAAAAAAGATACACAATAAATGAAGAGTACTCACTTTATAGATTCGATCTAAAAATAGATTATGTTTTGAGATAAGCATTTACTGCGCGTTTGCCTTTACCTAACTCATTAAGTTGCGATGACATTTCTTGTAGCTCAGACTCACCTTTTATGATCACCTCTGCATCAAGCTGCATGACTTCATGCAATATCGAGGTCATTGAAGGCAGTGCTTCATTAATATCAGGATGGGAAAATAATTCCTGCATGGCCGTATGACGTTCTGCCTCTAACTTTCTGGCAGACTGCCATTCCTGGCGGTGAGCCAACTCAGCAATTTTTTGACTTAACCTTAATACTACCGCGGCATAATGCCTGGGTAATAAGTAGCTGACATTTTTATTCATATCGACGATTACAAACCTGGTTACTGGTGACGACTAGCAAGGGTAGCGCTATGTTGATTCATGCCCTTCTCACCCAATTCACCCGGAACCTGTTCCCATGCATTTTTAACCGAGTTCATTAACGAGGCAACTTCATCAAGAATGTCTGGGTTATTTTCAACATTGGCACGGGCAAGACGACGTGTCATGTAGTCATAAAGGTCATCCAGGTTTTGTGCAATTTCACCGCCTGTTTTCAGATCAAGACTGGCACGTAAACCTTCAACAATAGAAATTGCCCAGCTAATATGACCGCCTTTTTCAGAAATGTTACCGCGCTCCATAAAACCTTTAGCAAAGGAAATTTTTTCTAGTGCACCACTCATTAACATTTCAATCAGTCGATGAGGACTTGCCGCTTCAACACTAGAGGAGACACCGACTCTATTGTATTGCTGAACAGCTTTATGCATTTTTGCCATGTTCATATGTTAACTCCTGTACTCTTTGTTTTTACACACATTATTTTTTCACTTTTACTTTTCTAACTTGATTACCTTTTGGTAACACTATTTCCTGCAGCCTATTTTCTGGCAGCGCCGGGAAGCGTAGAAAGTTTTTCAGCCAAAAAATTACTTGTTGAACGCATCTTACCTAACATAGCGTCCAGATTTGAGAATTGCTTTAGGTATCTTTGTTCAGAAACTTCAAGTTTTCGCAC
>JAPHTF010000192.1 GCA_026197095.1 Gammaproteobacteria bacterium
ATGGCCTTTCATACGGTGATAGCGAGTCAATGTATCCATGACGGTGTTATTAAAACCATGTCCCATGTGCAGACTACCAGTGACATTGGGGGGGGGGATCATGATCGAGAAAGATTCATCTCCACCTTTAGGGGAGAAATTGTCACTTTTTTCCCATGTATCGTACCAGCGTTGTTCAATTGAATGGGGGTTGTAGGTTTTTTCCACAGTCTTAATTCACTATTTAAGTTATTAAAATACAGGCCTATTGGCCTCAAAATGCTGATTATTATACAGAAAATAAAGATTTAACCACAGAGGTCACTGAGGTTCACAGAGGTTTAATTTTAATCCGCTTTTATCTGTGTTCTTCCGTGATCTCTGTGTTTCAAGAACTTATGGAAGTCAAATTCTATTTAAAGTCTTTTTTGATTTGCTCGCGAATTTTATCCACTTCACTGAAGAGTGTTTTTCTAAGGCCTGCTTCAATCGTGACAATGCTTTTCATTAAGGAATCACGCAATGATTTTTCAAGCTTTTCCTGCAGGGCATCAATATAACCAAGCATGATTTGGGGATCAGGTGCTGCAACAGAGTCGGTCAGGGTCGGAATGCTTTCATTTACTGCTGCAATAGTTTCATCAATTTTAGATGAAAGTTCTTTAGAAATATTGCTGGCTTCTTCCGTGGCAGATTCAACATCAACTATATCGTCAAGAACAGGGATTTCAAATTGCTCAGAATTCAAATGGCCACGTGCGGTTTGGCTACTGGCAATAGCTATACTTTCTCTGGCTGCAGCAAGTTTCGAATCACTTTTTGCGAGCAGATTTTTTATGGATTCTAGCGCATCAACGAGAGAATCAGGATCCTTGTGGGAATTATCCGTCATGGTTTCATCTTATAGCGACATTTTATGAGTCTCAAGAGCATACCCCCGATCTCTATAGAATTGATAGCGTTCTCGACCTTTGCTACGACTCATTTCGTCGTTTGCAATGATTTCTGCCACGCGTTCAAACTGACTGAAAAAGGATGGTGTATCATGATCGAGGTTTATTAAGACATCGTGACAGCTGGCAGGTGTTTCTTTACTGGCTGAATGCCCGATCAGGATATTTTTTGAATGAGCCAGGGTGTTTTCATTTTGAATAAGGTGGTGTGGAACAAAACTCTCTTCAGCAAAGGTCCACAACAACTCATCATATTTCGCAGCATGGTGCTCATCCAGAGTATGAATATACACGTCATTATTTTGTGACCAGGCTTTTTCTGTCAGGCGACAAATAAAGGTTTCAGTTGCTGTTTCTGAGCCTTGTTCAATAATGTAAAAATCAATTCTAGTCATATTTATTTTATTATCTCGTTATTGCGAGGAAAAACTGAAAATGTATTTTTCAGTTATGACGTGGCAATCTCATGGCCAGGTGACCTTAGCTGGAGATTACTTCGTCACTTCTCCTCGTAATAACAGGTTTTATTAATGATTAAACCGAATACTGTTTACCACAGCGTTCCATCAGGTATTGAGTTAATAATGGAACTGGCCTGCCCGTTGCCCCTTTTTGTGCACCACCGAGCCAGGCGATACCTGCAATATCCAGATGTGCCCAGTTTAATTTTTTTGTAAAACGGGAGAGAAAACAGGCTGCGGTAATTGTTCCAGCTTCGCGTCCACCAATATTGGCCATATCGGCAAAGTTACTCTTTAATTGATCCTGGTAGTCATCCCACAATGGCATCTGCCATGCACGATCACCGGATGCCGTGCCTGCGGCTAAAATTTGATCCGCGAGCTTTTGCTGATTGCTGAGTAACCCTGCGGGATGAGCGCCTAACGCGATGACGCATGCACCCGTTAATGTCGCTACATCAATGACGGCCTTAGGTTTGAATTTTTCACTATAGGTAAGGGCATCACAAAGTATGAGTCGCCCTTCAGCATCGGTATTGAGAACTTCTATAGTCTGACCTGACATTGAGGTGACAACATCACCGGGTTTACTCGCTGCACCATCGGGCATGTTTTCAACACTGGGAACAATACAAACGACATTAATAGGGAGTTTGAGTTCGTTAACGGTCACCATGGTTCCCATTACACTGGCAGCACCACACATGTCATATTTCATTTCATCCATGGCGGCACCGGGTTTAATAGAAATCCCCCCTGAGTCAAAAGTTACCCCTTTACCCACTAAAACGTATGGACGGTCGGCTTTTTTGCCGCCGCTATATTGCATAACAATAAATTTGGGTGGTGTACGACTGCCTTTTGCTACTGATAAGAGTGAACCCATTCCAAGTTTTTCCATTTCTTTTTGATTTAAAATGGTTGTTTTTAATTTCGAATAACTTTTGTCATAGAGAGTAGCTTGTTTCGCCAGGTAAGTCGGAGTGCAAATATTTCCGGCTAAGTTACCTAATTCGCGCGCAGTGTTGCGGCCTTTACCGAGCGCATTACCAATTTGTACAGCCAGTTTGGCTTTTTTCATTACCGCGCTACGATTATCTGCGAAGTGTAAGGATACGCTTTTTAATGAAGCCGCCATTTCTTTTTTTAATCCAGAAAAACGATAGTCATTCTGGTGAAGCGCTTCTGTGGCTAAACGGATCTGCATAGTGTTGGAGAGGAGATTATTGTCTAAATCAGCCAGGCTAATAATGGCACTTTTGATTTTGGCCTGGCTTAGCGTCGTGGAGGCATTGGTCACGATAGTTTGAAATGTTTTATGGTTCAATTCGCTTAACTTGCCACAACCCACGAGTAATACCCGTGCGGATTTTAGTCCCGGTACATCATGAAGCATAAGTGAGTCACCGATCTCACCACTAATATCACCGCGCCGAAGAATCTGAGTGATAAAACCATTTGAAAGGTGATCAATTCGCTTAGCAGAATCAGTGAGCTTGTGTTTATCAAGTACTCCGATAACAATGCATGCCGATTTAACTGTTTCTAAGTTGATGGTTTTAACGCTGATTTCCATACGGGATTCCTGTAAGCTTATTATGACAGATAGGTTAACCAGCTTACTTGAAATTGAATTTACTTTCAGCACATTAGCGATGAATTTATCAAAACCTGAAGCGAATGTATAAAAGCACAAAATGATTATTGCGCGTTACTTAATAAAAGAAATTGCTCAGACACTATTTGCTGTTTGTCTGGTATTAATGATTATAGGTTTAAGTGGACAATTAGTTGATATCTTTTCTGATGTAGCTAATGGAACCTTGAGTATTAATACTGTTATTGTGGTGTTAGGGCTAAAATCATTAAAAATGCTGATGGTTATTTTACCTTTGTCTCTTTATCTTGCTGTATTGATGACACTTAGCCGTTTTTATCAAAATAATGAGATGGCCGCAATTTCAGCGAGTGGTATAAGCCAACTTTTCATTATGAAAATTGTAGTAAGTTTCGCATTTCTTTTTACAATTTTTATCGGCATTTTTTCTTTTCAAATTATTCCCTGGGCCAATGGTCTGCAGCAAGAAATCAATTTAAAAACAGAAAATGCAACTGAGTTAGAAGGCATGGTCGCAGGACGCTTTAGGGAATCATCAGCCGGCGTAGGGGTCATGTATATTGAAGGATTAGATGAGAAACGTACTCAAATGCAAGGTGTGTTCGTACAGCAACACTTGAAAAATAATGCTGAATTAGTGATTCGTGCCAATAAAGGGCGTCGTGAAATGAATAAAAAAACCGGCGATCGATTTATGGTTCTTGAAGATGGTGTGCGTTATCAAACTCCCCCTGGCAAGCTCGATTACACAGTAATTGAATTTGAAGAGCATGGCGTTCGCGTACAAGAAAAAATCTTGGAAATCACGCAGAAAAAGCAAACAGCTATGCCGACTTTAGAGTTAATTAAAATGGAAGGTTCAATTTATAAGGCTGAATTTCATTCTCGACTAGCGCCTGTCATATTGTGTTTATTGCTGTCAGCACTTGCTGTTCCCTTGAGCCAGACATCCCCTCGGCAAGGCCAATATTTACGTTTAGGTATCGGCTTACTTATTTACGTTGTAGTGACTAATTTAATTAACATTGGCAAGACATGGGTAGCGTTTGGAAAAGTACCTTCGATACTGGGCTTATGGTGGGTTCATGCGATTTTATTAACGTTGGTGATTATATTACTAATGCAACAAGTTGGGTTCCGTTATTTGTTTTCTAAAGGAAAACAATAATGAACTTATTAGATCGCTATATTGGTCAGTCTGTTATTACCGGCGTTGCAACAGTATTAACGATTTTTATTATCTTGTATGAGTTATTTGCCTTCGCAGGTGAAGCGAGCAAAATTGGCCATGCGGATTATACCTTCTGGTCAGCATTGCAATATTCTTTGCTCTGTATTCCACAACACATCTATGAGCTATTTCCTTTGTCGATGCTGCTCGGCACAATGTTGGGCCTGGGTTGGTTAGCGAATCACAATGAATTGGTTATTATTCGTCTGGCGGGTGTTTCATTATTAGGCATCATTGGTTCGATAATGAAAACAGCGATTATGTTGATGTTAATTGCAATGGTAATAGGTGAAGGTATAGCTCCGCCATTGCAACAGTATGCAACAGAACAACGAATAAAATTATTGAAGAGTCAAGTTAACTTAAATACAGATTATGGCTTATGGGCAAGAGATGGCAATACATATGTGAATGTTGATCGTGTAGATAATATTGGGCAATTAATAGGAATAACTTTATACCAATTTACCAAAGATAATTTTATTGAACGACAAATACATGCCCGCCATGCAGTTTATGATGGGGAACAGTGGATATTAAAGTCAGTAAAAGAAACTACTCATAAAAATAACTTATTCATTGTAAATCATAAAACAGAAATGAAATGGAAAACGTTACTAGATTTAGATACAGTAAAAATTGTTGCCGTTCGACCAGAGTTATTATCAATATGGAAATTAAATGGCTATATTGATTATCTGAAAAATAATGATTTGGAATATACTAAATATGAATTGGTTTATTGGACTAAATTATTTGGGCCGCTGACTATTTTAGCGATGGTTTTATTGTCTATACCTTTTGTATTTGGATCTGTTAGACATATTTCGATCGGGAAACAAGTGTTATTAGGATTTCTTGTTGGAATTACTTTTTATATAGTGAGCCGGTTAACTGGTCAGATGGGATTGGTTTATGGCATACCTGCAATTTTAAGCGCTTTATTGCCCAATTTGCTGGTTATCGCCCTTACAACATGGAGTTATCGTAAGATCCGATAAAGTTAGTCGACAGTAATTACCTGGGTCCCACTTAACTTATCTTGCCAACCATTATTCCTTGTGTTTAGTAGTATCCAAATAAAACCTGTTAGTGCAAATAACCATGCAGGAATAATTGTTATAGCTGCTGCGATATCACTTTTAATTGATAAGATAATTCCAACTAAAAATAAAAACCAGGCGGGTAAGCCTGTAATTACGCGGATAAATGACTGTTGCCAGTTCACTGCTGAGCCATCTCGTTGAACGAGTTTTTGTTTCCAGGCTCGCATGCCGAGTGTTTGTCCACCATGCGTCCAAAACCAACCATAAAAAATATAAATAACCATAAACAAATACAAAGACATATAGATATTATTTCCTGCGCTCATTTCGCCTTTGGTAAAAGGCAGTGTCAATGCAGTAGCAACAAAAGCCGTCGCTAATATTAGAAAACTGTCATAAAGAGAGGCGAGTAATCGCTTAAATGTACTTGGGTGTGACATGTTTAACTTCGTATATGTGAAATGTATAAGTGACATTATGTTGATCATTAAACAAAATAATGTCAATGATATTTATTGTTGCAATTGCGAGCTGTTTACGGTTAGCTAGAGATGTCAGTAAATTAAAAAGATGGCGACAAAGATTCTTTCCGTGTCCTTGAATGTAATTGAGAGAATTTAATATTCAATAATAATAATAGTAATAATGAGGTTGAGTATGAGTATTATTCCTGAACTCGCTGCAATGGAGGGCGTAATTGCTGCCGGTGAATATTCCTATCGTGGTGATCGTTTTACCTGTGAAGGCGATATGACAGATGACATGGCACGCATGGCTTCAATCATGTGTCGTTCAACGAGCCTGGCGGTGCATATGCAAATGGATATGATCAAAAACTTAGGGCATGACTGTGGTTGCGCGCCTGCAAGAGGCTGGATAGTTAATGGTGATAAGTTTAGCGTGTGTGTTATCGCTAATCATTTTTGTTTTATACAAAATGACGACGTATCACTGAATTCAGTAATGTCATATATGCGTGAGAATGTACCTGATCAAGAAGGTCAGCTAGTCTAATAATAATAAAATTTACCGGAGTAAATAAATGTCAGACTTAAATAAATTAATTGCAGTTGAAGGTGCGGTAGGCGCTTTTAAATTTACCAGTAAAGGTGAATTAGCAGAGAGCAAGATTGCTGATGGCTCAGGCTTAAATGAGCAAATTCTTGATTTATTGTGTCATGTTTGTGTTGCCAATATGTCAATCGCAACAATGCAAGCGCGTGGTTGGGAAAACATGACCGGCATGAAAGGATTTTATCCTATCAAAGGTTTTACTATGGTGGGTTTTGACTGGACCGTTATTGTCAATGAAGAGTTTGGTGTCGTCGTGCCCAATAGCCAGGTTGATTATGAAGCTGCCCATGCTGCATTAGCGGGTTAGAGGGGAGATTAATTTATGATTAAACGATTATTAGCTATTGATGGCATTATGGCCATTTGCCATTTTCGTGATGACGGTGCACTGGTGGAAGGTTACGGTATGCCTGATGAGTTGTTGGGTGGCTTTGCCAAGTTTGCCCATGATTACAAACGCCTTGTTCAGGGTAATGCTGATCAACTCTCTATGTTTACGCAAATGAATGGCTGGACTCCGCCGGGTGGCTGGGTGGTTGAAGGTGACGGTGTTGCTGTAGCCAGTATTGGTAACCTTGCCTGTTTAATGAATACTAAAGAAGCTTCAAAAAATGAAGTGATGAAAGAGCTTGAAGAAGCTTCACACTGGTAAACACGAGAAGTAAGATTCAGCCAGGCATTAAAGAATGTGTTATTCATGTGATTCAAGTTTGCGATAAAGAGTTCGTTCACTAACACCTAACATTTTAGCTAGCTGGGTCTTGTTTGCCACTCGCGAAGAAGCCCATTCTATATAACGTTTTTCAAGGGTTTTTAATGTAATGAGTTCTGAAAAACAGGTTTTGTTTTTATCCTCATTTAAAACATTTTTGCATTCATCAGGTAAATGCTGAACTTCAATTTCATCATCATCAACCATTAAAGTTGCACGCTGAACAATATTACTTAGCTCACGAATATTCCCGGGGAAATTATATTGCTGTAAACAGTCGATAGCTTCTTTTGATATCGTCATATTCAGTTCCGGATAAAAACGTTTAAGCATTGAATCAACTAATAGTGGTAGATCTTCTATTCTTTCTTTTAATGACGGAATATGTAATGGGAAAGCACTGATCCGATAATAGAGGTCATTTCTAAATTCTCCATTTTCCACCATCACTCTTAAATTTTTATGGCTTGCAGAAATTAAGCGAAAATCTGTTTTTAATGTTTCAATTCCGCCTACCCGACGAAACGTCCCCGTTTCAATTAAGCGTAATAATTTGGTTTGTAAGGCAAGAGAGATATCACCGGTTTCATCTAAAAACAAAGTACCGCCATTGGCGGCTTCTGCCAGGCCAATCTTGCGTGTTTGTGCCCCGGTAAAAGCGCCTTTTTCATGACCAAAGAGTTCACTTTCAAATAATGATTCCGTTAGGCCAGAACAGTCAACGGCAACAAAAGGGCCTTTTGAACGCGCACTGGTGTGATGAATGGCTTCAGCAATAAGTTCTTTACCGGTTCCTGACTCACCTTGCAAAAGTGCGCTCACATCACTACAGGCAATACGTTGAACCATTTCTATCACATTGTTAAAAGCAATGGAGCGACCCACTAAACCGGTTGCCTTTGGATGGGTGCTGGCACACTTTACCGGCTTGGTACTTTCAATAAAATATTTAATCTCACCCGATTCTGCATGGATAGGTGACAGGTAGACATCGACATGTTCGGCGCCGGTTTTCGTTTGATGTATGTGCAAGGATCGTTGCGGTGAGTTACTTTCCAGGCACATTTTCAATGGGCAGCTTTCACCTTCCTGATCGCAGGGCTTTTTATAGTGATGTGAAATTTCATAACAATGACTTTTATTATCGACTTTGAAATCGTGTAGTTTTTCATAAGCTGAATTGGCAGCCACAATCACATAGTCCCGGTTTAAAATAACAGAGGGCTCTGAGCGGCTATTAAGTAATTCATTGATAAATTTAAGATCTTTGAAATGTTCTGCATTCATTCAATTGTTTCCGGTATGTCAATTTTGACAAAATTATAAATGATGCCTGACATTATTGACAGTATTTTTGCGTATGTTATATGAATTAACAGCTTACCTTGTGTTTTTCCTTCCTATCTCTTTGTTTTATATTGTTTTTTTGTGTTTGGTCTGATTGTTGCTCTAAACAATCAGCAAATTATCTTTTTTTTTACTTACTTAACCTGAAGGATTAAATCATGTCACATATTGTCATTATGGGTGCAGGTGTTGGTGGATTGCCTTGTGCTTTTGAAATGAAGGAAGCTTTAGGAAAAGCACACGAAGTTACTGTTATCGATGAAAGGGAAGATTTCCAATTTACGCCTTCGAACCCCTGGGTGGCAGTCGGCTGGCGTACCAAAAAAGAAATTACTGTTCCCCTTGCGCACACATTACACAGAAGAAAAATTAAATTTATTCATAGTCGTGTGGATAAGATTAATGCAGATGACAATTCCTTAGCATTACAAAATGGTATGACCGTTGATTATGATTATCTCGTTATTGCAACCGGCCCAAGGCTCGCTTTTGAAGAAGTGCCTGGTAGCGGTCCTGATGGCTTTACGACTTCAATTTGTACAACCGACCACGCGGTTAACGCAACTGCAGCCTATGAAAAATTAGTTGAGGAACCAGGCCCGGTTGTTATTGGTGCCATGCCATTCGCCAGTTGTTTTGGCCCAGCTTATGAGTTTGCCTTTATTCTTGATTGCGCCTTACGTAAGAAAAAAATGCGTAACAAGGTACCGATGACATTTGTAACTTCTGAGCCCTATATTGGCCATCTTGGTTTAGGTGGTGTGGGTGATTCCAAAGGAATGCTGGAAAGTGATTTGCGTACCCATAATATTAAATTTATCACCAATGCAAAAACAACCAAAGTTGAAGACGGCATGATGTTTGTTGATGAAATGGATGATAATGGTGAAGTGAAGAAACAGCATGAAATCCCTTTTGTGTATTCCATGATGCTACCGGCTTTTAAAGGGGTTGATGCCGTTGCCAGTGTAGAAGGGCTGTGTAATCCACGTGGCTTTGTCATGATTGATGAATACCAACGTAACCCTAAATATCAAAATATTTATTCATCGGGTGTGTGCGTTGCAATCCCTCCGGTAGAAGCCACGCCTGTTCCAACGGGGGCACCCAAAACAGGCTATATGATCGAAACGATGTCGACAGCGATTGTGCACAATATTGTGCATGAGCTTAAAGGTGAAACCCCTGAGAAATGTGGGACCTGGAATGCGATATGTCTTGCAGATATGGGGGATACGGGCGCGGCATTTGTGGCTTTACCACAGATTCCACCACGTAATGTTACCTGGTTCAAAAAAGGAAAATGGGTTCATAAAGCAAAAGTGGGCTTTGAAAAGTATTTCATTCGCAAGATGAGAAAAGGGAATACCGATCCTTTATATGAAAAATTCATTCTCAAGATACTCGGTATTACCAAGTTACAGAAATAATCGTGTTGTCCCTTTACTAACAGGCATGAACGATAGGTGCCTGTTAGTTTTTTTAATAACATTGTCCGTTATTATCCACTCCTAACATAATTCAAAAAGCTGTTTCCAATATGACGTTAAAAGCGGGATGGTGTATGATCACCTTTTCCTTTTAACCATTAATTCTGGACTTTAAGCGCATGCTGCAATTGCCCGGCGGATTAGCCCCTTCTGAGTTTCGCAAAAATAAACTTTTAACTTCACTACAAACTGCAGTGCCTGCTGTTACCGATATCCAGGCGAACTATATGCATTTTGTGGAGACTGATAATGCACTCGATGTTAAAGCCGAAGCGGTATTAGATTCTCTATTGCACACCGGGTCTTTACCAGAAATAACAGGCACTGATATTCATACATTTCTTGTGATTCCCCGCCCCGGCACTATTTCTCCCTGGTCGAGTAAAGCCACCGATATTGCACATAATTGTGGTTTAGCCGATGTGCTTCGAATTGAACGGGGTATTTTATACTCAGTAGTAAGTAATGACTCACTCGATGAAGCAGACTGGCAAGCAATTAGTGCCTTACTTCACGACCGTATGACGGAGTCTGTTTTTTCACATATCGATGAAGCAGAACGGCTATTTCATCATGCTGAACCCGCGGCATTACAACGTGTTGATATTTTATCCGGTGGCCGTGATGCCCTGGTTAAAGCCAATACTGATCTCGGACTAGCCCTGGCGGAAGATGAAATTGATTACTTGGTCGAAAACTTTGCCGCTATGAAGCGCAACCCGACTGATGTGGAGTTGATGATGTTTGCCCAGGCAAATTCAGAACACTGCCGTCATAAAATATTTAATGCTGACTGGGTGATCGATGGCAAGGAACAGAAGAAATCCTTGTTTAGCATGATTCGTAATACTCATCAGAAAAATCCAGGTGGTGTGTTGTCGGCTTATCACGATAATTCCGCGGTTATGAAAGGTAACAAAGCCGGGCGTTTTTTTGCAGAACCGTTCAGCCATCAATATGCCTATCATGAAGAAAATATTCATATCTTGATGAAAGTTGAAACGCATAACCATCCAACGGCTATTGCACCTTTCCCTGGTGCGGCAACGGGCTCAGGCGGTGAGATTCGTGACGAAGGTGCTACGGGGCGTGGTTCAAAACCTAAAGCCGGACTTTGTGGCTATTCTGTTTCAAATTTAAAAATTCCTGCTTCACCACAGCCGTGGGAAACCGACTTTGGTAAACCGGGTCGTATTGTTTCGGCTCTCGATATTATGCTCGAAGCGCCAATAGGTGCCGCTGCATTTAATAATGAATTTGGTCGCCCTAATATCTGTGGTTACTTCAGAACGTATGAAGAAAAAGTCAGTAGTTTTGGCGGTGAAGAGGTGCGTGGGTATCACAAGCCGATTATGTTGGCCGGTGGCCTTGGTAATATTCGTGAAAATCATATCGATAAAAATGACATTCCGCCCGGTGCTCAAATTGTTGTTTTAGGTGGGCCAGCGATGTTGATTGGTCTGGGTGGTGGTGCCGCCTCATCTATGGCTTCGGGTGACAGTCAGGAAAGTCTTGATTTTGCCTCAGTCCAACGCGGAAATCCTGAAATTGAACGCCGTGTTCAGGAAGTGATTGATCGGTGTGTGCAATTGGGTGAGCAGAACCCGATTATCAGTATTCACGATGTGGGGGCAGGTGGTTTATCGAATGCATTGCCTGAGTTGGTTAATGACAGTGGCCGCGGTGGTAAATTTGAACTGCGTTTAATTCCAAATGATGAGCCGGGCATGGCACCGATGGAAATCTGGTGTAATGAAGCGCAAGAACGTTATGTTTTAGCCGTTAGTTCGCAGGATATTGATGCTTTTAGTGAGATATGCAAGCGTGAACGCTGCCCATTTGCGATTGTCGGTGAAGCAACAAAAGACCAAACATTGGTTGTGGGCGATGCACATTTTGATAATACGCCTATCGATATGCCGATGGATGTTTTACTGGGCAAGCCACCTAAAATGCGCCGTGATGTAAAGCATCACTCTGTACCAAAGGAAGAATTTTCTCTTGATGATATTAATGTCACTGAAGCTGTAAATCGTGTTTTAGCACTACCTACCGTTGCAGCAAAGAACTTCTTGATTACCATTGGTGATCGTACTGTTACGGGGATGGTTGCGCGTGATCAAATGGTTGGTCCCTGGCAAGTGCCTGTAGCCGACGTTGCTGTTACCACTGCGTCTTATGACACCGTTAAAGGTGAAGCGATGGCAATGGGTGAACGTACACCGATTGCGTTACTCAATCATGCCGCGTCTGCACGAATGGCTGTGGGTGAAGCCATCACCAATATTGCCGCAGCACGAATAAATAAAATTAGTGACATGGTGTTATCTGCTAACTGGATGTCACCTGCGGGTCATCCGGGAGAAGATGCAGGCTTATATGATGCCGTAAAAGCCGTAGGTGAAGAACTCTGTCCTAAGCTAGGTATCGCTATCCCCGTGGGTAAAGATTCAATGTCGATGAAAACCGTGTGGGATGAA
>JAPHTF010000018.1 GCA_026197095.1 Gammaproteobacteria bacterium
ACCAAGGCTAGGAGCATTTTCAGTAAAGCTACGATACTTATCTTTATATTCAGACTGGGTGATCTCGTTTATGGTTAACTTTTGGCTCTTATCCTCCAGCACGCTCACATATTTACCCAGAGGATATTCTCCTTGAGAATCATCTAGCATTAAAATGCCATCAGCCAATGTACACTGGGAGCAAAATGAATAAATGCCGATATAAATGAAATAACGAAAAAATCTTTCCATATTTTAAATTCGTCCAGCGTGGTTATTTAAACCCATACTTTGTAAATAGCGTCCCTATCTAATAAGAGTGAATATCACACCGTTTATATATCGACTGTTTTGGTTATGTCATTAGTATAGACCTACGGTGTAAAACCTCATTAGAATTACATTAACCGAGGTAGTTTTTTAACGTATTATTTCTCTATCTTATTGATTTTATAATGAATTTTAGCTTGATCACTATCAACTTCAGTGAATAATAATGATACATTTCTAACGTAATTTAAATTTTCTCCAATTACGCCAAATAAATTCGAACGGTAATGAATTGTGAAGATTAATTTTAACAATCTCTAAAGGTGTAGTAGAATGGCGACCGTTTTGGGCCTATAGCTCAGTTGGTTAGAGCAGGGGACTCATAATCCCTTGGTCCTTGGTTCGAGTCCAAGTAGGCCCACCATCTATAATCAATAGTTACTTAAGTAACCGTTGCTTTTGCAGTAATAACACTTCGTCTATTTAAGACGTATATTTTTCATCACGTTATCAAGTTACTGTTCTTTTCTCATTAAGCGGTGCTTTTTCTACAATATCGTTACACAACGCCATTATCTCTGCAGCCATTTTTTGATATTCAGGTCTGCCTAGATATGCCAGATATTCCTAAATATTAAAATTCATTCAATCTTCGATGACGCTCCTAAAAAATGGCAGGTATTCAGACCAATTATGAATGGGGCCACGGTGAGCAAACAATACGCGTCCCTTCTGATCTAACACATAAGTTGAAGGAAAGACTCGCGCGATCATTCTGTCGTATAGTTTTTTGCCTGTTGCAGTTTGTAAAATGTCATTATTTTCACCACTTGGCGTTGAATCATAGAGAGGAAGCTTGCTGAAATGATACTGCTTTGCCCACTTTTGTGATTGAGCAAATGGCTCACGCACCTGTAACAAGATCATTTTTACCTTGTTACCATAATTTTTCTTCAGTGATTTTTGTAACTCTACTAACTCCGGCATCTCACGTATGCAGGGTGGGCACCACGAGCCCCAAAAATGAACAAGTGTTACTTTATCTTTAGAATCTGACAGGCGGTGTTGCTTACCTTTGCTATCTTTAAAGATAAGGTTTGGAAAATGTGCACCACGAGATATACCAAATGGACTGGATGTCGCTTTTTCCTCTTCACTTAAACGCCAAAGTGTTGGCCAGCGATCTTTATCAAATACCACTTTGTCATTTAACGCATAAACAATACAGGTTTGCTGTGTTTGGGTTTGGCAATTATCGAGTGCTATTCGCTGTGCTTCTTCATCGTTTAGCTCCAGCTCAGACCATGCCCACGCCCCTCCGGGCGCAATGGCATAAGCTTTAGGTCCTGATGCATACCGATACTGTTGAAAGCTTTCTCTTGCTTTCTGATCAACATGGGGAATGTGTTTAGCCTGTTCACTTTGCAAAGCGAAACTTTGAATCGAAATGATATTAAGTGTAATAAATAAAAAGGCGTAGTAGAGACCACTCCTTCTGGCTCTAACTACGCCTTGTTTGCAGGGGGATGTTCTCCCCTGCACAGCATTCACTTTTCTATGACTGCTGATCAATCAGTTTCTTCCCAACCGGTGATCATCGCTTTGATATGTGAAGTAGGCGTATGACCTGCAGTACCTAAGTAAACATGGGCGATAAAAAATACCAGCATCATATAAGCACCAATCACATGAACGTATGCGATCCATTCAAGGGGTAACCCTTGCAAGCCTACAACAGCGAGGTCGTTGTAGAAAAGATAGGCCCAGCCACTAAACCAAATAATGGGATTAATTACCACCAAAACAAAAATGTAAGCAAGTTTTTGTAAAGGATTATGCTTGCTTAAACGTGTTTGCTTAAATGGATGCGGTGCATTGGTAAAGATACCCGTGATGTAATACTTAATCATGGCATCAACTTTTTCCATACTTGGAATGTACTGTTTCCATTCACCGGTAGTAAAAGTCCAGAACACGGCAAATATCCACAGTGTAATGATCATCCAGGCCGAGATAGTGTGGTAAGCCACCGCATTTTCAAACCCAAATAAAGTAAAGCTACCGTGAACCTCAAAGCCACTCAGCAACATGAACATAATGAGTAAAGCCTGAGACCAGTGCCAAAAACGTTCGAAACGTTTAAATATATAGATTCTTTCCATTATCTTAGGCCCCCTTCCGACTTTGGATAACACGAATACCACCGTGAATTATTACACCAAGTAAAGTTAGCCAGGCAACAATCGAACCCAACATATCTAGTATTGGTGTCGAGTTTGTACCTGGTTGATAGATACCCGCAACTTTGCTCAAGCGACCGTTTTCTTTATGGCACTGTGCACAAGTTAATGCATCTTCTTTAGGCGCAACCATGTGCGTAATAGGCCAACTCATTTCGGTTTCAACGAAAGCCATCTTGCCGCTATATTCCACGCCAGTAGAAGCCATGCCCGCCTTCATTGATTTTTCCCAGTCAAAATTCCCCCAAAATGCCGCTTCATCTTTGCCTGCAGTATGGAATACCGCCAGGGTTTGATTACCAACATCATAAGGTTGTTTGCCTCGGAAAACTTTAAATGGCCAAATCAACGCGTTTGGATCATCAGGTCCACCCATCATGTCATTGATTTTAACTATATCGCTGCCATCTACTTTGTCACCAAACAGAGTGAATTTAACTTCGCCGTTGAACCATTTGTATTCAGGAATAACAACGCGGTCGTAAGTAAAGTCACCTTTTTTACTATCATAGGCAACCGCACCTGAACTGCTATTGATCTTGATAGGATGACCCTTCTCATCAAGTTTACCTGCTGTTGACCAGTCCCAGGTCATCTTGGTTTCACGAGGTCCACGAGCAAACTCTGGAATATGACAAGTTTGGCAAGCGATCTTATCGGTATGGTCATTAAGCTTCGCATACTCTTTGTGTGGCGCATTATCATGACATGCTACACAAGTCGTAGGATTACGCTCACCTGCTTTACCTCGCATAATGGCACCTTTCTTATCGATTGAAGTTGGGGCATAACGACTGCCACTTACTTCATGCGAATCACTTAAATGACATTTGCCGCAGCTGAAATTAAGCCCTTTCGCATCCATATGAACATCAAGATATTTGCCAGGTTGCTTTAATGAACTATCAAGATCACCATGTTTTACTGCATCACCACCGCCACCATAGAAGTGACAACCACCGCATGTGTCACGGCTGGTTTGGCCAACATTCTGCGCGATTTTTTTCAAATCAGTCGCTGGACGGAATTTACCTGAATGAGGAGGCCATTCCATTTTTTTATAATTTGGATGACCTGATAAGCCAGGAATTTTCTTATACGACTTAGTTGTATCGTGACAAGCCAGGCAATCAACTGCTGCCTCTTCTGTAAAATCAAACTTATCGTCTTTCCAGCCGTAACCGACATGACAAGCACTACAAAATGTTTCGTTAGTTTTTGTAGAAGTACAGAAGTTATTAATAACGTTCTTTTTACCTAACTTACGCTTGGTCGCCGGGTTAATAAATTCCCACGTCCAGTGCTTGGTAGCATGAACCTGCTTGGCCGCCTCGGTATGACAGGTAAGACAAGCTTTAGTTACTTCTGGACCACTATTAAAGTTTTTGTCTAACTCTTTAAATTTACTATGGTCTGCAGTTGAGTTACTTTTAGCTTTTTTTGTATTAGCTGTAGTCGCTGGTATTGCCGCTGCGGGTTTTTGCATCGTTTCAGCTTTTGCTGATGCATATCCTGCAGACGATACCATCACTCCCCCAATAAGAAAGAGGAGATATCCGATTATATATCGCTGTTTTTTCATCGTTCTGTCCCCATATTCATGCTGCGTAAATCTGCAGTTTGAAATTTAATAAGCCTTCCGTAGTTCCAATCAGGTTATTAACAACCCGCATCTACCGCACCACCCTTACCACCGCCGCCGCCTGGGCCTGTTCTAATCAGAGGAGGAGCGGGTTTTGAAGGATCCATGTTAATAAATACTTGCTGGTCTTTAGCAACCTCAGCCATTATGTCTCCGACTTTTTTACCAAACACTCTGCCAACTAAACCGGAGTTCATGGTTCCAATATAGGTTTTACCATCATCCTTTTTATAAACAGTAATCGTGCAAGGCATTAAGAGTGAAACAATTTTAGTTTTATCATCTTTAAGTAGTGGAGCAGAATACGTCGTGCTACACGCTTCAACTAATAAGACTGGAAGAACATTTGTTCCACCTGCTGCGACTGCTTTCGCTGGATTACGCAAGGCAGAAAGTTTCCAACCACGGTGCTCCAGTGACTGAATATTTGCTTGCACGCGCGCTGCAGTTTCTTCTACACCAAATGGACTCTCATACTCATTTACCATGAGATCTGCGGCATACATTAGCGTAATTACGACTACTAGTGCGATACCAGCAATAAAGCCTAATATAATTTTCATTTTGCTGTGCTCCCTTATATAAATTTAGATTCTTATGAGAACCAGAAGTATTAGTTGTTTCGTATATACTTATATACCAATATTGGGTTATTTTCATTGATCGAGATCAATATAAGCTTTCTAAAAACATCCAAGTATTGACTAGTCACTTAAAAACCGAATGATTTGTATTCGAAAAAACGTCCTCTGTATAAAACCAGTTCCGATGGTAAATACTGATTTCAATTATTATTCTTATAATTTTTACTCATTTAAAATACCGAGTAGTGATTGTTAAATCAAGTCTTTCTGATATATGAATATAATATATCTGCCGTATTAAACATTTATCACCTCCATTTGCATGCCCGAAAATTTTGCCTTGATCATTAATCTGTTATAAACACTAAATAATAGTGCATAACAGCACTCAAGTACTTAAAAATATAAGACGCGGATCAAAAATTAGAATGCAAATTATGTATGGCTTCTTGAATTGCAGTATCATTATAAAAGTTGAAGTAATACTACGTGACAGCACTGTAACAAAAAATATGGATGATATCTGTGACTCTACCTGTACTTAATTTACCTTTGCTGAGTGCTAAGCGACCAAAGCCCTACATTAAGCCAAAGCAGTTTAATTCATGGCTTAAAGGGCTACCTGTTGGTAATGTACAAAAAGCATCACAAATTGTATTACAGCAGCTCAGAATTATTAACCAGTCACGCTATTCCTACTCAGAACGCAGTCAATTACTTGATGCATTACGACCTACAGTCAGACAATTACTGCTTTCATTAAAACAACCGCTACGCAGAACCAAACTCCCTCTGTCGACTGAAAATAAACTCATTTCTCAGCTCATTCAGAATTTACTAAGCGAAATGGCACAGGGATATAAACTGATAACCAGTGACTTAATGGAAAAAAATTCGCAAAAAGAAAACGATCGACTCTTGCTACGAGAATCTATTTACTTAAGTATTCAATACCTGGCTCGTAGTGTTGTTGAAAGCTATCTTGTTTACGCCTCACCGCAATATGATGCCTGGCGTGAATTGCATCAACTCTATCGTTACGCAGAATATGAAAATATTCAAAATAATGCGATTGATGATCCCTACCCTGATCATCCGCTTCCTATTCAATATACAATTGATTTAGCCTATAAACGCATTGTGCTGTTATCGCTTTCAGCACCGTATCACTTGATGCAAAATGAAGCAGAAGACATCTATTATTTAGTCTCTGCCTGGACATCCGTCTGTACAATATCAGAACTCGAAAAAAAGCATATATCGGATCAATACGGTGTAGATTTTGCCACTGATATGTCGCCGCGCTTTATCCCAGAGAATCTCGAATGGGAACCGGTTGATGGACGGATTATTGACATTAGTGAAGTGAAAGCGCGTCTTAACAATCACACAACTAAAGTCATACGCGTAAACGCTGAAAGTGATGATTTTATTGAAGAAGATTCACCT
Source organism: Gammaproteobacteria bacterium (assembly GCA_026197095.1). Lineage (GTDB taxonomy): Bacteria > Pseudomonadota > Gammaproteobacteria > UBA6429 > Thiohalophilaceae > JAGLTQ01. The sequence goes on from JAPHTF010000018.1 coordinate 6,165, forward strand.
CGTTCACTTAAAGAACGCCAACAAAGAGATATGTTACTTCGCTTAACAGATGCATGGCACAGCAAGTTAACACGTGGAAAAGATCGTGTAGACAGGGGGGCAAAATTACGCATGGCGCTTGGCTTAAATGCCTGCCATTTTTATTGTTCCAATAAAGCTGACTTCACTCCTGAGATGGATGAATTGCGACTGCTTTCATCTAGCGACAATAAACAAGCCACTGTTTTTGCAAATATTTACCGTGAAGCGTTACATAAAGATCGTTTACATGAAAAGAATTCTTACCCTATTAGTCCCTGGCAGCAACATAATATTAGCCATACCGGCCTGGCCTTAAGTTGTGAAGATTCATGCAAAAATATGAATATAAAAGTTGGCGAAGTGGTCAGTTATTTATTTGAGAGCAAAACAGGTTTACGCTGGAAAATAGGAATAATTCGCTGGATACACATCAATCAAGATAATAATGTTGATATGGGAATTATGAACCTGGCACATAGCGCTGTTCCTATTGCAGTAAAAGCAGTCACTGGCTTAGGTAAAGGTACAGATTATTTCCGCAGCCTGTTAGTTCCAAAGCAGGTATCTATAAGTCAAATGCGCAGTGTTATTGTTCCTGCGATGCTTTATGATATTGGTTCTGTTTTATCAGTTAATATGAAAACTAAATTATTTTATATCAAGCTATATAAGCTCATCATATCAAGTGGAAATATTGCAATGTTTGAATTTGAAACTTTAGAAAATGCACCAGTAGATCTATCTCAGGATATTATTTAATGATTTTTCTGGTAATCGTATAAAGTTTGAATATGAGTTGCATACCAAAAAGGCTGGCTTACAATTTCAGCATGCCCTGCACTTAATGCCATTAGCGCTTTTTCTTTTAATTCAGTAGTTTTATTTTTTCCGCCAGCATTTAGTGAAATATTAATAATAATGGCTGAAGCGGATGGCATAACACTATCTGCAATAACCGCTTCTCCCTGGCCATATTTAAGCAAGCTATTCTCTGTCAGTCGCCAGCCTTGTTTGCTGTAAAAACGATTCCATGTTTGTTCGAGTAATTCTTGTAGCCATAACAGGTCTTCTTGGTTGGACAGATCACTTTGGTTTCGTGAATATTCAATCCAGTCATACAAGCCCAGCGCAAGATAACTATAATCTTCTAAACCAGCGGCTCCTAAAACGATACCTTCTTTAACCGCTCTAACTAAAGTTTTACCTTCCCATAGATTTTGATAAATATAATCTTTAATGTTTTTTGCCGCTTCTGCATACCTTTTATTATTAAATTTTTTAGCTGCTTTTGAAAAAGCTGATAAAGCGAGTCCATTCCAGGCGGCAAGCAATTTAGTATCACGCGGGATATTGCGCTTCTTACGCACATTTAATAGCTTGTTTTTTGCTGAATCAAAACGACTAGTTGCTGTTTCTGGTGAAATTTTTAGTATTTTTGCTGCTTCGTTAATGTTCATTACTTCGGCGAAATGATAACCCGCGGATAATTCAGCCGCGCCATCTAATTTCCAGATCAGTTCAACTAATTTTAGCTCGCGGATATTTAAAATATTCTTAAGTTCATCACGTTGCCAAAGATAATAACCGCCTTCAATATTTTCACTATCCAGTGCAGAAAGGCTTGCGATAAATACACCTTGGTTAGATAAAAAAGTATCCAGCATAAAATCTAATGTGTCTTTTGCAACTTTCTCAAACTTTTTATTATTTAAAATTTTTGCCGCATCCATATACAACGAAGCGAGCAATGCATTGTCATACAACATTTTTTCAAAATGGGGCGTTTGCCAAAGAGGATCGACTGTATATCGAAAAAAACCGCCACCAAGCTGATCATTCAAACCTTGCGAGGCCATTTTATTTAAGCTTAACAATAAAAATTGTCTCAGCGTGTCATCATGTTTATTTTTATAGGCTGTCAGCAAAACATTTAATTGTGGAACTGAAGGAAATTTATTTTGTTCACCAAAACCACCAGACAGATCATCCGCCATTGCGCTTGCTTGTGATAAAAATCGATTAATATAATCTTGACCCAGACCGGGTTTTAGATTTTGATTTCCAGATTTCTTTGAAGTTAATATTTCATGTGTAGCATTAATCGCAATTTGCTCAAGCTCAGCTTTCTCTTTCTTCCACCTGGTGGTTAAATTATTCAACACTTTTAAGAAATTTTGTGTGGGTACATATGTCATACCAACTAATGGATATCCATCAGGTGTAATAAACACATTTAATGGCCAACCAGCGTGACCCTGTGTGCGCTCAACGAAATCTATAAGATGACTATCTAATGCACTGTTAATTTCTCTATCCACTTTTACCGGAATAAAATAAGTATTCAGTATTTCAGCAACATCTTTATTTTGATAGCTTTCACGTTGCATTACGTGACACCAATGGCAGGAAAAATATCCACTGGATACGAAAATCAGTTTCCCTTCTTTTTGTGCTCGTTTAACGGTTTTTTTGTTCCATTCCTGCCAGGCAACAGGATCATCACCATGCATAGCAAGATAGGGTGAAGCGTGATCTTTAAGAGTGTTTTCAATAGCCAGTGCATTAGCATTAAAGCTAATCAGAAAGCAGAATATCAATAGCGATATCTTTATCATTATTTATCCACTGCTTATTAAGTGTATTCAAATTCGACAAAAAAATGGAGTTTTAGTTCAATATAAAGGATTTAACAAATGTAATGAAATAGTAACTTAGCAGCACTATGAAAAATACAATTCATCTTATTAAGGCACTTGCAAAAATTATTGTACTTTCAGGAAAGGAGTTTTATTTATTAAGTTTTTCTTCTTCGGCAATGGCTTGCTCAAATTCATCATCAAGTTCTTTTTCTTCCTGTGCTTTCTGCTCTTTGGCTAAACGCTCACGTTTTCGTGTTAATAAACGGGAAAAAATCAAACCCAACTCAAACAATATCCACATAGGTATGGCTAATAACATTTGTGAAACAACATCAGGGGGAGTAAGTAACATACCAACAATAAACGCGACAACGATAATATAGGGACGTTTATCGGCAAGTTTTTCAGCCGTTGTCATACCTGTTGATATAACAATAATCGTGGCAATCGGTACTTCAAACGCCATACCAAAAGCGAAAAACATTTTTAACACAAAGTCGAGATACTTGGTGATATCGGTCATCATCGTTACGCCTTGAAGTTGAATCCCGGTAAAGAAACCAAACATCAAGGGAAAAACGACAAAATAAGCGAACACCATACCAAGGTAAAACAGAATGATACTTGAAAAGAGCAAAGGAAAAGCCATGCTTTTTTCATGCTTGTATAGCCCAGGTGCAACAAAGGCCCATAGTTGATACAAAATAAAGGGCATGCTAATAAAAATAGCAGTAACCATTGAAAGCTTAAAAGGCGTTAAAAATGGAGAGGCAACCTCGGTTGCAATCATACTGCTACCTTGCGGCAAATGAACGAGTAATGGTTCAGCTAACAGTGAATAAAGCTCGTTTGAAAAAGCAAATAAAGCTAAAAATACAACTAAAACAACCAGAACGGCACGTAACAGACGATCACGTAATTCAACCAGATGCGACATGAATGGCGCTTCTTGCTCAACTGCCGTGTCAGTATTGTTATTTTGAGTCATTAAATTAATCTATTATTTAATATCAAGAATTTTTTGATGAAGGTTTTGTATCTGAAACTGCATCAGAAGTAGTGCCATCTAATGGCGAGCTTGTATCAAGTCTGTCTGTATCGTATTGAGGTTCATCTTCAGCTGCATCACTGTGATCGGTAATTCCACTTAATTCTTCATCAAGCAATCGATCATGTTCTTCATCTGCCGCTTCTTGTCTGGCACGTTCTTCATCCATGATTTTTTTATTATAAGCTTCTGGATCATCTATCGCGCTGACTTGATAGCTGGGAGTATCATCTGCATCAATAGTAAAATTATCGGCATTCATGATTTGCTTTATTTCATCAAGCCCGACATCGTCTGCAAGCGCCTTTCTGATTTCTTCTTGCTTTAATTCACGATCGATATCTGTTTTTACATCATTAACAAAACGACGGGCACGCCCAACCCATTTACCGGCTGTTCGTGCAACACCAGGTAATTTATCAGGGCCGATCACTAATAAAGCAATAACTGCAATTGTAGTAAGCTCCCAAAAACCAATATCAAACATGAATTAGTAACCTGAAAAGACAAGCTTAAGCTTTGTCTTCTTCTTTTACTTTTGTTACTTCACCTTCGATAACACTGCTTTCACTTTTTTGTAGTTGTTCTTTTGGTTTTTCTTCTTCATCTTTTACGGCATTTTTAAAACCTTTAACTGCCGAACCTAAATCGCTACCCACATTGCGTAAACGTTTAGCACCAAATAAAACCAAAACAATAATAAGTATAATAATTAGCTCTGTAACACCGAATCCCATTTTATTTCTCCATCATAGTGTGTATCTAAAATACTTTACTGAAAACCAGGTAAGTTACTGCCACCTAGAAGATGTATATGCAAGTGAAAAACAAGTTGTCCGCCACCCTTACCCGTATTAATGATAGTACGGAAACCATCATCTAAACCTTGCTCTTTTGCTATCCTGGGTAACATTTTAATCATGTGAGCCATGATTTCATCATGCTCATCATTTACTTCATTCAAACTTGCAATATGCACCCGGGGGATTGCAAGTAAATGTACGTCAGCCTTTGGGTGAATATCTTTAAAAACATACATCTTGTCATCTTCATAAACTTTATCTGACGGTACTTCACCTGCAAGTATTTTACAAAAGAGACAATCACTCATTTTTAGTTAATCCTGTTATTTTGACCTGTTAGCTTTCTCTTCTAATCCTGACATACCAAAACGGCGCGCGAGTTCATTTAAAACATCTTCGTGGCTCAACCCTTGTTCAGATAACATCACCATGGTGTGAAACCAGAGATCAGCAGTTTCATAAATAATTTTATCCGCATGGCCATCTTTGGCCGCCATCACAGTCTCGGTCGCTTCTTCACCTATTTTTTTTAAAATAGCATCAAGACCTTTGCTGTGTAACATGGCGACATAAGAGCTTTCAGGATCCGCGTTTTTACGTTCCGCCAATACTTCAGCTAATTGTTTTAATATGTCGCTCATAATTAATTTTTCACCACAGGAGGCACAGAGTATCACAGAGGAAATTCAATAATCTAAAAACTCTGTGCGCCCTAATCTTGTTACAAACAATATTAGGAAGTGCCCTTGGGTACACCTCCGTGACCTCTGTGGTTAATTCTTTTTACTTATAAATTTCAGCAGGATCTTTTACTACCGCTTCTACTTCAACCCACTGATCATTTTGCAGCTGTTTATAAAAACAATTGTGACGCCCGGTATGACACGCAATACCACCCAATTGTTCCACTTCTAATAACAGCACATCATTATCACAATCTAAACGAATATCTTTAATTGTTTGTACATGACCAGATTCTTCACCCTTACGCCATAACTTATGTCGTGAACGAGACCAATAAATTGCGCGGCCTTCCTTAACGGATAACTCTAATGACTCGCGATTCATCCAGGCCACCATTAAAATTTTACCGGTGCCCGTTTCCTGAGCGACAGCCGGGACTAATCCATGAGTATCCCATTTAATTTCATCAAGCCATTTAGTAGACATATCTAAACTATCAATATTAACGCAAAGGCCGCAAAGACGCAGAGGGCGCAAAGAAAAATATTTCTTGCTTCGCGCCCTCTGCGTCTTTGCGTGCTTTGCGTTGATCCCATATCATAATAATTACAGCCGCATTTCTATCCCGGCCGAAGCCATTTTACGTTTAGCTTCTTCAATAGTGTGCTCACCAAAGTGAAAAATACTCGCTGCAAGCACCGCGTCTGCTTTGCCTTCTTTAACACCATCAACCAGATGTTGCAGTTCGCCAACACCACCCGAAGCGATGACGGGTACATTAATCGCTTCGCTAATGGCGCGAGTTAATTCAAGATCAAAACCAATCTTAGTGCCATCACGATCCATACTGGTTAACAGGATTTCTCCAGCACCATAGGCCACCATTTTTATGGCCCACTCGACTGCATCTATGCCGGTTTCTTTACGGCCTCCATGGGTAAAAATTTCCCAGCGGTTAGCTTCACCTTCCGCGCTAACTTTTTTTGCATCTATGGCAACAACAATGCATTGTGAACCAAATTTTTCAGCAGCTTCTTTAACAAATTCAGGATTAAATACTGCGGCACTGTTAATACCCACTTTATCTGCCCCTGCATTTAACATAGTACGGATGTCTTCAACCTTACGAATACCTCCGCCCACGGTTAAAGGAATAAAAACCTGGCTCGCCACTTCTTCTACCAGGTGCACCATGGTCTCGCGATTATCCGAAGTCGCGGTGATATCTAAAAAGGTAATTTCATCTGCACCTTGCTCATCATAGCGGCGGGCAACTTCAACCGGATCACCGGCATCGCGAATATCAACAAACTGCACGCCTTTAACGACACGTCCGTTATCAACATCTAAACAAGGAATGATTCTTTTTGCTAAGCCCATTAAATATTCACCGTTATAAACGCAAAGTTCGCAGAGTCGCTAAGTTCGCAAAGAAAAAAATTTTTTAGCTTCTTCATCTTTGCGCTCTCTGCGAACTTTGCGTTAAAATCCTTACTTGTTAAGCTCATCTGACAATTTTTGCCCTTCAGCAAAATCCAGGGTGCCTTCATAAATAGCCCGTCCAGTAATCGCACCGATAATACCTTCAGCCGATACTTTACTCAAAGCACGAATATCATCTAAGTTTGTGATTCCACCCGATGCAATAACAGGAATATTAATTGCCTGTGCAAGTTTTACTGTTGCTTCAACATTTACACCCTGCATCATGCCGTCACGGCTAATGTCAGTGTAAATAATAGCGGCGACACCATCATCTTGAAAATGCCTGGCCATATCAATCACATCATGCTTAGACAGTTTAGACCAGCCATCAATCGCCACTTTGCCATCTTTAGCGTCTAGGCCAACAATGATATGCCCCGGAAATTCTAAACAAAGGTCTTTTACAAAATGAGGGGCGTTTACCGCTTTAGTACCAATAATGACGTATTCTACACCCGCATCCAGATACGTTTGCACAGTATCTTCATCACGAATGCCTCCTCCTATCTGCACCGGTAAATCGGGATAAGCAGCACAAATATCATGAACAACACTCGCATTCATCGGTTTTCCTTCAAATGCGCCATTTAAATCAACAATGTGTAAACGTCGTGCGCCGGCTTCGACCCATTGTCCGGCCACGGCAACAGGGTCATCTGAAAAAATAGTTTCATCGTCCATATTGCCCTGGCGTAAACGTACGCATTTGCCATCTTTAAGGTCGATTGCGGGAATTAAAAGCATGTTCTTGTCTCTATAAAAATTTTGTTTGTTAAAACGGATGATTACGGGTTATCGTTTTGCCATTCCATTTCAGAAAATTTGCATACAAAGCCAAACCGGCATGCTGGCTTTTTTCTGGATGGAATTGAACTGCAAATACATTATCTTTAGTCACCGCGGATGTAAACTGAAAACCATAGTTCGTTGAAGCCGCAATTAAGTCTGGATGAGCCGGTTGTGCATAATAACTGTGTACAAAATAAAAGCGAGCATCCTGGGCAATACCATCCCACATGGGATGTTCTATTTCCTGATGCACCTGATTCCAACCCATATGGGGGATTTTGAGCCTATCTCCACTTTTCATGTCACGCAGCTCATCTCCAAAGTATTCTACCTTTCCGGGCAAAATGCCTAAACACGTGACCCCATTATTTTCGGCGCTGGACTCAAGTAATACCTGCATTCCTACACACACACCAAACAATGGCTTACCACTCTCAATAAATTCATGGATCGTTTTGTCCAGGCCAAGACGCTTGATTTCCCCCATACAATCTCGCATTGCGCCTACACCCGGCAATACAACTCGATCAGAGGATAAAATCGTTCGGGCATCTGAGGTGACGTTAACCTCAACACCTTCACCCACTTTTTCCAGAGCCTTGGCAACAGAATGCAGGTTACCCATTCCATAATCTATAACAGCTACGCTAGACATAATTTTCTTTTACTATTTTATACCGGTCAAAGATGAAAATATTCACCACAGAAGTCGCAGAGATTCACAGAGAATATAGAGTTTAAACTCTGTGTAACTCCGTGACCTCTGTGGTTAAATTATTTTCAGATTATAATTTACAGACTGCCCTTAGTCGAAGGCATGACACCCGCCATACGTGGGTCATGCTCGATTGCCATACGTAAAGCACGACCAAAAGCCTTAAATATTGTTTCAGCAATATGATGTGCATTTTTGCCACGGATGTTATCAATATGCAGCGTCATTTGTGCATGATTCACAAAACCCTGGAAAAACTCTCCCAACAGGTCAACATCAAACTCACCGATCATCGAGCGCGGGTAATCAATATCATATTCCAGGCCCGGCCGACCTGAAAAATCAATGACTACACGAGACAGTGCTTCATCTAATGGCACATAAGCATGGCCGTAACGACGAATGCCTTTTTTATCCGCCAAAGCTTTAGCAAATGCCTGGCCCAGGGTAATGCCAATATCTTCAACTGTATGGTGATCATCAATGTGAGTATCACCCTTGGCGTTAATAGTGAGATCAACCATTCCGTGACGCGCAACTTGATCCAGCATGTGCTCTAAAAATGGCACACCGGTATTAAATTGGCCTTTACCTTTCCCATCAAGGTTAATTGTGACCTCAATCTGGGTTTCTAATGTTTCGCGATTAACCGTCGCGGTACGATCTGCCATGAAATGCTCCCATAAGCACTAAAATTTAGCCATTATTATAAGGTATAGGTTAAAGGGATGCATCTAAAAGGAGAAGGGTAAATTCGAATTGCCTTAATTAAAAGTATATTGTTGATTTAATAGATAGAGATAAGCGCTATACCACGCTGTCAAATTTATCAGGATGAATAACCACCCTGTTTCGTCCGGAGTCTTTAGCCTCATAAACAGCTCTGTCGGCTTTTTCAAAAAGGCTCTCAAAGTCATCTTTTTTGTTAAGTGCTGCAGCGCCGATACTCGCTGTCATCATTAGATTATTTGGTTTAGATTCTTCAATGGCCAGCCGGATGTTTTCAGCTTTTCTCAGGGTAAAATCAATATCGCAATGAGTAAGTATCATCACAAACTCTTCTCCGCCATAACGGGCAACAAAATCTTCTGGACGACAGTTATCATTTAATACCTGTCCGACAGCCTTTAAAACATTATCACCTGCTCCATGTCCATGTGTATCATTTATTTTTTTAAAATGATCGAGATCGATGACAAGTAATGAAACAGAAAATTTATGCCGGATGGCATCACTTAAATATTTTGGACCAATATCAAATAAACTGTGTCGATTATATAAACCGGTTAACTGATCAGTCATTGCTAACCGGGTTAACTCTTTCTGCTGTTTTTTAGCTTGCTCAAAAATTCTTTTATTTTGAATAAGGTTAGATGAACGTACAATCAACTCATCGTCATCATAAGGCTTGATAATAAAATCATTCGCACCATTTCTTAAAAATGAAGTGCGCTTTTTCTGATCTGCTTCTCCTGATACAACTAATATAGGAATCAGGGCTTTATCTACATCTGCATAACCACGTACTAACTGTATAATGTCATCGCCCGTCTCTTCATTTTCCAGATGATAATCCGTAATGACTAAATCATAAAAATTATTTGAAAATTTTTCTTTCGCGTCAACAAAGCTGACTACATGATCAATATCAGCCTGATAATTTTTAAATATCGCTATTGTAGCTGCAGCAACACTTTTTTGATCTTCGATAAATAATATTTTACCTTTTAAATTTAAAGTACGATTGTTTAAAACACTGGTTAAAAACGTTTGAATAGAATCCAGCTCTTTTTTATTGAAAACCAGTTTAAAGCCTGCATTATTTGCATCCATCATGACGCTGGAGACTTCACCAGACGTGAGCATAATGGTTAAGGCTTCACCTAATACGTACTTTTCACGATAGCGATGAAGGAATAATTCGCCGGTGGTGTCATCGAGATAACGCGAGACTAAAATAAATGCATATTCAGCCTTCGTTGTCGACTTAAGCGCTTCTTCAGCATTTTCAAAAATGTCACACTCAACACCAATATCAGACAATATCTTGTCTAATACACTACGATAGTGGCGAGTACTTTCGATGATAAGTGCTTTAAGTTTCATGCTTTTTATATATCGTTTTTCTAAATAAAATACTTTGGTTTCGCTTTAGACTATAAAGTAAAAACGTTCCAGAAAAACGCCATAAAAAATTATTTTATGCATATCACATATCCATATAACAAACATGGATATTATATATTTTTTTTGCCAGACAGGACGCTAAGCAATACAATCTAGGCAATACAATTGAATGAATATATAAGAATTACCCCCACTACAGATATCAGGGCAATATTAATGGCAAATCATCAGGTTATAAAACTCTCAGAGCTCAAGAATCATTGTAAAAACTGTAGCATGTATGACCTATGTCTTCCAATGGGACTCGAAACAGGTGATTTAGATAATCTTGATAAAGTGATTAAACGTCGTCAGTCGGTTAATAAAAATAGCTTTCTCTATCGTATGGGTGAACCCTTAAAATCAGTTTATGCCGTCCGCAGTGGTTCCTTCAAATCATATTTAACCAACCCAGATGGTACTGAACAAATTATTGGTTTCGCATTACCAGGTGAATTACTCGGTATGGATGCCATTAGTGAAGAACGTCATATCTGTACAGCTAAAGCGCTCGAAACGTCAAGTGTCTGCAAAATTCCCTTTGAACGCCTGGAATCATTAGCCCTTGAAATTCCCAATCTACATCGCCAATTATTGCGCTTAATGAGTAAAGAAATTCAACAAGACCAGAATTTAATGTTGTTACTTGCCCAAATGCCTGCTGAAACCCGCCTCGCCAGTTTTTTACTCGGTATGTCTGAGCGCCTAAGCAACCGTGGATATGCAGCGAATGACTTTAATCTCAGCATGTCTAGAGGTGATATTGCGAACCTTTTAGGCATGGCAGTTGAAACGATCAGTCGTCTGCTTAGCCACTTCCAGGAAAATGGGGTACTTAAAGTTGAACGAAAGCACATTACCATTTTAAAGCTCGACACCTTACGCAAGCTTGCAACTCACTGCGCATCAAACCACTCAGATTCTTTCCAAGCCAGTTAATCACCT
>JAPHTF010000118.1 GCA_026197095.1 Gammaproteobacteria bacterium
AAAGGCTCTCATATTTATAGCAAAGGACACCGTCATGATATACCCGTGGCTAAAATCAGTGGCATTAATGATCCAACCGGTTGTGGCGATGCTTTCCGCGCAGGCTTACTTTATGGCATCTTAAATGATCTGGATTGGGACACCACCGGGCGTATTGCTTCATTAATGGGTGCAATTAAAATTGAGTCACATGGCACCCAGAATCATGCCTTCACCATGGATGAATTTAAAACACGTTATACAGAAAATTTTGGAAGCTCGTTCTAAACTTATCATCAAGCCCGCATTAGCGGGCTTTTTTAATTAAAGAAAACATTATTAAGTAAAGGTGGAAAACTATGAACACATTCTTAACTGATAAATCCACCACCTCTGATTTAATTACAGCTGAATCAATTACAGCCGAATCAATAATAGACTTCTGGTATTCAGACAGAATTAAGTCGCAATGGTTTAATTCTACAAAAAAACTGGATCAGGAAATTAAAGACAACTATGAAGCCGTATGGAAAGCAGCAATTCGTGGTGAATTTAATCACTGGAAAGGAAGTGCGCAGGGGTGCTTGGCGCTAGCGATTATTCTGGATCAGTTCCCGCTTAATATGTATAGAGGTGAAGTTGAAAGTTTTAGTACGGAAGCGATGGCCATTAAAATCAGCAAGCATGCTATTGATAAAGGCTTTGATGAAGAATTAGGTAAAGATAAAATCGCTTTCCTCTATATGCCATTAATGCACAGTGAAGACATGGATGATCAAAACCTGTCTGTTAGTATGTTTGAAAAAGCCGGTCTTGACGACAATGCAAGATTTGCAAAACATCATCGAGGTATAGTGCAGCAATTTGGCCGGTTTCCGCATCGAAATGAAATATTACAACGAGAATCTTCACAAAGTGAAATTGATTACCTAAACTCAGATAAAGCCTTTACCGGATAGCGAACAAAGGGAATTAATTTATGAATCAATCGACGAAAGCCGCACTATTATCTGCACTTGTTTTTCCGGGTGTAGGCCAGATTGTAAACGGACATAAAAAAAGAGGCTGGTCTTTTATTGGCTTAATGATGGTGATTTTGTATTTACTCATCAGTAAGATTATGCAACAGGCCTCAATGGTCATTGCCGAAATGCAAAAAAAAGGAACGCCGATTAATGTTGAGGAAATCGCTAAACTGAGTTCTGAACTGGTGAGCTTTTCTGATAACATGTTTTTAAATATCGCATTATTGCTACTCATAGTAACGTGGATTGTTTCTATTATTGATGCTTATCGGTCAGGAAAAAAATAATAATTAATATTTCAAAGACGAAAACTAAATAAAAAGGTTAAATAAAATATTTTTGTTTCCCTTTTTCTGGTGACTTTCTTTTTATTGAATATGTCATCCACTTAAATGAGCCTTATGTAAACCTGAGATGAGGTTCTATCTGCAATATATTACGTGTAAACTTCACCTCACACATTAATTATTAAAATGGTTAGTTTCATGCCAGCATTACCTGAATTACGTTTAAAGAAAAATGAAGATCGCCGTTTACGTGCTGGTCATCTCTGGGTTTATAGTAATGAAGTAGATACCAAGCAAACCCCGTTGAAAGAATTCGAAGTGGGGCAATGGTGCCATGTCACGAATAGCCGTGGTCGTGTTTTAGGTACGGCCTATATTAATCCTAATACCCTCATTTGCGCACGCCTGGTGAGTCGCTTTGAAAAGCAAATACTCAGCAAACAAAAATTAATACAAAGAATACAAGAAGCCTTAAGGTTGCGAGAAAGGGTGTTCTCAGTGCCATGTTATCGTTTGATCTTTGGTGAGAGTGATGCCTTACCGGGTTTAGTGGTTGATCGTTTTTATGATGTATTAGTTGTGCAAGTTACCACGGCAGGCATGGACTGTATTCAGAACGATATTATTGAAGCCCTGTCAGAAGTTATTCAGCCGAAAACGATATTACTACGAAATGACAGCGGTTCGCGTCAGCTCGAAGGTCTGGAAATTTATAGCAAGACCGTTTTAGGTGAGTTACCTGGGCTTGTTGAGCTGGAAGAAAATGGTACTCGTTTTGTCACCTCCCTGGAGCAGGGGCAAAAAACAGGCTGGTTTTATGATCACCGTTTAAACCGTCAACGCACCCAGCACTATGTTAAAGATAAACGTGTGCTGGATGTGTTTAGTTACGTGGGTGGTTGGGGCGTAGAAGCTTTACAGGCGGGTGCTAAAGATGTGACCTGTATTGATGCATCCGCTTTTGCTCTTGATCTTGCTACTCAAAGCGCGGCATTAAACAAACTGGAGAAAAACTTTTCAACACTTGAAGGCGATGCCTTTGAAGTGTTGAAGTCACTGGCTGATGCGGGGGAAACATATGATGTTGTTATTCTTGACCCACCGGCATTTGTAAAGCGTCGCAAAGATTTAAAAGAAGGCAGCCTGGCTTATCGCAGGATAAACCGGCTGGCGATGAATTTAATTAAAAATGAAGGCATTTTAGTCTCCGCCTCATGTTCATATCATCTTGGGCAGGAACAGTTACTGAATGAGATTCGTCAGGCTTCATATTTGGCCAATGTCGACTGCCAGGTATTAGAGCAAGGGCATCAGGGCCCGGATCATCCTGTGCATCCCGCGATGAAAGAAACAGACTATTTGAAGTCATTTATTTGCCACATCAAAAAATAGGAAACGAGAATGGTTGTTGATTTTGATCCTGTCGCGATTTCAGTATTTGGCTGGGGAATACACTGGTATGGTTTAATGTATGTTATGGCCTTTATTAGCGCCTGGTGGCTCGCACGTTTACAAACCAACCGCTATTACAAAGACTGGAATTATGAACAGATTGACGATTTGCTCTTTTACGGTGGTCTGGGTGTCATTCTCGGTGGGAGAATAGGCTATGTCCTGTTTTATTCGTTTTCTGATTTTATCAATAATCCGCTCATGCTGGTTCAGGTCTGGCAAGGCGGCATGTCTTTTCATGGTGGCCTGTTAGGTGTATTAATTGCGATGGTCTTGTTTAATCGCAAATACAAGAAAGGCTATTTTAATATACTGGATTTTGGCGCACCGTTGATTCCTTTAGGACTGGGTTTTGGGCGAATCGGGAATTTTATTAATGGTGAACTATGGGGAAAACCCACGGATTTACCCTGGGGAATGATATTTCCCGCCGCAGACCGGTTGCCCCGGCATCCTAACCCCTTGTATGAAGCTTTTCTCGAAGGTTTTGTTTTATTCATTATATTATGGTGGTTCAGTTCAAAGCCACGCGCAAGAAAGACCACGATAGCGGTATTCTTTATCGGTTATGGCCTGGTGAGGTTTATGATCGAATTTGTACGGGTGCCGGACGCGCATATTGGTTATTTAGCCTGGAACTGGCTCACCATGGGGCAAGTATTAACCCTGCCAATTATTATTGCCGGTCTGGTATTAGCCGGGCTAGCGCGAAAAAACGCAAAAAGAACGTAATTTGCGTGATGCCATAAATCGCCGGGTGAGATACATCTTAAGCGCTAAGCTGGCTATAATGGGGTCTGCTAAAAATGAGTTTGAAAGGGGACGTTTGTGAAGCAGTATCTGGATTTAATGCGACATGTCAGAGATAACGGCATAGTAAAAGAAGACCGTACCGGTACCGGTACGAAAAGTGTTTTCGGCTATCAAATGCGATTTAACCTGGCTGACGGATTCCCTGTTGTGACCACTAAAAAACTTCACCTTCGCTCGATTATTCATGAACTCCTTTGGTTCTTGCAAGGCGACACCAATATTAAATACCTCAAGGATAATAAAGTCAGAATCTGGGATGAATGGGCCGATGAAGACGGTAACCTCGGTCCCGTTTACGGCTCGCAATGGCGCTCATGGCCAACAGCAGATGGCCGGCATATTGATCAAATTTCACAAGTCGTCGATCAAATTAAAAATAACCCGGACTCGCGTCGTTTAATTGTGAGTGCATGGAACGTGGGTGAAATTGAGAACATGGCCTTGCCACCGTGTCATGCTTTTTTCCAGTTTTATGTTGCCGATGGAAAACTGTCTTGCCAGTTGTATCAACGCAGCGCGGATATTTTTCTTGGTGTGCCTTTTAATATTGCCTCTTATGCATTACTGACCATGATGATTGCGCAGGTTTGCGATTTAGACGTGGGTGATTTTGTCCATACCCTGGGTGATGCTCATTTGTATAGCAATCATATGGAACAAACAGACTTACAACTCAGCCGGGAAACATTTCCTTTACCGACAATGAAAATAAATCCGGAGATAAAAGACATCTTCGACTTTACCATTGATGATTTTGAATTAGTCGGTTATGAGTCACATGAACATATTAAAGGATTGGTTGCAGTTTAAAAAATCAAAATATTTTTTTACCACGGAGGGTACTTCTTAATATTAATATTAATGGTGCACAGAGTTCTTAATTTTTAAATTACTTGATGTTCATCGTGGCAAGTATGTTGAAGGCAAATATTCAACTATATTAACGATAAAGGCATATGAATCGTAAAGAAAATTAATTGCTTTCCTCTGTGTAACTTCGTGACCCCTGTGGTAAATATGTTTTATAAATTTAACAGGCATATTCAAATATAATGAAAATATCAATGATCGCTGCCATGACCGAAGATCGTGTCATAGGCATAAAAAACACCTTACCCTGGAAGTTGCCGAATGACATGAAATGGTTTCGCCAAAATACCATGGGCAAACCGATTGTCATGGGACGCAAAACATTTGAATCATTTGGCGCAAAAGCATTGCCTGGACGAACGAATATTATTATCAGCCGCGATGAATCCTACCAGGCCAGTGATAGTATCGTGGTGCATTCTATCGATGAAGCATTAAAAGCCGCCGGTGATGTTGAAGAAGTCATGATTATTGGTGGAGCCTCTTTTTATGAGCAAATGTTACCAAAAGCAGATCGCCTGTATTTAACCTTTGTTCATGCAGAAATACAAGGTGATGCCTGGTTCCCTGAAATTAATAATAATGACTGGAATAAGACTGAAACAATCAAGCATAAAAAAGACGATAAAAATCAGTACGCGCACAGCTTTATTATTTTAGACAGGAAATAATATTCCATGTTACACCACTTAAAATTCATTTTATTATTTTCGTTAATGGCTTTGAATGTTTCGGTTGTTAATGCAGCGGAAACACTTCCTGATGATATTCGTTATATGCTTGAAGATTTACACGGCACGAATAAAAATGAATGGCCAGTAATTAAAAAAGAAGATTTAAATAACGATGGTTTACCAGACTGGGTTGCACAAAAAAATAACTGTAATAAAAAAAATAATTGCCCGCTTGATATTTTTATCTGCATCCCGGGTAAAAAAGGTGAGTGTTCAGAATATTGCTATATGGAAGTTAAAGCATTAACTCATCTTGCAGAAGATTTAAAAATACTTAAATGCGAATCAACCTGTTAAAGCTTATTTCATATAATCTGCCGGGTTAGCATCACCCGGGCAATCAACACTAATATATAGTGCTTCCTCACAGTCAATACGTAAAGCAGTCAGCTCACCACCCCATACGCAGCCTGTATCTAAAGCATAAACATTTTTTTTGTTAATTTTTCCTAATGTAGACCAATGCCCAAAGATAATACGTTCGTCGGTCATTTTTCTTGAGGGTAGTTCAAACCAGGGTAAGGTGTTTTCAGGATGTGTTCCCGGTGCGCCATGGCTATGAAAATTTAATGTGCTGTCTTTTTCACAATAACGCATGCGGGTGAAGCTGTTACATATAAAGCGTAAGCGATCCCAGCTTTGCAAATTATCATCCCACTTCCCGGGCAAGTTGCCGTACATATGAAAAATAAAGTCCAGATAATTTTCACTGCGTAATACTGATTCGAGTTCATGCGCACTTTGCTGTGCAGTTTTAAGATCCCACTCCGGATAAATACCCGCATGCACCATGGTAAAGTTCAGTTCTTTATCATGGTGTAATAAAGGCTGCATGCGTAACCAGTCTAACAGCTCAGCCGCATCATCAGCATGAAGAATATCTTTCAGACCGACATCATGAGTTTTTTTATGTTTTGCTGCAATGGCAAGTAAATGGAGATCATGGTTACCAAGAACAGTGACCGCATTATCACCTAATGACTTAGCAAAACGTAAAGTTGAGAGGGAATCGGGGCCACGGTTAACCAGGTCACCCGCAAACCAGAGAGTATCTTGTGCAGAATCAAATTTTAGTTTGTCGAGTAAGCGTAACAGGGAATCATAGCAGCCCTGTAAATCACCAATTGCATACGTTGCCATGAACCTAAGTGTCCAGTAAATATTCTACTGAGGCAAGTTTTAATGCAAGGTGTTGGGGACCGACAGGGTGAAGGGCGCAATGGGAGTTTCAAATTCAGTACCGTCATCAGCAAGCATATGATAAAAACCATGCATGCTACCTACAGGCGTTTTTAAAACGGTACCACTGGTATAACGAAAACCATCACCGGGTTTTAAATGCGGGTGCTCACCCACAACACCATCACCTTCAACTTCCTGCACATTGCCATTGGCATCAGTAATGTACCAATGACGGCTGATGAGTTTAGCCGGGATATCACCGTGATTTTCAATGGTAATGGTATAAGAAAAAACAAAACGATGATCTTCCGGTTCAGACTGATCAGAAATATAACTCGTTTGTACTTCTACACGAGTGTCATATACGGCATTTTTTTCAGTCATAATTTTTATTGGGTCTTTATTGGTTAATTGTTTCTGGTCGATCGCTATGACGATGTTTATTCACATAATCCGTCGCCATAATAACGGCCTCTTCTACCACTTCATGGTATTGTTCGCGTTCTTCAAGTGTCATATAAAAAACCATATCAACATTATGACGAACATATCGTGCCGGTAATTGATTGAGTGCAACGCAGGCAATATCGGAGAGAAAATCACTATCATCTTCGAGTTTGCCATCATTCAATTGATGCTGAATTTCATCAATCACCAGCTTTTCAAAGTAGTTATTAATATTGTCAAAAGTCATGTTACGAAACCTTATCTACGTAATCGTCCAGTGGGTATATTCTTCTGGTCGATAAGTTGTTCTTTTAGTAACCATTGCTGTGCATCCACTGCATCCTCTTGAAACCAGGCTTTGGCTGATCCGAGGCGAAAGGTATAACCCCAGCTGTCCATATTGTTCATTAATATATCGGCAGAGCATCCGGAAAGTTTAGCGGCCAATAAAATTTGTAGGTAACAAACGGCATTTTCTTCGTCATAGTCCCCCCCGGCATCAGTATCGAGCGCATCACGACGAGCGGCATCAAGGCAAATATAATGGCAGGCCTCATGTAAGGCTGAATGCACGGGGGTTTCCGGCCGCACGTAGAGGTTATTCTGGATAATGCCCGCCTCTGAATCTCCCCAAAAACTGCCTGGAATCGGCTCATTATTGGCAACCATTTTGACCTCAATTGAATAAGAATTGAGCAATTCCTGTAGTGCTGGCGGGGGTAAATCTGCCACAGTAAGCATACGAAATCCTTTGAAGAATTAAATTGTTAATTTTTTGTAAAACGTATTCGTACCCGGTTACCGGGATAAATACGGTGTGGATTTTTAATATTACTTAATCGTGCCAGCTCTGGATAGAGAAAAGGATCTTTAACGTATTTTTTAGCAATAGCCCATAGTGTGTCGCCCTTAACAACGACATGGGTTATTTCTTTAATGATTTTTTTAGCAGGAACAGGTTTATCTAATTCATCTTTTTGTAATAGTTTAACCGCTGGTGTATCAATTACCTGGGTTTCAATCAGTGGTGTTTTAATCGAAGCTATTTCAATTACAGGTATTTCAATTCGCCCTTCATGTGCGCTCACTTCTTCCGCAGCTTGTGATGGCATCCCAGGTTCTATCATGAGGGACTTTTCATCAGAGTCAGGTTGATGAATTGTTATCGTAATTTCATTATCCGCTTGAGTAATATCTGCACGATATTCTGCTGGTTTTATTTTATCGGATTTTTCTGAAATTAAAATTGTTGCTTTGTCTTCTTGTTCTATAACTTCAGTGCTGGCTGTTGGTTCCAATTGAGTTAATTTTACATTTTCAGGAACTGGCTCAGACCCAGGCTTCGTTTCAACCTTGAGGTTGGCTTCTTTTTTTGTTTCGGTTTCAATAGTGTTTACATTAATAGCACTTTCAGTCTGAGTAACGGCCTGTTCTTTTTTGTATGTATATGGAGATGATGGTGTCGTATCAGCGGCGAGATAAAAATAAATACCCGCAGCAGGTAACAGCAGCAATATCACTATAAAAATTAACAGTCCAAATGAAGATTGTTCATTATTAATATCAGTTTCTGAGTGAGATACATAAGCTGTTTGTTGTTGAGCTGCTGAGACAGCATGCGTTTTGTGTTGAGCGCTGTTTACACTTGAATAAGCCGTTGTGGTTTGACGCTGTGGACTTATCTCAGCTGTATTTCTCGATGGCGTAACATGCTTTTGTTTTGAAACGGGATTCATCATTGTCGCTGATGATGTGTTTCTTGCTGAGTTAATCGTGCTATGCGCGGCAAGTGAAGGTTTAATATTTACCTGATTAGAAGGCGAGTGTAATGGCGCCTTATCTTTTTTACTTTCGGCTAGCTTATTATGAGTTTCAATGCGTGTATGCGACAGTGATTTATTATCATGTGTTGTGACAGTCGAATTATTGTGTAAAGTATTGCTTGTTGTTGTCTTTCCGCCTGTTTGAGTTTTTAGAACAGGTTTTCCAGTGGCTAAATCTGGTACGTGATTTTTTACCTCAGGCATTACCTGCGCTGTTGATTCCGTTAGTGTTTTCTTGTTGATTTCTTCTGGAGCATTTTGCTTCGTTCCTGTCACTTTTTTTGATAGTAGTTGAATATAATGTTCCAGGTAGCCAAGATCATTAATCGTGGAGAGTTTTTCAAATTCGGTATAAAGGTGTATTTTTTTATTTAACAATAAAGTTCGGGTGAAAATACCCCGTGGAATCGCCGGTGGAAGGTTACCCCAGCCTTCAGAGGGAAAGTCAAAGACATCCAGAATTTGATCTACCCAGAATGCAAAATCACCCGCTTCAGAAATGGTGACGACTAAATTACCTGGTTGTGCATGTTGAGTGGGATCGACGCCAAATTTCAGACGCAAATCAAGCACTTTTACGATATGTGAGCCATGTTTAAAAATACCCGGTTGTGAGGGTTCACTACCCGCAATATGAGTAAGCTTTGGTGGCGTAATAATGCTCCGCACCGGTAAACTTGGGGCACAGCAAAGCACCGGCCCAACCCGGAAACTCAGGAGTGACTGTGTACTGCACTCAAGATTCATGATTAATCAACGTAAAAACTGCCATCGTAAGCTTATTAGCGGCCAAATATCTGGTATTTATAGGTGAAAATATTCATGATGAGGCAAAGTTCACAATATTGTGACTCACTCATGAATGACAATATTTGGTGCAATAACATTAAGTTAATTTACAAAAGGCTATAGGCTGATTTAATATCTGCAGTATAATCATTACCCCCCCAATTATGACATCAATTAAATTCAACAAACAGGGAATATTATGAAAGGAAAAATCTTAAAGTTATCCGCATTTATTGCGACGTTAATGATTAGTATTACTTCATTTGCAGATACTTATCATAATATTACGCTTAAAACTGGACAATTTACATTTGGTGATAAAACTCAGGTTATTGAAACAGCAGTGCTCTTTGATGAAAACTCAACTTCAGAATTTGCAATCGAATATGAAATTAAATTAAGAAATAATTTAACCTTTGGTGGTGAATTGATTCGTTATAAAAATACATTTGATACTGGATCGAATAACGCGACGGGCACTCATTTTTTCGCGAATTTTAAAAAATATTTTGATGTTGCTACACATGTGCAGCCTTTCATTGGTGTAGGCGCAGGTGCTTCTACAGTACGATTAAGTGGTTCAAGCAGTAGCGGTACAGCCGGTGATTTTGGCCTTCAATTCATGGCAGGGATCAAATTTCCATTTGAAGATATCTCCGCGGTTATTGAGTATAAAGTCATCTCTGCTGAGCCTTCTGATGATGTGGGATCATCAGTTGATTTATCCGGAGATGGTTTATTTGCGGGGTTAGCGATTAATTTTTAAATCGAAATCTTAAGTTAAAAAAAAACGGCCAACAGGCCGTTTTTTTATCGGTAGGATAAAGACGCAGGTATAAGAGAATGCCAAGAGTTTATAAGCATATGAAGCTCGAATAATAATGATATGGACGTTCATTCAAATAAATTAAGGAACGAAGCATGAAAACAATACTGATCACCGGCGCCCGGGGAGGGATCGGTTTAGATGCGGCAAAAAGGTTGCTCGATAATGGCCATATTGTGTATGCAACCGTTCACCTGGAGTCTGATGTTGCTCCGCTTAAAGAAACATTATCGGCCTATGGCGAGCGTGCAATTATTGAAAAACTCGATATTTTAGAAGAACACGACCGGGAAAAAGTTAATCAATGGGACATTGATGTCTTAATTAATAATGCCGCAATCGGTGATTCAGGCCCGTTAGCCGATATACCCGCTGAACGTGTACGTAATGTTATCGAAACAAATGTGGTGGCAACCTTACAGATTACTCAGGTTGTTTTAAAACAAATGAAACAAAAGCAGCAGGGAAGGGTAATTTTTATCAGTTCGTTAGCGGGTATGATGCCTACACCCTTTTTATCACCTTATTCTTTAACAAAACACGCATTAGAAAGTATTACCGGCTCACTTCGTGGAGAATTGCATTCTTATGGTATAGATGTCGTTTCAGTTAATCCGGGCGGTTACAATACAGGTTTTAATAAAAAGAATATTGAGAAAAAATATCAATGGTTAGATAAAACAAGTATGTCTACAGCCGAACTTAAACGAATGAAGTTTGAAGAGTCGGTTATATATCGGTTTGAAATGAAATCAACTAATAGTATTGCGAAAAAAATTGTGAAAGCTGTTGAAGCAAATCGCCCTGCTCGTCGTTATATTGCACCGTGGTGGCAGGGGTTGGGTGTATTTTTTATTCGCTTATTTAACTAATAAGTGAAGCTGAAAGGTTATTTTTCACTATATTGGGTAATGAGCTCTGATATTTTAATGCTTATTTCTTCTTCAAACTCATCTGCGTTTTTATCAAACATATTCAGATAACGGGCAACTTTATCTTGAGTTAACCCCAGGCTTCCTATTTTATAATCAATTTCGGCAAATGATTTGTCATACATTGGAATAATGCTCCAGCGTATAAAGCCTGAATTAACAGGCGCAAATTCTTTTTCTGCAAAGCGACAAAATGCCTCAACATACTCACTTCCATCTGGGCCAAGACAGCCGGGTTCAACTCGAAATATCACGGTGAGTTTTTTATTATCGGGCAGGGGTAATTTTATTTTCATTTTCTTCTTTTACCTGATCTTCTCCTGATAAAATAGCCACCATTAATTTAACGCGAGAGGTGTCTACTTTATCGGGGGATGTTCATAGGTGTCTCGCACTTTAATGTAGGTAATGTCTGCTACCCAAACTCGATTTATATTAGTGGGTTCGGGTATATTTAAACGTAAGTTTTCTCCGCGTTCTTTAAAACGTCGTAGACCAGGTTGTCGACGTGTGACCTTAACAACACGACCTTGCAATCTTTGTGCTTGCATTAAGCGTTCAACGCGCTTTTTACCCACATCAACACCTTGTTTCTTAAGTGCTTGATGAATGCGTGGACTGCCGTAAGTGCCGCGACTGTTCTGATGTATCTCAACAATTTTAGTTGAGAGTTTTTCATCTTCAAGAGCACGTAATGATCTGGATCGTTTCAACCAGGCATAATAGCCACTTCGAGAAACCTTAAGCCAATCACATAAATAACTTACTCCGATGTCTTGTTCGTGTCTTTTGATGAATCCAAATCGTTCTGATGTTCCTCCGCGAGAAACCGTTGCCACTTTTTTAGCAGATCGTTCTCCTGCCTGAGGCGTGTATTTTCTTTTTCAAGCTGCTTAACTTTATTAAGTTCTTTTTTATCTTTAGCCATGGATGTTATCTTTTGTCGTTTGTCTGCAACCAGTTTACCTTCTCGATATTCCTTTCGCCAACGTGACAACATAAAAGGATGGATATCTAGCGTTGCAGCAACATCTTTCACCTGTACATCATCAAGTAAACTGAGTTGTACGGCTTTGACTTTGAACTCATTTAAATAGTGCCATGTTCTTCTTGGTTTCGTATATCTTGGCATTTTACACTCCATCTTTAGTTAGATTGAAGTGTCTACTTTATCGGGGGATGTTCAGTCGCGACTTGAGCGCCTGGTTATGTTTCTTTTTACAAGATATATTATTCTTTTCCATAATCATCAAAAGATTCATCAGTACCCAAATATGTTTTAGAAACAGTGTACTTATCAATCTCAAGTTCATCCCTTTCGAAAATTTCTCTCTTTTTTATTGCTTCTAAAGAAGGCCATTGTTCAATGCCAATATAATCCCATTCATCAGTCGACCAGCCACAATTAACCATAGAGATGGCTTTCATACCAAGCTCATCTAAATTAGCTCGGTCTTTTTGCATATAGGTAGCCTTTTCCTCATCAGGAAGTTCAATAAAGGCTTTTTTCATTTTCACGAAGAATAATCTTGTTATCGGTTTTCCATCATTCATTTAATATCTCACATTATTCCAGGTGGCTAATAGAAACATAACG
>JAPHTF010000108.1 GCA_026197095.1 Gammaproteobacteria bacterium
GATTTAACACCATATTATCCTGTTGAAGAAGATGTTGTGCACTGGCATAGCGTAGCAAAACAAGCTTGCGAACCCTTTGGTAAAGAAGCCTATCCCAAATATAAAAAATGGTGTGATGAATACTTTTATTTGAAACATCGAGATGAAACACGTGGTGTAGGTGGCTTGTTTTTTGATGATTTAAATGAACAAGGTTTTGAAAAAAGTTTTGCTTTTATGAAAAGTGTGGGTGATCACTATGTTCCGGCCTATGTACCAATAGTGAGTAAACGTAAAGCGATGGAATATGGTGAACGTGAACGTGATTTTCAGCTTTATCGTCGTGGACGTTATGTTGAATTTAATCTTGTTTATGATCGTGGTACCTTATTTGGTTTACAAACAGGTGGCCGCACAGAATCTATTTTGATGTCGTTACCTCCATTAGTGAAGTTTCGTTATAACTGGAAACCTGAACCTGGATCAGAAGAAGCTAAGCTATACGATCGCTATCTGAAACCACAAAACTGGTTATAAGATTTTAAAAATTTTTTACCACAGAGGCCTCAGAGGTCATGGAGGTTAAGTTGGTTTAATTTCCATAAATCAAAGTTGGTAACCATGTCGCCAGTTCTGGCCAGAAAACCAGGATACCCATTGTAAAAATTTGAATAGCAATAAAAGGAACCACGCCGCGATAGATTGCACTGGTGGGGATTTCTTTTGGCGCAACACCACGTAAATAAAACAGGGCAAAACCAAATGGTGGGGTAAGGAATGAAGTTTGTAAGTTGATTGCAAACATTATACCTAACCAAACAGGATCGATACCCATTGTAAATAAAATAGGTGCAACAATAGGTACCATTACAAAGGTAATTTCAATAAAGTCTAAAATAAAGCCAAGTAAAAACATAACCAGCATAACGATAAACATTGCGCCAATTACACCACCGGGTAAGTCGGTTAAGATTTCACGAACAACATCGTCACCACCAAATCCTCTGAATACAAGTGAAAACAATGAAGCACCAATAAAAATAAGAAAGACCATGCTGGTAATACGTAAAGTATCACGCATGACGTGCTGTAATATTTCTAAAGTAAATTGCCGTTGGCTAATAGCAAGAAAGATTGCACCAATTGCACCGACAGAAGCGGCTTCAGTCGGTGTTGCAAGGCCGGCTAAAATTGATCCAAGCACAGCAAGGATTAAAAACAATGGGGGAAATAAAACTTTTAAAACACGTATATAAAGATCATAGTAACTAATATTACGTTCATCTTGAGGGATAGCAGGCATCGAATCAGGTTTTATAAAAGTCATTGCTATGAGATAAATAATGTATAAAACAACGAGCACTAAACCAGGCAGTAATGCGCCTGCAAATAAATCTCCTACTGATACGGACTTAGGTGTAAATATACCCATATCAAGTTGCGCTTGTTGATAAGCCGAAGATAAAACATCACCAAGTAAAATGAGAATGATAGATGGTGGAATGATTTGACCTAAGGTGCCCGAGGCGCAAATTGCTCCGGTAGCAATGGCAGGATCATAGCCGCGTTTAATCATAGTGGGCAAAGATAACAAGCCCATCGTCACCACGGTGGCACCAACAATGCCGGTGCTCGCTGCGAGTAACATGCCCACCAGGATCACCGAGATACCTAAACCACCTCGCAGTGAACCAAATAAAAGTGCCATGGTGTCGAGTAGCTTATCTGCAACCTTTGATTTTTCTAACATAACCCCCATGAAAATAAACAAGGGTACGGCAATCAAAGTCATATTCGACATGATGCCGTAAAGTCGGTTAGGTAATGCCGATAAAAATGCGGTATCGAATGTGCCGGTAATGATGCCAATAAAGGCAAATAAAAGTGCTGTGCCACTTAAGGCAAAGGCAACGGGATAGCCCGTTAAAAGAACAAGACAAACAGAAATAAATAAAAGTAAGGCCATCACTTCAGCCATGCTTATGATTCCATATTTTTGATTAGTAGCAGGCTTTTTAGTGCGAGGGCTGCACCCTGAAACATGAGCAGTAGAGGCATAACTAATAATGTTGTTTTTATAACATAGACAAATGCCAGGCCACCCGCCTCACCTGATTCTTCTAGTTGTGACCATGAGGTTAAAACGTATTCCCAACTGCTAAACATAATGAACAGGCAAACAGGAAATAAAAGTAGCAGTGTGCCCAGTAAATCAACCCAGGCTTTTTTTATTATCGACATTTTGCGATAAAAAATATCAACACGAACATGGCTGTCATGCTTAAGGGTATAGGCTGCACCTAACATAAACACGAGTGCGTGCATGTAACTGATGGATTCTTGTAACGCAATGGAACCTATATCAAACATGTAGCGCAATACGACAACCATAAAAGTAATCAGCACGATAAATAGTGTGAGCCAGGCAATCAGTCGTCCTGATAACTCACTTATTTGTTCGAGTTTATTAATAATCGATAGCATGCAAAGCGCCATAACCTTTCGTAGCTTAGCTTAAATAAAAGCTGGCTAGTTTGTACGTTCAGGCTTTAAAAATCAATTATTTAGGCTTACTGAGGGATAATGGACAGTAGGAAAATGAGGCGCACAGGAATATTTTGCTCATATTATGCACAAATGACGTTATTAAGCTGTAAGCAAGAAGAAAATATAATATGCATATTTTTAAAACGATAAAATTAGTATAACTCATTGATTATATTGAGTTTAGCTTGCAGTTCTCGCATTCAAAAAGAGAGGTTAGCCTATTATATATAGCAAAAAACTAATTTAGTGATGTTATCCACGGAGTTACCCACAAAGTTATCCACAGCTTAATCCGCCGCTCAGTCTACCTTTAATCCACAGCGGACTTGATGTGATGCTCTAATATTTTCTGATATTCCATCGGGTTTTTGCTGTGTGTGAGTGTGTCTTGCGTGGGTGTTAAGTTGTTAGAGCTGAAGGAATCTTCCAGTCGGGATAGCCAGAACCGCATGGCAGCCATTCTTAACATGATTGGCCAGGCTTGAGCTTCGGGCTCAGTGAGAGGCCGAATTGATTGATAACTTTTCAGAAAAGCATTTACAACAGGTTCATTTAATTTTTTATTTTCATCTATACACCACGCATTGACGGTAATAGCCATGTCATACAAATAGGTATCATAACAGGCATCGTAAAAATCAATAATCCCACTTAATCGATCATTTTCAAATAACGCATTATCTTTAAATAAATCAGCATGAATGATCCCTCTGGGTAAGTTGGAATCATCAAATGATTGATAAAATTTAATCTCGCTGGAAATTAAATTCGCTTCATAAGCGGAAACGTGAGCCATTAAATTTTTAGCGGTCTCTTCACGCCACGCTTTTCCGCGACGATTGGGCAGTAAATTATTTGCAGAGTGAGTAGCAGAGAATAATAAGGTATGGAGTTTAGCCAGTTCTATAGCAATGGCTTTACATTGCTCGATATTAGCTGAAGTTAAATTTTTCCCCTTAAGACGGGAAACAAGGGTAAAGGGTTTTGATTTTATTTCATTAATGCTGCAATCGTTAATATCGACCTGAGGTTGCGGACATGAAATATCCGCTTGTGATAATTCTTGTAACAGGGAAATATAAAAGCCTAATTCCTGTTGATTAATTTTCTCAAACAGGGTGAAGACATATTCACCTTGCGATGTCGTTAGAAAGTAATTTGTATTTTCGATACCTGCCTGGATTCCCTGTGCAGAGATGAAATTACCGAGATTATAAGATTTTAATATTTCAGAAAACTCTCTATCTGAAACAGAAGTATAGACAGACATATAAGTCTATTTATAGATGTAAAAAATTACCACTCTAATAAAATCCATTGATTAATGGGAGGGTTAGCAAAGTTATCATCTCTTGTTTCCAGTACACCATCACCATCCATATCAACCATATAATAAGGTTTGCCAGAAGTGGGTGTAATTTTGATAAAGCGTAAACGTCCATCTACCCGGTATTCTTCAATGACGGTATCTTTTTTATGAATAATGCGCACTTCTGGTTGTGGAATATTACGACTGTCATCTTCCTCATCAGGTATGGTAGGGATCACCCCATTATTATTTGTGGTAAAGTTTTTTTCTTCTTTGTTTAATGAAGGTGGAGTATCTTCCACCGCTAAAGTCATAAAAGAAAAAACGAATAGCGTGAATGATGCGATGACTTTTAAGAATGTCATAATAAATCCTTATAATTGAAGCAGTACTTCGGCTTCTTCTGCCGAGGGTTCAAAACCACATGTTTCATAATGCTCGAATATGGCATTGGCAATTTGTTTTGGATCATCAATAATTTGAATTAAATCCAGATCTTCTGCATTAATGACCTTTTCATCAACCATGGTTGATGCAAACCAGTTTAACAAACCTTCCCAGAAAGGGCGATGCACCAGGATGATAGGTATACGGCGGGTTTTTTTAGTCTGCACCAGGGTGAGTATTTCAGCTAACTCATCGAGTGTGCCGAAACCACCGGGCATCACGACATAGGCTGATGCATATTTTACAAACATGACTTTGCGTGAGAAAAAATGTTTGAACGACAAGGAAATATCCTGGTAGGGGTTACCGGATTGTTCATGAGGTAATTGAATATTAAGGCCGATACTGGGTGACTTGCCTTCAAATGCCCCTTTGTTCGCGGCTTCCATAATACCGGGGCCGCCACCACTGACAACAGAAAAGCCAGAATCCGAGAGTTCGCGGGCAATATCGATCGTGAGCTTGTAATATGGATGCTCAGGATCAGTCCGGGCTGAACCAAATATGCTGACAGAGGGTTTAACACAGGCCATGCGTTCAAAACCTTCAACAAATTCAGCCATAATCTGAAATATTTTCCATGATTCACGTGTCAGCATTGAATCATTAATCGGGCTCATACCGGGGTGTTTAGATTTATCTTCCATAATGTCTCACTGTAATGTGTTGTTGCCAAGTTTCAGGCTAATAGTTGAGCGTGTTAGCATGTCTTAGCGTAAAATAACCTGCATCATTTTTTATTAATTCTATTAAGTTTAATTATATGTCAAAAAAATCAAACAAACCTTTTGTTCTTGTTGATGGATCATCTTATTTATTTCGTGCTTACCATGCGATGCCGGGTTTTAGTAACTCTAAGGGAGAGCCAACGGGTACGGTTTATGGTGTAATTAATATGATTCGTCGCCTGTTAAAAGATTATGACCCCGAACATATCGCCGTTGTGTTTGATGCCAAAGGTAAAACTTTCCGTAATGACATGTTTAAAGAATATAAAGCGAATCGCCCTCCGATGCCAGATGACTTGCGTCAACAAATTGAGCCTGTGCATGAAGTCATTAAAGCCATGGGATTACCTTTGCTATGTGTGCCTGGGGTGGAAGCGGATGATGTTATTGGTACGTTATCGGATCAAGCGACTGCAGCGGGCATCGATACGGTTATTTCGACCGGCGATAAGGACATGGCTCAACTGGTCAATCAACATGTCAGCCTGGTGAATACCATGACGGATGTTCATATGGACATTGAAGGGGTAAAAGAAAAATTTGGTGTGTCACCTGAACGGATTATTGATTATCTCGCATTAATCGGAGACACCGTAGATAACGTACCAGGAGTACCTAAAGTCGGACCTAAAACCGCGGTTAAATGGCTGGAATTGTATGATTCACTCGATGGCATAATGCAGCACGCGGATGAGATCAAAGGTAAGGTTGGTGAAAACTTACGCGATTTTATGAGTCAATTACCGCTGTCACGTGATTTGGTAACAATTAAGTGTGATGTTGAGCTGGAAGAAAGCCCGGATTCCTTAACACGGCAAGATCCAGATAATGAAAAGTTAACCGAACTATATGGTCACCTGGAATTTAAAACCTGGTTAGCTGAAGCAAAAGCGAGTGGCAATACAAGTAACAGTGACAATTCAGCCTTCGCTAAAAAAACTGAACAAGAAGTTAAAGATATAACGGCAAATTACGAAACGATTTTTAGCCATAAAGCGTTGGATAATTGGCTAAAAAAATTAACACAAGCAGAGTGCTTCAGTTTTGATTTAGAAACAACCAGCCTGGATTACATGCAGGCAGAAATTGTAGGAGTATCATTTTCCGTTAAAGAAGGTGAAGCGGCCTATGTCCCGGTTGGGCACGATTATTTAGATGCGCCGGTTCAACTTGATCGAAAAGACGTTTTAGAAAAATTAAAACCTTTATTAGAAGATAAAAAAGTTTGTAAGTTAGGTCAAAATTTAAAATATGACATGAATGTGCTCGGTAACTATGATATTCAGATGCAAGGTATCCAGCACGACACCATGCTGGCATCTTATGTTTTAGACAGTACCTTAAGACATAATATGGATGACATGGCTGTTCGCCATTTAAGTTACAGCACCATTCATTATGAAGATGTGGCCGGTAAAGGCGCAAAACAATTAACCTTTAATCAGGTTGATATTGATACAGCCGCACCTTATGCCGCAGAAGATGCTGATATAACGTTACGCTTACACCAGATCTTATATCCACAGGTACAGGAAGTTAAATCGTTAGAAAAAGTTTATAGTGAAATTGAAATACCACTACTACCTGTATTATCGCGCATGGAACGCAATGGTGTTTTGCTTGATGTTAATATGTTGGCGAAACAAAGCAAACAATTGACTCAGCGATTAAAAGAACTTGAACTGGAAATCTATGAAATTGCAGGTGAAGAATTTAATATTGGTTCACCAAAACAACTGCAAGTCATTTTATTTGAAAAACTGGAATTACCGATCATTTCAAAAACACCCAAAGGACAACCATCAACCGCAGAGTCTGTATTACAAGAACTTGCGCATGACTATCCTTTACCCAAATTGATTTTAGAATACCGTAGTTTAAGTAAACTCAAATCAACCTATACAGATAAATTACCGAAGCAGGTCGAACCGAAAACAGGTCGGGTGCATACATCCTATCACCAGGCGGTTGCTGCAACAGGTCGGTTATCTTCTTCAGATCCAAACTTACAAAATATTCCTATTCGCACAGAAGAAGGGCGCCGTATCCGCCAGGCTTTTGTTGCAGCTCCGGGTTATAAAATGGTGGCAGCCGATTATTCGCAGATTGAACTGCGTATCATGGCACACTTATCCAGTGATAAAGGGTTGCTTGATGCTTTTGCAAAAGGCCTGGATGTGCATAGTGCCACTGCGGCAGAAGTGTTTGCTGTGGCTACAGCGGACGTTACCAAAGATCAACGTCGTTCAGCTAAAGCGATTAACTTTGGTTTGATCTATGGCATGTCGGCTTTTGGCCTGGCAAAGCAGTTAGATATTACGCGCCCCGAAGCACAACAGTATGTTGACCTTTATTTTCAACGTTATCCAGGCGTGAAAAATTACATGGAGCAAACAAAAGAAAAGGCCAAAGAACAAGGCTATGTTGAAACTGTGTTTGGTCGACGTTTATATTTACATGAAATAAATGCACGCAATGGTATGCGTCGCCAGTATGCAGAACGCACCGCGATCAATGCGCCTATGCAAGGCACAGCAGCGGATATTATTAAACGTGCAATGATAAATTTAGATAAAGAAATTCAAAGTGGTGATTTAGACATGCATATGATCATGCAAGTACATGATGAATTGATATTTGAAATTAAAGAATCTCAGGTTGAACAAGCGATAAAACTGATCCGTGACAAAATGGAATCAGCTGCTGAGCTAGATGTACCTTTAGTGGTTGATGTAGGTATCGGAATGAATTGGGATGAAGCTCATTAATCAGGTTTTTTAAACAGCTGATAAAAATAAAAAAATAATAAAAAGGAAATAAGGAGAGAATAATGGAAGGTACAAGTGAAGTAAGCGCTGCAGCAATAATAAAAGAACCCTTTAAGTTTACCGGTAAAGCGGGAGAGTTTTTTGCTATATGGATTGTTAATGTTGCACTGACAATTTTAACCCTGGGAATTTATTCTGCCTGGGCAAAGGTAAGAACGCATCAATATTTTTATGGCAATACTTTTCTTGCAGACGCTTCATTTCGATATACTGCAAATCCTGTTCAGATATTAAAAGGTCGTATTATAGCCTTTATTGTTTTTGTTCTTTATTCAGCATCAACATCAATGAGCCCAATTATCGGAGGCAGTGCACTAATCATTTTAATGTTATTGGTGCCGGCATTTATGGTGATGTCGATGGCTTTTCGTTTACGCAACTCGATGTACCGGAATGTAAGATTTAATTTTGATAAAAATTTCAAACAAGCTTATATCGTATTCGCAATACCGGTGTTAATAACAGGTTTGTATATTTTTACGGTAACTCAGTTACAAAATGTCCTGATTGAAAATCCCGAGGCTAAATTTTTCCCGATAGCGATGCTGGTTTTGGCGTTATCCATGGGTTTAATGTTTCCATGGTGGGAATATATGATCACAAACTTTAAGGTAGTACATGCGAAATATGGAGTAAGCGATTTTAAATTCACTGCATCAACAAAAAATTACTATGGTATGTATTTAAAATTGTACGGATTAATGATTCTCATCTTCGGCGGCATGGGCTTTTTGCTTTCAATTATGATGAGAACAATGGATCAGGGATCAGGTATGTCCGGTGCCGTCGTAGTAATAATAATGCTGTTTATGTTTCCTGCGTATCTTTGGATATTTGCCTATATCCAGGCAAAACGAACGAACCTGATGTACAACAACCTGGATATTAGTGGCAACAAAGTGCAATCAGAATTAAAAACGGGTTACTTGTTATACCTCTATGTTACAAATACTCTGGCGATGATGCTGACGTTAGGTTTGCTTATGCCATGGGCAAAAATTCGTACAGCACGTTATCGTGCTTCAGTGACATCACTTAATGTTGCAGGCGATTTGGGGCAATACACGTCAGCTCAGGAACAACAACAATCTGCTTTAGGTGAAGAAATAGGCGAGATGTTCGATATGGATCTTGGATTTTAAAGTGGGACTCTAAAGTTGGATTTTAAAAAATGATAAAAGGAAGTTACTTTAATGGTGAGACATCAGATAAAAAAGATGTCTCGCTTTACTATAAGGATGATGGCAATGTTGGGTTTGAAGAACTTGATATTGCTGAAGTCCCGCTTCATTTAATAAACATATCCTCACGTATTGGTAACACCCCACGTTATCTAAGTTTTCCTGATGGCTCACAGTTTGAAACTGAAGATAATGCCGCCATCGATAAAATGGTAAATACATTATCAAATGATCCGCTGCATGGCCTGGCGCATAAGCTTGAAAGTACTAAAGGCTTTATTCTTTTTACTTTAGTAGCGGTTGTTTTATTTGGCTGGTTGTTTATTCAATACGGTATTCCTGCCATGAGCAAACAACTTGCCGAGATGTTGCCAGAAGAAGCCTCACAATATATGGGTCAGGGTGTACTTGATGCCATGGATAAAAATTTGTTCGAGCCGAGCCAGTTAGAACAGCAAAGACAAGATGAATTGCGAATATTGTTTAATGACTTGTTGAAAAATATTGAGGGCAGCCAAAGCTATAAAATTGAATTTCGCTTGGGGGGGAAAATAAAGGCAAATGCTTTTGCCTTACCCAATGGCACGATTGTTTTTACTGACGAATTAATTAACCTTGCAGAAAATAATTTAGAAATCGTATCGATTATGTTGCATGAGATCGGACACCTGAAAAGAAAGCACAGTCTTAGAGCAACTATTCAACAATTTAGTCTGGCCATGTTTGTGATGGTGGTAACAGGTGATGTTTCAACAAGTAGTTCAATTATCACAGCAATCCCCATTATGCTGGTTGAATCAGGCTTCTCTCAAGGTATGGAAACCGAGGCTGACACCTATTCATTAGACTATATGCGTAAGCATAATATTGATCCAAACTACTTTGCCATTATGATGGAAAAACTGGAAGCCAGTTACAGCCAGGAATATGTAGCTTGTATGGAGGCGATCAGTAAAGAGTCAAACAAGCAGAGTAAGATAATTCAATGTATAAATGATGCGGTTAAACTAAATAAAGAAGAAAATGGTAAAGCGAATAAAACGGCAGTGGATTATTTTTCTACCCATCCATCTTCAGAAGAACGGATAGGAAGATTTCGTGAAAAAACGAGCTCAAGTGTGAAAAAGAAATAATGTTGCAGCTTTCAAACGATTAACTATAATTAAGTTCATAATTTATATGGATTTATTAGTGATTTTTAATTTTTTTGGTTAAGTTTTTATAAAAATAGAAATAAGGTTTAAAAAGTAATAAGCTATTTAATAAAATATGCTTTAAACACAGCTTTTTAATGAAATTTATCAGTATTAGTTGGGATGATTACCATGCAATTTAAAAATATATTATTACTACTTAGCTCTGCATTATTTATTTTTGCCTGCTCAAGTACAAAAGCACCAGAGGAAAATGTAAGCTCTGCAAGTGTCGATTTAATGCAAAAAGGTTTCTTGTTGTCTCTGCCGGAAGAAGATGGTTGGCAAGTTGTAAAAAAAGGTGACTACAAGGTATTGTTAAGTAAAAAAGGTGCATCCGGTAGTTACACCATTCAGGCGCTTGTTGTCGCATTACCCACGTTTGAAGATGATGATCAATTTTTAGAATTCATTAAAAATCGTATGGCTGAGAGTAGTAAAAAACACAAAGTATTAGAAAATAATACGGCAATGTATGCAGGCACCAATGAAGTATGTGTGCAATATACAAGCAAAGAAGAAAGAAAATCTAAAACGGGGCAAGCACTGACTTTAGAAGTGGCAAGTTTCACATGCCGCCATCCTAATAACCCCAATGCAGGGGTATATATGGCTTTATCAAAGAATTATGCGCCGGGTAACTCAGATGAAAATATGGCAGAAAAAGCGATTGAGCTTTTCAATCGCCTTTATTTCACTGAGCTGTAAAATTTACATCAGGAAAAATTCACATCAAAAAAGATTTAAATTAAGCCTTAAAGATTATCGGCTCTGTTGTCAGGGCCCGATAATTTAACCTCCTTCTCCCCCTGCCACTTTCGTATTGAACACCCCTTATGATGGCTGTGACTGAATAATTACGAATTTCGTCGCCTGCACAACATATTTTTGAACTTTATAATGAACACAGGGTCCCATGATTAGTGCTGATGCGCTCATTCTCACAACTCTCCCTTAGACGTGAGAATGTTTGGTTTGGTTCACCCCAACCGAACTAAAGTAATTATCCCCCGGTTACGTAACCCTTTTCGTACCGGGGTTTTTTTTGCTTTTTTCTCTTTCGAGGGTTCACAAAAGTTCACAAATCGTGACTTTAAAGTTGCGGGGTTGATGCCTATATTTACTTTAACTTAATACTACTTTTTAATCCCTTGGTGGTATTGAGCGTCTGGTCCCCAATGCCAGACAAACTTTTACCCCGGAATGATAAGTATGAATCTTATTTTGTACTCTTCCCCATCCCAACCCCTATTTCCGGGGTTTTTTTTTACCCTTGAAACGTCCTGAGAATTTGAATTTCGTTACTTAATGAACCACTGCGCGTTTACCTCAGAACGGCCTTCGGCAGATCACCAGGTACTACTTGGCTTTGCTTAGGTCGCACAGTATTACCCTAAACTGCTCCACACGTTCTGCATCGTTGTAAATTTACTCAAAATCATCACTTACTTTTTGTAAGTTCTAATTTTTCGTACAAATTTGCGCCTTGAGTTTTTCTAATCACAGGGTGTTTTAGCGAGTTGCAGAGAGCAAGTAGCCTGAGGGGATGGATATTCTTATCAAAATTGTTATGTATTATTCATACATCTTTTTTAATTCACCAATTTTTTCAAGTGCTAATGAAGTGAGTTCTTGTGCTGCCAATAATAGCTCTTCATTTGTTGCTGTTTCTACAATGGAGTCATAGAAAGCAAAACTGCGATCACAACAAGACCATAGTCGCTGTAACTCGATATCAGGCTCATCTTGGCTTTGTTCTTCATTGGCTCGGAATTGCTTAAGTTGGTTTATATTCTCCAGTATATCTTTGCTGGGCGGCGTTTTTGTCTTTAAATCATTTTCAAATTTACTGATTTGTTGCTCTGTTTTGGTTGCCAGCAAATTCATTTCGGCTTTATTTTTACTGATTGAATGCATTTGTTCTGCTAAATAACGATTTATATGAATGGCTGCGGTTAATAAATCAGCTTCATTATGCACAGCTTGTGGATCTAATCTTGGTTCCCTGGGTTTTGATTCTCGTTCGGCATGGTAAGCGTAGCGTCGTTCAGCTCGAAGCAAGGCGGCATGGCCAAGTTCTTCTTTGGCTAATATTTCAGCATATTTACGTACTGTCCCATTATCTGAATTTGCGGCAACATGTGTGTAAAAACGAAAGGCAATTTCTTCATTATGTACCGCAAAGGCCAGTGCTTTATAAGGTGAGCTAAAGAAAGGATCGTGTGCTTCATCATTATAGGTTGTTGAAACATTTGGATCTGACCAGCTAATGGGTTCAATCTGAGAATTTACTTCTATCCCTTCTTGCTCCATCCATTCAAGGAGTAAGCGCTCATGTTCTACTTCTTCAGTAACCATACGCTCAAATAGTGCAGCACTTGATTCATTGTTACCTTTGCGCATCATGCTAACAAGTTTTGTATAACGTCTTATTGCTTCGCGTTCTGCTTCTAGCGCAATACTCATTAAGTCGCTGGTAGTTTTTACATTGGTTGATAACATGTTTGCTAACACCTACAGGATCAGGATAGACCTCAATGTTAATTCTTGATTTAATTACACTATTGATCTATATCAATGTTTGGAATTAAAAATTGTCTAATATCACACATGTATTTAAGTTGGTTCTAATATATCTAGATTTGTTCTAACTATAACTAGAATAGCTGACTATTATAGTATTGCATTGCACTGATAACTCATACTTTTAAAGGTAAGACGTTGAGTTGTTTTATGTCTGCCATTTAGGAGTTTGGGTATTTGTTAGGCCTTTTTACACAAGTATACACATCACTGATGAATTATCGTTATACGCTTAAATTTTTTATTATACTAATATTAAGTCAGTTATTACTCATTAGTGTTGCCCACGCAGAGTCAGAATTACCCCGTTTTCTTAAGTCTATAACCAGCCAGGAAATTTTCCCGAATGCAGACAAGTTAGGAGATCCTATCGGTGATCCTCCCGTCGCCCCTGCTTATGAAAAAGGAAAGCAGGTTGGCCTCGTTTTTTTAACTTCTGATTACGTAAATACAATTGGTTATTCGGGTAAACCCATACACCAACTTGTTGCGATTGATATGCAAGGCATACTTAAAAAGGTGTTATTAGTCGAGCATCATGAGCCTATTGTTTTAATTGGTATCCCTGAAGAGCGTATTACTCGCGTGCTTAAAAACTATGAAGGTTTAGATGTGGGCGAATTGGTGCGTGGCACGCAACAACACCAGATTGATGCCGTTTCAGGTGCGACAGTGACCGTCATGGTCATGGATGACAATATTTTTCGTAGCGCCATTAAGGTTGCCCGAAATTATGGCTTATCAGGCTTGAAGGAAAAAACTAAGCAGTCCGCAGGGCCGATTGCTGCAGTCAA
The DNA here is from genome assembly GCA_026197095.1 of Gammaproteobacteria bacterium. GTDB lineage: Bacteria > Pseudomonadota > Gammaproteobacteria > UBA6429 > Thiohalophilaceae > JAGLTQ01. The sequence goes on from JAPHTF010000108.1 coordinate 13,590, forward strand.
TAAAGAGCTTGATGTGATTAAAAGCTGGCAAGAGTTGATTGATGAAGGCTCTGTACAGCAATTAAAAATTTCTGTTGGGCAAATTAACAGGGCATATATAGAGGGTGGCAATCAACTTGCGATTGATAATGCCGAAGACGGTAATGCAGATGAAGTTTTTATTGAGCTTTATGCAGCCATGGTATCCATACCCAGTATTGGTAGAAGTATTTTAGGTGAGAATGAATACAACAATTTAATGAAAAAAATACAACCTGGTGAGCAAGCTATTGTGCTAGCAGGTGATGGACGTTTTTCATTTAAAGGTTCTGGTTATGTTCGGGGTGGAATCTTTGATCGTTTCCAGGTTATCCAGGAAGACATTTCGGTTCGTTTTCATGACAGCTACCACAAGCGATTACGTAAGATTGCTGCAGACGGAGCACCTGAACTTAAAGATGTCGATTTATTTAGAATACCTGCAAATCTGAAATTTAATCCTGCAACACCCTGGATTTTGCAGTTACTGGTGGGTCGAGATGTGGGCCCGACGAGTAAAGTCTTTTTAACCTTTGACCTCAATTATCGTGTACCAGATACATACTTAAGCTTTACTGAAGAAGCGCCCTCTGTTGAAGATGAGGATCAGGTCTTGACGCAAAAAGCCGATCCTATATGGAAAAAAATGTGGGAGCTGAAAATATCAGAAGTTGTTGTTCTTGGTATTGCTCTTGTTATTTTGACCTCGATTTTCTTTTTTCAAGACTGGTTGGTTAAACGTCCTGTACTCACTGATCGTATTCGTGTGGGTTATTTGATCTTTACGCTGGTTGGCCTTGGTTGGTATTTAAATGCACAGCTATCCGTCGTTAATATTTTAGCGATGTTTAATGCCTTTGTGACGGGGTTTGATTGGAGTTATTTCTTAATGGAGCCTTTGATCTTTATTTTATGGGGTTCTGTTGCTGCGGCATTATTATTTTGGGGACGTGGTCCATATTGTGGTTGGTTGTGTCCCTTTGGTGCCCTGCAAGAATTGATTAACCGGGTGGCTAAAATATTTTCAATTAAGCAATTTACTATGCCTTGGGCTATCCATGAACGTATTTGGACGTTTAAATATTTGATTTTTCTTCTGCTCTTTGGCTTTTCTTTATATTCCCTGGATTGGGCTGAACGCCTGGCTGAAGTTGAGCCTTTTAAAACAGCGATTATTTTAAAATTTATTCGTGAGTGGCCTTATGTACTTTTTGCTTTGGCCGTTTTAATTCCGGGTATTTTTATAGAGCGTTTTTATTGTCGTTATTTATGTCCTTTAGGTGCAGCCCTGGCAATTCCAGGCAGAATGCGCATGTTTGCATGGCTCAAACGTTATAAAGAATGTGGCACGCCATGTCAGCGTTGTAGCAACGAATGTATGGTGCAAGCCATTCATCCTGAAGGGAATATTAATGTTAATGAATGTTTGTATTGTCTGCATTGCCAGGTGGTTTATTCAGATGATCACGCATGCCCCGTGGTTATACAGAAGCGCTTGAAAAGAGAGCGTCAAACAGCTCGTGCGGAGGCGTCAGTATTAGCTTCATCGGGAAACATAAAAGAAGAATCTGCAATTAAAATTGAAATAAATAAAAGTAAGTAAAATTTTAAAACGAGAAGTAACTAAAAAAGAAAGAGAAAAATTCCGCTAAGGAATAAATATTTCTATATTTGGTAGACATAAAAAGGAGAGTGTTATGAGTAAGCACGATGATAAAGAAGAAGTCAGTATCTCGCGTCGTCAGTTACTTGGTGGTTCTGCCAAGTTAGTCGCAATAGCAAGTGCTGCAAGTGTAGGCGGCGTTGCTGGCATGGGTATTATGACACCACAAGCTGCAGAAGCGGCTGTAAAAGCGAAGTACCACGTTGGACCGGGTGACCTGGATGAATATTATGGTTTCTGGAGTAGTGGCCAGGGTGGTGAGTTACGTATTCTGGGTATGCCTTCAATGCGTGAATTAATGCGTGTTCCTGTATTCAATCGCTGCAGTGCATCAGGTTGGGGGCAAACCAATGAGAGTCGCAAGATTTTGCGTGATGGTTTATTACCTGAAACCAAGAAGTTTCTTGATTCTGGTGGCCGGGGTGGCATTTGGACAAATGGTGATTTACATCATCCTCATATGTCATTCACTGATGGCACCTATGATGGCCGCTATTTATTTATGAATGATAAAGCGAATACACGTGTAGCACGTGTTCGTTGTGATGTTATGAAGGTGGATAAGATTACCGAAATCCCGAATGCTTCTGATATTCATGGTTTACGTCCACAAAAATATCCACGTACGGGTTATATATTTGCTAATGGTGAGCATCGTGTACCTATTCCTAACGATGGCAGTATTCTTGATGAGCCAGAAAAATATCATGCAATTTTCACTGCGCTAGATGGCGATTCAATGGAAGTGGCATGGCAGGTTATGGTTGATGGTAACCTGGATAACTGTGATGCGGATTATCAGGGTCTCTACGCTTTTTCAACCTGTTATAACAGTGAAGAGGGCGTTAACCTCAGCGGCATGATAGCTAATGAGCGTGACTGGGCTGTTGTCTTTGATATTAAAGCGATCGAAAAGGGTGTTAAGAACGGTGACTTTAAACGTATTCAAGGTGTTCCTGTACTTGATGGACGTAAAGGATCAAAATATACCCGTTATATACCTGTTCCAAATAGTCCGCATGGTTGTAACACTGCACCTGATGGTATACACGTTGTCTTCAATGGTAAGTTATCACCCACTGTTACAGTCATTGATGTAAGACGTTTACCGGATCTCTTTAAAGATAAAATTAAGCCTCGTGATACTGTTGTTGCTGAACCTAAATTAGGTTTAGGGCCACTGCATACTGCATTTGATGGTAAAGGTAATGCTTATACAACCTTATTCCTTGATAGCCAGATGGTTAGCTGGAATATCGAAAAAGCCATTCAGGCTTATAAGGGTAAGAAGGTTGACCCGATTATTGATAAAGTCGATGTTCATTATCAACCAGGTCATAACCATACCAGTATGGGCGAAACTAAAGAGGCCGATGGTAAGTGGTTAATCTCGTTAAATAAATTCTCGAAGGATAGATTTATTAATGTAGGGCCTTTAAAGCCAGAAAATGAACAGTTGATTGACATTAGCGGTAAGAAGATGAAGGTTGTTCATGATGGCCCGACTTATGCTGAACCCCATGATGTCATTATTGTTCGTGCTGATATCGTTAATCCGGACTCACTGTGGACTAAAGGTGATCGTATGTGGGCGGACGCCAGTGCTCAGGCGAAAAAAGATGGCATTAAATTAACTGAAGAATCTAAGGTCATTCGTGATGGTAACAAAGTTCGCGTCTATATGACTTCAGTAGCGCCTAACTTCAGCATGGAAAAATTCACTGTAAAACAGGGTAACGAAGTGACTATCATTGTCAGTAACAATGATGCGATTGATGATTTAACACATGGCCTTACTATTGCAAACTACGGGATAGCAATGGAAATTGGACCACAACAGACATCATCAGTGACCTTTACAGCTGATCGTGCCGGTGTTCACTGGTTCTATTGTCAGTGGTTCTGTCATGCGCTACATATGGAAATGCGTGGTCGTATGCTGGTTGAACCTGCTTAATTATATTTTGTTATTGTTCAAGCAGAAAACAAATAATCCACTTGTTAGCCATTGGCTGGCAGGTGGATTGTTTTTTATATCAGCCGCATTTATTTCTTTTTCTGTTCATGCAGAAGAAATTAAAGTCACGCCGGGCAGTGGTAAGTTACAGGCTGCTATAAATTCAGCCCGTAAGGGTGACACGCTAATTCTTAAGCCTGGGATATATTCGGGTTCTATAAATATTGATCGTAGCCTGACACTTTTAGGAAGTCAGGACAGTATTATTGATGGAGAAGGAACTGGGCATGTTGTTGTCATATCCGCAGCCAATGTTCGGGTGAAAGGTTTCACTATCCAGCACTCAGGTAACAACTTGAATACTGAGGACAGTGCAATATTTGTAACCGTGAAAGGTGATAATGCACGTATTGAAAATAATTATTTTAAAAACAACCTGATTGGTGTTTATTTAAAAGGCCCAAAGTCCGCGATTGTGAGTGACAATATTATTATTGGTAGTCAATTTCATCGCGTTAATGATCGCGGCAATGGTGTTTACTTATGGAACACACCTGGTTCAGTTATTAAAAATAATGATATACGTTATGGGCGTGATGGCATATTTGTTAATGTCAGCCAAAACAATATTTTTGATGGCAACCGTTTAAGTGATTTACGTTTTGCCATTCACTACATGTATACCAATAACAGTGAAGTTAAAAACAATGTTTCAATTAATAACAATGTGGGCTATGCCTTAATGTTTTCTCACCATATTGTTGCAAAGAATAATCAATCAATTGGGGATAATGAACGAGGTTTATTTTTTAACTTTACCAATTACTCTACGATTGAAGGCAATAGCGTAAGTGGAGGCACAGAAAAATGTGTTTTTATTTATAATGCTAATTTTAATGCCATTAATAATAATTCATTTGCAGACTGTGACATTGGTATTCATTTTACTGCTGGATCTGAAAGTAATAAAATTTATTCAAATGCCTTTATTAATAACCGCACTCAGGTAAAGTACGTTGGCACCCGATATATCGAATGGTCTAATGCAGGTAAAGGAAATTACTGGAGTGATAATGCTGCATTTGATATTGATAAAAATGGTATAGCCGATCAGCCGTATCGCCCAAATGATCTTGTTGATCAGATTGTTTGGCGTCACCCTATGGCAAAGTTATTATTGAATAGCCCATCTGTACAAATATTAAAATGGGCGCAGTCTGAATTTCCGGGACTGCATCCGGGTGGTGTGACAGATAGCGTACCATTAATGTTAGCTCCAGAAATCAATAATGTTGTAAACAGTAAAGAAAAGCGAAAAGTAGAATTAATCAATGGCTGAGAAAGAAGTTAGAGCTAACAATATTATTTCATTAGAATCGGTAAGAAAGCAGTATGGTAAAGATACAGTCTTACATGATATTAATTTTAATGTGCAGGCGGGTGAAAGCATTGTTTTAGTTGGCCATAATGGTGCGGGTAAAACAACTTTAATGAAATTGATGTTAGGTTTAACACGGCCTACCTCCGGAACGGTTGAAGTTTTAAAAGGTAATCCGGTTTTAAGTACAGCAGTAGAGCAACGTCTTTCATTAGGTTATTTACCAGAGAGTGTTGCTTTTTATGATGCAATGACTGGCCGGGAAGTCCTCAGTTTTTATGCTGCTCTTAAAGGTGCATCCCAGCAGGAGTGCAGTAATTTATTAGAGTTAGTTGGATTGAGTGATGCATCGAAACGAAAAGTAGCGACCTATTCAAAAGGGATGCGGCAACGGCTCGGTTTAGCACAAGCTATGTTGGGTGATCCTCAGTTATTATTTCTTGATGAACCAACCACAGGTCTTGACCCTTTATTAAGGCAACATTTTTATGAGTTGATTGATAAGCAACATAAAAAGGGTGCCACATCGATAATTTCATCTCATGCCTTAAGTGAAGTGGAAGCAAGAGCAAATCGTTTTGTCATTTTGAAAAAAGGTGTTCTGGTGGCTTGTGGAACATTAGATGAGCTTTATCAGCAAGTTAGTTTACCCACACGTATAAATTTAAAAGTGCAGGCCGGGCAGGCTTCTGTTGTTGCTGAACGTTTAGGTTCAGATGCGCGTATTCAGAAAGTGAACGAGCTTGATAAAGATGGCTTAACCTTATTGTGTAGTAAACAGGAAAAAATGCCTTTAATTCGTTACATCAGTAACCTGGGTGAGGTTGTTCAGGATATGCAGGTGATCCCTCCTCGACTCGATGAAATCTATAGTTACTTTATGAGCGGGGCAACAGCATGAAAATGATCTGGATCCTCGCACTTAAAGAGTTACGCGATGGTTTGCGAAATCGCTGGATAGCATCTGCCATTTTATTACTGGCAACACTAGCCATTGTTTTATCGTTAATGGGTTCAGCACCAACGGGCTCAGTAAAAGTAAGTGCGCTCGATATTACGGTCATTAATCTTGCCAGTTTAAGTGTATATTTAATTCCCCTTATTGCATTAATGCTGTCGTTCGATGCCCTAGTGGGTGAGTTTGAACGAGGTACCATGTTGTTACTACTGACTTACCCGGTGACACGGTGGCAAGTTATTATGGGTAAATTTGCTGGTCATGTATTGATTCTCTTTATTGCTATTTTTGCAGGTTATGGCCTTGCTTTATTATTTATGGTGGTGATGAGTGGAGGTGATTTTGCAGGTTGGCAAGCTTATTTTACCATGATGACGAGTTCGCTTTTACTTGGCGCGGTATTTGTTGCCCTGGGTTACCTGGTGAGTGTCCTGGTTAAAGAGAGAGCCACAGCAATAGGAAGTGCTATGGGTTTATGGTTAATTTTTGTTGTCTTATATGATCTGCTTTTATTCGGTGCATTATTACTTGATAAGCAACAGGTGATAGGGCAGAAATTATTTTCAACATTAATGCTCATCAGCCCGACGGACAGTTATCGTATTTTGAATCTCAGTATGTCTGAGGGTGTGAGTCAGTCTGCCGGTATTGCAGGCATAGCAAGTAATGCCGGTATGAGCACAGAGCTCTTACTGAGTGTTATGTTGTTATGGGTCATTATACCGTTAACAACCACGCTATATCTTTTTCAGCGACGCGAGCTCTAGTCTTAAATTCACAATTTTAAGTCTTAAATAAATTTAATGGGTAATCATTATGTATAAATTTCTTATATTGTTTTTAGGCGTATTTCTGGTGGCTTGTGAAAAAGCCCCTCCAGCAGAAGTGCCGGTTGCACAAACTCTCACACGTGAAGCCAATGGTTATTATTGCTTAATGACGGTGGTTTATCATGATGGACCCAAGGGGCAGATTATTCTCGATGATGGCAAAGTATTGTGGTTTACATCCGTGCGGGACACGATTTCATTTACTTTGTCACCCGAAGAACCTAAAAACATTGCTGCTATCTATGTGAATGATATGGCTGATGCAGATTGGGAGAAACCTGGATTCGATAACTGGATAGATGCACATACTGCCTGGTATGTTTTGGGCAGTAATAAAGCTGGCGGAATGGGTGCACCAGAAACAGTGCCTTTTTCAACTAAAGCAAAAGCTGAAGTTTTTGTCGCTAAACATGGTGGAACAATTCACAAATTTGATGCGATTCCAAAAGATTATATTGTGAAAACAGCCAGTTAATTTTCACAAAGGTGCTTTTATTTAGCCTGAATCTATTTTGGAGCTATCATGCTCCGGGGCCATAGGAATAGTATAAATCTATCCTGCTGCCTGGCTTCTCATAGAGCCTGCTCTCTCTTGGCAACAGGTTATTAGGTCGGGAAATCTAGCCACTGATCGAGCACTGATTGCGCTTCTTCTAACCCCGTGCCTTTGAGTGAGGAGAAGAGTTGAACGCTGACATTGGCCAGTTCAGCAATGTCACGTTTTACCTTTAGGAGTGAGTTTTGAGCTGCCCCACGCTTGAGCTTGTCGGCTTTAGTCAGCAAGATATGGACAGGCATATTAACGTGTATGCTCCATTGCAGCATTTGTTGGTCAAATTCGGTTAAGGGGTGGCGTACGTCCATTAACAGGATAAGTCCTTGTAAAGATTGACGTTCTCGCAGATATTTTTCCAGTTGTATGGCCCACTCCTGCTTTACTTTATCGGGAACCTTGGCAAAGCCATACCCCGGTAAATCGACCAGGCGTCGATCATCGTCAAGACGGAAAAAAACCAGGTGCTGGGTGCGGCCGGGCGTCTTACTAATACGGGCCAGTGATTTCTGGCAGGTTATCCGATTCAAAGCACTGGATTTACCGGCATTTGAGCGCCCGGCAAAGGCCACTTCGCGACCAATATCTTCAGGGGCCTGTTCAGGTTTAGGTACACTTTTCTCAAACTGTGCAATATTGTAACGAGCGGGGTTGTTTTTAGACTTGGTCAAATTTGTTCACCGGTTATGTGATAAGTATGCTCTGGGGTATAATAATCAGAATTTTAGGTTGTATCGCTAGATTACGTATATAATGCCACCCAAGATTTTTAGGTGGTTCCTGAACCAAATGCCATTTTAGCATGTCATAAACAGAACATGCGCACAGAATTTAATTAAGACGTAGAGGTTTTATAATGAAAAAATTAGTTTCAGTTTCAATCGCAGTAGTTTCCTTATTAGGCATGATGTCTGCTGTACAAGCGGACGTTAAGACTTACCGCACAGCATGTGCAGCTTGTCACGCATATGGCGCACCAGGCCCAAAAGTAGGTGATAAAGCGGCGTGGAAAGATCGCATTGCTAAAGGTATGGATGCTTTATATACCAGCGCACTTAAAGGTACTGCTAAGGGTATGCCCCCTAAAGGTGGTCGCATGGATTTATCGGATGCAGAAATTAAAGCTACAGTTGATTACATGGTTGCTGAATCTAAATAATATTAATGGTCGTTAATCTCACATGGTTTATAAAACGTTGATTGCAGATTGCGACCTATCTACTTTGGCATGTCACAAACAGAACATATGTAGAGAAATTAATATAAAATAATTGAATATTTGCTAAGGAGTTTACAATGAAAAAATTAGCTTCAGTATCAATTGCTACAGTTGCTTTAATGAGCATGATGTCTTCAGCACAAGCTGATATCAAAACATATCGTACTGCATGTCAGGCTTGTCACATGACGGGTGCTGCGAATGCACCAAAACTAGGTGATAAAGCAGCATGGGCACCACGTATTGCCCAAGGGATGGATACATTAGTCATGCATGCTACTAAAGGTTTTAAAGCTATGCCTCCTAAAGGCGGCCGTATGAACCTGACAGATGATCAAATAAAATCAACAGTTGCTTACATGGTTGACGAATCTAAATAAATAAATTAATAAATTTAAGGGTAGTTAATTTCTCATGATATATAAAACTTTAATCGCCATTGTTGCTTCAATGGCATTAACGGGTGTTAGCGTTGCCGCAGGTGATGCAACAGCAGGTAAAGCGAAATCAGTAAGTTGTGCTGCTTGCCATGGTGCTGATGGTAATAGTGCAAATCCAACATGGCCTAAACTTGCTGGACAAAGCGCATCATATATCGTCAAGCAATTGGCTGACTTTAAAGATAAAAAACGTAATGATCCATTAATGAGTTTTCAGGCAGCAGCCTTGAGTTCACAGGATATGGATGATCTTGCGGCATATTTTTCAAGTCAACCTGGTTCACAAGGTGCAGCTGATGAGAAGTTAGCCGCAGCAGGTGCAAAACTATATCGTGGTGGCAACAAGAAAAAAGGTGTTGCAGCATGTATCGCGTGTCACGGCCCGACTGGAGCAGGTAACCCAGCAGCGAAATTTCCAATGTTAAGTGGCCAACACGCTGCATACATTGAAAAAGCAATGAAAGATTTTCGTGAAGGTGCACGTAATAATGATATGAATAAAATGATGCAAAGTGTTGCAGAAAAAATGAGCGACAAAGAAATACAAGCTGTTGCTTCATACATTTCTGGTTTACATTAATTCATTATTTTTTAGCCCTTCCGGGTTTGCTAAAGATGAATAAACATAAAAAAGGGCGGTTAATAAACCGCCCTTTTTTATGTGTCTTGTTTAATAAAGTGAAAAGAAAATCGCTGTGAATAAACCTAATAAAAAACATTCTCGTCTGGATATAATTCTTGAGTTTTTTGGCTCAATGAATTTAGCCATTACAATACTTGTTGCGATTGCTTTTGCTTCAGTCATAGGGACAGTATTACAGCAAAACCAGCCTTATAATGATTACATCATTAAGTTCGGCCCGTTCTGGCATGAAGTTTTTCAAACACTGGGTTTATATAATATTTATGGCGCCTTGTGGTTTCTCGCGTTATTAATTTTTCTGGTTTTAAGCACCAGTGTTTGTATTTATCGAAATACACCAATCATGTTGCGAGATATGCAGCAGTTTCGATTAAACGTAAAAGAAAAATCCTTACGCTTAATGAGCAATACACAATCGTGGACAACTGAAAAAAAAGCAGAAGAAGTCGAAAAAATTATACAGCATTTTTTAAAGCTAAAAGGTTTTCGTACGCGTATTAAAGATCATGAAGATCATCGTGTTATCGCGGGTATGAAAGGTCGCTGGAATCGTAGCGGCTACATATTCACCCATGTTGGAATTATTGTTCTTTGTATTGGCAGCTTTCTTGATGGTGGTTTTGGTTTAACGATTAAAGAATGGACAGGCCAAATTATTCCTGAAACCAGGGATATTCGTGCGGATAAAGTACCTAAAATATCACGCTTAAAACCTCAGGACTCCATTTCATTCAGAGGATCTATTTCATTACCTGAAGGCGGCTCAAGCAATATTGTATTTTTAAATGTAAGAGATGGTTACCTGGTTCAGGAGCTTCCTTTTGCTATTGAATTAAAAGATTTTCGTGTAGAACATTACACCTCAGGTATGCCTAAATCATTCGAAAGCGATCTTATTATTCATGATGATCAACTTGATGAACCTTTAGAACAAACGATCTCAGTAAACCATCCGTTAATTTATCGTGGTTATGCTTTATACCAGGCAAGCTTTGGTGATGGTGGTTCGAATCTTACATTACGTGCATGGCCATTTCATAGCCAAAAACTTCAAACACTGGATATAGATATTGCGGTAAAAGAAAACCGTAGTTTAAATACTTTATTTGGAAAATATCGACTTGAAGTGGATGACTTTAAAATGTTCAACATTTTTCCAAATACAGAAGAAGAAAAAGCCGTAACAGGAAAACGTTTTAAGAACTTTGGCCCAAGTTTTACTTTCAAGGTGCGTGATGCCAGTGGTGTTGCAAATGAATACCATAATTACATGTTGCCGGTGACACAAGATAAGCGTCGTTTTTACCTTTCGGGTATGCGCAGTACTGTTGCTGAACCTTTTCGCTATTTACATATACCGGCTGACAATAAAGACAGTTTAGATCGTTTTATGGCCTTTCATGCTTTATTACATGATCCAATAAGAGCGAAACGAATTGCGCAAGACAGTGTCAAAGCGGCAATGAGTGATGTAAATAAAACAGATAAAAAATTGCAAGACGACGTTGTTAATTCAATGATGAATTTATTAACCCTGTTTAACCAGGGGGGATATAGTGCGATTGAACGGGATATTAAAAATAAAGTCCCTAAAGACAAGCAGGTTGATGTTGCGCAAGCCTATGTTAAGATTTTACAGAATCTTTTGCAGAACACATATATTGCTTTGTTAAAGCAGGAAGGCGTAGAGACTGAAAAAGATGTCAGTGATTTCGATAACCAGTTTTATGAAGATGCTATTTCAGCTTTCGCGGGAATTGGTGCCTATGGCTCCCCTGTTTATCTTCAGCTTGCAGATTTTAAACATCGTGAATCTTCTGGAATTCAAATTACCCGTCATCCCGGACAGAATATTTTTTACCTGGGTTGTTTAATGTTAATCATCGGTATTTTTATGATGTTTTATATTTCATATCAACGTATCTGGCTAATATTAAAACCTGAAAATGGACAGTTAATGATTACATTTGCTGGCTCGGGCAATCGAAATCAACGTGACTTTGCTGTAGAGTTTGAACAGTTGAAAAGTCATGCAGTAAAAATTACATCATGAGATGTTTAATTAAGTACAAGGTAAGGTAAGAAAAATGTCTGTACCCAATGAATATATGAATGTTGAAATGCAACCGCCATTTTATAAACAGCTAAATATAGTTGACTGGATTTTCGCCATATTACTCATTGCTGGCAGTATTTTTGCCTTTCAAAAATACTCAGGCTTAATGGATGGTTATGAAGTAGGAATTTTATTTGGCACGGCTATCTCGCTTATTGCAATCGGCTGGGTATGGAAACCGATGCGTGCTTTAATGTTTTATATTGCCGTATTAAGTTTGTTTGCAATTAATTTATACGGTAATGACCTTGCCGCTGCTGAAAATAACTTTTTCTTAAAGTTTTTATTTTCAGGGCAATCAGCCACGATGTGGATGAGTGCTTTATTTGTTATGGCCACAGTGGCATATTTTGTGGAGTTATTTTCTGGCAATGCGTTCACCGGAAAAGTTGCCACTGCAATGACCTGGGCTGCAACAGCGATGGGATTCATTGGTTTACTGGTACGCTGGCGTGAAACTTATTTACACGGTATTGATGTTGGCCATATCCCCGTTAGTAATTTATACGAAGTATTTATTCTGTTTGCCATTATCACCGCACTGATTTATCTCTATTATGAAAAAAAATATGAAACCCGTTCGATGGGTGCGTTTGTTTTATTAGTGATTACCGCAGCTATTGCATTTTTACTCTGGTACCACTTTGAAAGAGATGCTGCTGAAATTAAGCCATTGGTTCCTGCGTTACAAAGTTACTGGATGAAAATACATGTACCGGCTAACTTTGTTGGTTATGGTGCCTTTGCGCTAGCCGCCATGATTGGTGTGGCTTACCTGATAAAAGATGTTGCGGTAAAACGAAACCCTCAGGGTAGGGTTGCAGCACGCTTGCCTTCACTCGACATGATGGATGATGTAATGCACAAGTCCATCGCTTTAGGCTTTGCCTTCTTTACCATCGCGACGGTCCTGGGTGCCATGTGGGCAGCTGAAGCCTGGGGTGGATACTGGTCGTGGGATCCTAAAGAAACCTGGGCGCTGATTGTCTGGTTAAATTATGCAGCCTGGTTGCATATGCGTCTGATGAAAGGTTTGCGTGGCCCCGTATTGGCATGGTGGGCGGTGATTGGCTTGTTTGTGACTTTATTTGCATTTGTCGGGGTGAATATGTTCCTCTCGGGTTTGCATTCTTACGGTGAATTGTAAATTGTTGATCCGGAATCTAGATTTTTTGTAGGTCGGGCTTTAGCCCGACTTTTTATTTATATGTCCGATTTGACTTAATAAACCTCTACGAGGTTTGTCAGTATGACCCTAACGTATACCATACGTTCTGGCCGCGCCGGACAGCCGGGTTATTTTTTCTTATTTGTCCAAGGAAAAGTGACCAAAAAAGAAAGACACCCAGAGTCTTGACCTCGTTTTACTCGGTTGCCCTCAATGCTCGCATAAAACGGGCACTGACATCAGAATACTTTGTGTTCATCAGGCACTCCCTGAACATTCCATGTCCTGGTCGCGCAACTTGCGCCAAGCAAAGCTTCTTAAGCGGACAAACTACCTGATAATAACTGAGCTAGTACGAGATAGTTATTTCAGGGATACAAAATTTATACCTTCCAGGCATCAACAAGAAAATCAACAAATGCACGGACCTTTACAGAGACGAGCTTACTGTAAGGGTATACCGCATATAAGCCAGGCATAGCAGAGGTGTAGTCGTCTAAAACTGTTTTTAATTGACCTTCTTTTAAAGCATTAGTAACCATGTATGTTGGTGCAATAAATATTCCGTTACCATTGAGTGCAGCCTTCATTAATAAATTACCAGTATCCGAATGAAGATTGCCTTCAACTTTTATATTCAATATTTTCCCATCCTTATCCTTGAAACCCCAGTTAGCTGATCTCTGACCTTGTGAATAAATAAGACAATTGTGTTTACTGAGTTCATCTGGATGTTGAGGGGAGCCATTTTTTTCAAGGTATTTTGCTGATGCGCAGACATGAAAACTACACGGCATTAACAAACGAGCAATTAAGCTTGAATCTTCCATCTCACCAACCCGAAGCGCTACATCAATCCCTTCTTCTATAAGATCTACAAAGCGACCTGATATATGGACATCAAGCTCAAGCGTAGGGAATTTTTGCTGAAAATTTAAGAGCACTTCAGGAAGCAAAGAAAGAGCAAGACTCTCGGGAGCAGATATGCGCAACCTGCCACGTGGCTCACTTTGTAATGGCAAAACGGACTGCTCGGCCTCCCTAACATCCGCCATTATTCGTTTTGAATAACTGGCAAAGACTTCCCCGGCATGGGTTAAGTGCAGACGCCTGGTAGTGCGCTGCATCAGTTGCACGCCCAAATGCTGTTCCAGCTGGGAAACCTGCTTGCTCACTACTGGCTTTGAAATGCCTAGCGCATCGGCCGCAGCAGTAAAACTGCCCTTTTCAACTACCGTGGCAAACGTCTCTAAGTAAGGAAGAATAGTCATATTATTAAAGAATTAGAAACAATAAGTTTCTTTATAGCACGTTTATGTTGAAAAAATATAGGTATAGACTGTTTTAAAACGTGAATCGATCCTTTGTCGGGTTCGAGCCATCCATTAAATACAAATGCTATGAGTTATTCGGAGAAATATCATGTTAAAGAATACTGCTAATACATACGGAATTGTCGCAAAAGCCTTCCACTGGGTGCTATTCCTGATGCTCACCTTTTCAATTATCGCGGGTAATTTTCTAGCCGCTATGCCTAAAGGCGCGGAGAAACTCCAGGCCGCAGGGATGCACAAGTCATTTGGTGCCGTTATCTTAATGCTAATAATGCTGCGCTTTGTCTGGAAGCTGCTCAATGAAACACCTGATCTTCCCGCTGGTACCACTGCAAAAGAAACAATGCTGGCCAGGGGAATGCACTGGTTTCTTTATGCCTTGATGTTCGCGCAACCCTTGTCAGGAATCATGATGTCCCAGGCTGCTGGTATCCCGGTGAGCTTCTTTGGACTTTTTGAATTTCCTGTTTTCCTGGAAAAAGCCCCTGAACTTGCAAAATTCTTCCGTGGTGTGCATGGCACCGTATGGATTTTATTAGTTGTATCAGTAGTAGGACATGTTGGCGCAGCCCTGCACCATCATTTTATCAGGAAGGATAACGTGTTGAAGCAAATGACGACTGGGGCTTAAGCATCATCACGATTAAATCTGAAATTAACTATGAGAATAAAAAGAGGATAAAAAAATGAAACATCTATTATTAAAGTTTACTTTTGTACTTAGCCTGTTGTTTTCATCCACGGCAATGTCTGCTGACTTCCCGACGAAAGAACCTATGGGCGGACAGCCTTTTGGACACAGCGTTAAAAAAGTGAGTGATGGCTTATATGTATTTCGCTGGTGGGTTTATCGAAACATATTTATGGTTACCGATGAGGGCGTCATTGTTACTGACCCATTAAACCCAAAAGCGGCCAAGCTATTACGCAATGAAATTCGTAAGATCACAGATAAGCCTGTTAAGTATGTTGTCTACAGCCATAATCATCATGATCACATTTCCGGTGGTAATATCTTTAAAGAAGAAGGTGCGAAATTTATTGGACATAAAAATATTTTAAAAGAACTTGGCGATCATCCAAGTGCTGTAACACCGCTTCCAGATATTACTTTTGATAGTGAGTACACATTGCAACTTGGTGGTAGAACAATAGAACTTAAATACTTCGGTCCAAACCATGGTGAAAGCCTCGTGGTTATGATGCTACCGAAAGAAAAAATACTGTTTGTTGTTGATATTGTTACACCTCGACGTGTTGCTTTTAGAAGCATGCCAGATTTCTGGCCTGATGAATGGATTCGATCACTAAAAGAAATCGAACAACTGGATTTTGATTACGTTATTTCAGCTCATGGTCCAGAAAATCAACCTGCTATCGATCCAGCTGCAGTAGTTAAAGAACAACGTATGTACCTGGAAGACCTTATCGCCGCAGTAAAAGTGGAATGGGATAAAGGTACGCATAGTCCAGATAAATTACGTAAGTTGGTCAAACTACCTAAATACAAGCATTGGCGTTCATATGAACAGTGGTTACCAATGAACGTAGAACGTATCTGGGCTTATTTACATATGGGCTGGTAATCATATAAATCAAAGGAGGAATGCTTATTCTAAGTTAGCGTTCCTCCCATTTTATTTGTTAAGGAGTATAACGTGTGGAACCAGAGATACAGTACTGAGACATATGCTTATGGTATAGAACCGAATGATTTTTTGGTTTCAATGTTAGATAAGTTACCTGCAGGTAAAGTCTTATGTCTTGGAGATGGTGAAGGACGAAACTCGGTCTGGTTAGCGGAACAGGGATTTGATGTTACAGCCGTCGATCTGTCTGAAGTTGGATTAGCTAAAGCCAATAAACTTGCAAAATCACGTGGCGTTAATATCACAACAGCTCATCAAGATCTTGCGGACTTTGATATTGGTGTAGAACAATGGGATGTTATTGTTTCAATTTTTTGTCATCTCCCGCCAACATCAAGAGCAGATGTGCATCGTCGTTGTAAAATGGGTTTACGCCAGGGTGGCATGCTGTTACTTGAAGCTTATACACCTCTGCAACTTGAGTACAAAACCGGTGGACCTGCAACTGCGGACATGATGATGAATGTTCAATCATTGAGTGATGAGTTTATTGGGATGGAGTTCCTTCATTTACAAGAGCGCATCCGTGAAGTAATTGAAGGTAAATTCCATAATGGAACGGGAGCTGTTGTGCAAATGCTTGGAAAAAAATCTGAGTAATAAATAAATCAGTGTAGAATGTCCGTTAATGCCGAAAGCAGACATTAACAATAATTTTTCCAAACTATCTAAGTGTTCAATTCCCGTTAAACGCAGTCGAGGAAAAATTTAAATCAGGATCATAGCGAGCTCAATCATTCTCGGTCATTCTCGGTCATCCTTGGCCTCCATGACATTAATACGTCTATGTATTTAATGTTTGAGCGGATAAGACGTTTTGCTAAGCGTAACCAGAACGCGCAGCGCGCGTGCAGGGCATGTTGGATGAGACACGTAGTGATTTTACACCGAGTTAGCGAGTGCCGGATTTAAGTTTTATGTGAGGGGATTGGAATTGGAAATTCCAACAAGTTTCCGGGTGTCTTTTTCTTTGGTACCTTTCTTTTACAAGCAAAAGAAAGATAATTGCTGTCGGGCAAAGACCGGACATACAATCCTAGCGCATTAATCCGCCATACATATATTGGTTAAAACTGGCAATATCGATACTGACACCACGGAAGAGGTGATCCAGGCTCATAATGGCCTGTTCAAGTAACAATACTGATATGTAAGGGTGCTCAACGCGTAAGCGGTTATACATTGTTTTAGAGATACGGAGCAATTTGGTATCTGCACTCATAGCACGGATACGGGCTGAACGAGGTTTGCCATCAAAAAATGACATCGAGCCCATGAGTTCACCCGCTTCAAGTTCACCAATTTCAACTTCCTTGCCCTGGTTCTCATGGAATAAACCGGTCACACCTTCAATAACAAAAAAGAGCGCGTCACCTATTTCACCAATATTCGCGATTACATCACCCTTTTTATAAGAAACTGCTTCAGTAAATTCAAGAAAAGTATTAACTTCTCGAATAGTGAGAGATTCACAGAATTTATTCTGACAAAGCACATCGTTGAGGTCGAATTGTTCTGTACTGCGTTGATGTGGCATGGTGGAACTCCTGAATATTGATAAGGCCAAATTTTAAGGCTGTTTGCTGGCTAAGTGTGGGTAATGCTAACGGTAGCTTGCGCTTATTCCTGAGATTGAATACCCTGAAATTATAAAGAATATTGTAAAGGAAGTTAATAACAATGAAATGTAAATTATTTATGGCAATGCTAATGGCTGCTTTATTTAGCAATGTGGCAATTGCTGCGATAGATGAAGGAATCGAATATAAGCGTGTATCACCCGCACAACCTACGATCACCAGGGATAAAGTCGAGGTGGTTGAGTTATTTTGGTATGGCTGCCCACATTGCTTTCATTTTGAGCCAGATCTAAACAAATGGTTAGCAAATAAACCGGATAATGTGGCATTTGTTCGGGTTCCCGCCGTTTTTAATTCAGTCTGGGCATTACACGCACGCGCCTATTATGCGGCAGAAACACTGGGGCTTTATGACAATGGCAAACATGAATTTCATGAAGCCTTTTTTGAAGAAATTCATAAACATAAAAAGCGCCTGGATAATAAAAATGCTTTAAGGACATTTTTTGCCCGATTTGGTGTTTCGGCTGAAGATTTCAATAATACGTTTGAATCCTTTGCGGTGAATACCAAGGTGAGTCGCGCAGCAACTTTATCAAAACGTTATCAATTAGATGGTGTACCTACCTTAATTGTTAATGGTAAATATAGAACGGATGGCCCTATGGCCGGTGGCCGTCAAGGCATGCTTAAAGTTCTGGATTTCTTGATTAAGAAAGAATCAAAAAAATAGCATTCTGTTTTAAGTTTTTAACGTGATTTAAGTTTATAAAGATGAAGCCGATAGGGTTAATAGGTAAAAAGGAATAAGAAATGAAAGCGGCAGAATTATTTGTAAAGTGTTTGGAAAACGAGGGTGTTGAATACATCTTCGGTATTCCAGGTGAAGAAAACCTGGACATGATGGATGCCTTACTCGACTCATCAATAAAATTTATTACAGTACGGCATGAGCAGGGAGCGGCATTTATGGCCGATGTTTATGGCCGCTTAACCGGCCGCGCCGGAGTTTGTCTGGCAACTCTTGGACCAGGCGCAACGAACCTGATCACCGGAGTGGCTGATGCCAATATGGATCATGCTCCTATGATAGCAATAGCAGGTCAGGCCAGTACACATCGGCTGCATAAAGAATCCCACCAGGTGCTGGATCTGGAACAAATGTTTCAACCCATTACCAAATATTCCTCGCGTTTATTAACTCCAGATATTATTGCTGAAGTGGTTCGCAAAGCATTTAAGGTCGCACAAACTGAAAAAACCGGTGCGTGTTTTATTGAGTTTCCTGAAAATATTGCCGAGATGGAAATTGAGGATGAACCTTTACCGGTAAAACATGCACATACCCCTGAGCCTCCTGGTGAGCGGGTTGATCGTGCCGCAGAACTCATTTCAAATGCAAAAAATCCCATTATCCTTGCCGGCAATGGTGTCGTGCGTGGTAAGGCCTGGAAACAGTTAGATAGTTTTGCAAAAGAATTACGCATTCCTGTTGCCAATACATTTATGGCAAAAGGTGTGATTCCTTTTAAACATAAAATGGCATTAGGTAGTGCCGGTTTGCAAGCAAATGATTATGTCAGCTGTGGTTTTAGTAAAGCCGATGTCATTATTTGTATTGGCTATGATCTGGTTGAGTATCATCCCTATCTCTGGCATCCAACAAAAGATCGCATCATTATTCACATCGACCAGTCACCTGCGGAAGTTGATGCTTATTATCCAGTGAGTTGTGGTGTAGTGGGTGACATTAAACATTCCTTGTTACGCATTATGAATATCGCAAGCCCGAATACAGGTAACGCGATGCGTGCTTTAAGAAATGCTTTGATTGAGGATATGAATCAGCACAAAGATGATAATTGTGTGCCGATGAAGCCACAAAAAATTATCTGGGATTTACGTACGGCAATGAAGATGGAAGATATTGCAATCTCCGATGTGGGTGCACATAAAATGTGGATGTCACGCATGTTCCGTTGTGAATTCCCCAATACCTGTATTATTTCAAATGGCTTTGCCAGTATGGGTATTGCTGTACCCGGTGCAATTGGCGCCAAGCTCGCATTTCCAGATCGCAGCATAGTCGCTGTCACCGGAGATGCAGGATTCCTGATGAACTCACAGGAAATTGAAACGGCTTTACGTATAAAAACACCCATAGTTATTTTGATCTGGAATGATTCAGCCTACGGATTAATAGAATGGAAACAAATGAACCAGTTTGGAAGAAAATCAAATATTGATTTTAATAATCCAGACTTTGTGAAATATGCAGAATCTTTTGGTGCAAAGGGTTATCGTATTACCAAGGGTGAAGACTTATTACCGACCTTGAAAAAGGCACTGGCAGATAACACAGTGAGTGTGATTGATTGTCCGGTAGATTATAGCGAAAACTTAAAGCTCACTGGCAAGTTAGGTGAAATGGTTTGTCCAATATAGCAACAAGCACAACATTACGAATTTTAAGTTACAACCTTCAGGTTGGAATTAAGACAAGCCGGCCAAGTCATTATTTTACAGGTAGCTGGAAACACTTAATTCCTCATTCACAGCGTCTGTCTAATCTTGATGATACGATCAATTTTTTAGAGATGTATGACATCGTAGGCCTGCAAGAAACAGATGCTGGCAGTTTACGCAGTAACTACATTAACTTAACAGAATACCTGGCAGATCGCGCCAGGTTTCCTCATTGGTATCATCAGGTCAATCGTAATCTGGGGCATATTGCAAAACACAGTAATGGTTTGTTAAGCCGTTTAAAGCCTTATGAAATAGAAAATATTAAATTGCCAGGCTTAATACCTGGCAGACAAGCGATTCTTGCTAAATATGGCACTGAAAAAGAAACCTTAGCGGTGTTTGTTTTACATCTCGCGCTTAGTAAACGCGCTCGCTTACGGCAGCTGGCAATGATTAGTGAGAAAGTTAATCAATATGAACATGCCATAGTGATGGGCGATTTGAATTGCAAAGTGGATAGTGCTGAAATGCGCCATCTATTTAGTGAAACAAAATTACATGAACCGCTGGAAGAAGTGCATACATTCCCAAGTTGGCGACCACAACATCATATTGATCACATCTTGGTCACTTCTGAACTTGAGGTTGTTACAGCAAAGTCATTGAAGCATGCATGTTCAGATCACCTGCCTATTATGATGGAAGTGAAATTACCCGAAACTCTTAAGATCAAGCAGAAGCCATTAATCACTGCAAGCCAGATAGGTAAAACTACGGAAGTAGCATGAAATGGCAAAAAATAAATATACAGACATTGATGATTCCACTTCGAGTGATAAATGGAAAACAAAATATTTAGCCAGCCTGGAAGAACTGGAAGTAAAAGAGCAACAATGGATTGACAGTGAAAGAAACTTACGTGCATTAATCTCCCACCTGACAAATGCAGCAGATACTTCTTCATTAAAGCTTAATCAACAATTAAGCGTATTACGTGATGCTATCAATAAAGGTGTTGCGGCAAATAAATTAAAAAAAGCCATCGATGAGGTTGCCGATAGCATCCTTGGTTTAGATGCTTTGCGTGAAAAGAAAAAAAATGAAGCCAGGGATCTGTTTGTTGATTTTATTTCACAAGTTAAGCCCGCAGGAAAAATAGAAAATAAACTCTCAAAAGTTTCAGCAAATATTTCAAAAACATCTTCAACAAAAGAAATATCTCCTTTCATTAACGAAATGGCTAAATTACTTGTTAATTCGTTATCAGTTGCCGAGAAAAAGAAAGATAAAGGTTTCTTATCATCAGTATTGAAAAAAAATAATGAGCCAAAAGAAAAGATAATAGAGACAACGAAAGGAATCACTGCAGAAAAAGGCTTGAATTTAGATGGCGCCGTAAAGAGTTTAGCCGCTCTGTTAGAGAAAATGATTTTACCTGCCGATTTGCAGGTTGAAGCTAATTTAATAAAAAGGAAATTGAGCCAATCAGCAAATGAAGATGTGTTTCTAATCTCATTGGAGCAAACAGTAGGAATAACAGCAGATGTTCTTGACAGGGTAAAAAAAGAAAAGAAAGAAATTGAAGATTTTTTAAAACAGTTAACCGGTCGTTTACATGAGCTGGATAAAGACATAAGAGAAACGGCAAGAATAAGAGAGCTGACTCATTTACACGGAAAGGAAATGGCAGATGGAATGAAAACAGAAATGGAATCAATGGAAGAAGGTATTAGTAATATCAATAACCTTGATGAATTAAAAACAGCCATTCAGTCACGGGTAATATTATTGCGCAATCATGTTGACAACTTTATTTCAACTGAAGGTGGCAAAAATCAGGAAGCCATTTCAGTAATAGAACAATTAAAAAAACAAGTTAAGGAAATGGAGAGAGAATCGGCAGAACTCAAGCAACAAATTGAAAAAGAAAAACAACAAACTTTGCGGGATGTATTAACAGAAATACCAAACAGACTGGCTTATGAAGAAAGATTAAGTCTTGAACTGGCTAATTACCGTCGTAATAAAAATCCATTCACCCTTGTTGTCTGGGATATTGATTTTTTTAAAAAGGTCAATGACGTTTATGGTCATGCCGCGGGTGATCAGGTGTTGAAACTAGTCGCGACAATATTAAATAAAAATATGCGAGAAACAGATTTTATCGCACGCTACGGTGGTGAAGAATTTGTCTCAATTTTACCGGCTACGGATTTAAAAGCAGCGCAATTAGTGACCGATAAGTTAAGAGAATTAATCGAGACAAGTAATTTTCATTTTCGTGAAGAGCGAGTCAATGTGACAGTGTCAGCAGGCTTTGCAGAAGTGAGAAATAATGAAGATGGGGAAAGCGTATTTGTACGCGCCGATAAAGCATTGTATAAAGCGAAAGAAAATGGTCGTAATAACTGCCAGGCTGCATATTAAAATATTAAGAATAGTATCAGGTATTAATGTCACTCCTTAAGCGATAGCTAAGTATTTTTTTTTGTAATTAACCAGTATGTTATCCCCAATGCCAAAACTACTGCAGCGGTAGCATAAATATATTGCGGTGTTATTCTATCGAAATCAAAAATAATTACTTTTCGGGAAATCGCCATAAGCGCAGTAGCAATAACCAGGCGCACTGGTATTACATTGGTGCTGAGATACATGCTGATATTAATAAAGATTTCGATTGCTATAAGTACTGCTAAAAATGCACCAAATGTTGCAAGGATGTCATTAATTTGTAGAAGCAGGAATGGCGGTTCGGCTAGACGCTGGTATAAAACATAAATAACATCACCAATACCCCAGACAATAACAAGAACCATAAGTACAGCAAGTATTTTTACTGCGACTCTTATTATCCGATGTAAAAAACGAATAGTCTGGTCTTCATGTTCTAAATGAAGATCATGGCCGGGTTCATGTTCATATTTTGACGGATTATCTGAACTCATAGTGTCCTCAGTGATTAAAAATTAATTTTATAATCTACCTGATTGTTTTAAACCTTAACTCTATTTTAGTTCAATATGTTGCTGTTTAAAGAAAATATCTATCATATAACATTAAAATAAAGATAAATTTCAATAAAGATTATGAGAACGAATTCAGAAAAGTAATAAATTAAGATTGTGAAACCGGTCATACTTTGTGCATGATTCATATCACATATATCTATAGCAATTGTTAATAATCGTTTCTTTTATAAACGGATTCTCCAGGTGCTTGTATAGTTGATATTCATAGTTGCACAAGAGAGGCAGCAATTATTGTGTATAAGATCTATTATAATTATCAATTTGATTTTCACGATGGCAATCATAAAGAGTTCCAGGTTGATTTTAATAGTAAGAGTTTGCGCTCAGAATTACCGGATGGCAGTCATTACCCTGATTGGGCACAGCTTGAAGTTCATCAATGTCTAAATTGTCCATTAACCAGTGAAGATTATTTATATTGTCCATTAGCGGTAAATCTCGTTCCAATTATTTACTGGTGTAAGGATCTTTCATCTTATGATGAGGTTGATGTCACTGTTACTTCTGCAGAACGTGAAGTGCATGCTCATACAAGTTTGCAGCGGGCAGTAAGTTCATTATTAGGTCTGTTGATGAGCAGTAGCGCCTGTCCAAAAATGAAGTTTTTAAGACCACTTGCGCGTTTTCATCTTCCGCTCGCAACACATGAAGAAACAATTTTCCGCGCGGTATCGGCAACATTTTTAAAAAACTATTTTGAAAATAAAGGACATAACAAAGATAACGATTCATTGATGGAATTAAAAAAACAGTACCAGGAAATTCAGAATGTAAATCGGTTTATAGCAGAAAGGATACGTGGAGCAATAAAAAAAGATGCAGCAGTCAATGCAATTGTATTATTAGATGTCTTATCAAAAAAAGTATCATTTAGTATTGATGATTCATTACAACAAATTCAATATTTATTTGATAACGATGATGAGTCAGAGGTGGCTTAGGAGAAATATTATTTAGTATTTAAGCAATATAAAAAGGCAGTAATGACTGCCTTTTATATTATGAGAATTAAAGGGCGGATAATTGTGCCTGTATTTGGCGGTTTAAATTTTGTACCCAGCTATTATAGTTTTTATGGATATTGCTGCCATCAAAATCCAGATTTTGGCTATCTTTGTAAGTAATACTGTAGGCTTTATTGGTGTATTTAACATCAACAATGGCGACATGCTTGCGCAAAAATAATGTACCAACAATATGCCCTGATTCTTTTGCTTTCATGGTCCAGCCTAGCCCCGCACCAGCACGAATAATGGCTTTTTTGATATCATTTGAGGAATGTTTACCAGTAATTTCAATGGGTGCGTCTTCAATATTTAAGATAGGATTAGCTCGGCAGCCAGCTAATATTAATAACAATGCAGTCGCTATAATGACGACGTAATTTTGTTTAATTTTCATAATATATTTTCCCTTTCGATAGAAATTTATTACAATGTTTTCAATTATATAGCGTTTTTTCTTTAGAGGTTAGTATGCATCAGAATAATAAAATTAACAATTTTGCCATTGTTATTCCTGCATACAATGAAGAAGCGACCATCCGAAATATTGTAGAACGCGCTTTAAATCAGAGCGATAAAGTCATTGTCGTTGATGATGGTTCAGCGGATAACACCATTGGTGAACTTGACGGCCTAGGTATAACCCTGATAAAGCATGAAACCAATAAAGGCAAAGCTGCAAGCTTATGGGATGGGTTTAGCTCAGCATTGGAAATGTGTGTTGATGCCATTATTACGCTTGATGGTGATGGGCAGCACGCTCCTGAAGATATCCTCTTGCTACTAGAAAAAGCCAACGATTTCCCCAGAGATATCATTATCGGCGCACGCCTGGCGGATAAATCTGCCATTCCGGCAAAACGCTATTATGCTAACAAGTTTGCTAACTTCTGGATCGCATGGGCTGCCGCTTATCCTATTCATGACAGCCAGTCTGGCTTTCGATTATATCCCGCAGCCTTATTTAATGATTTGAAGATTTCGACAAAACATGGGTTTGTCTTTGAAAGTGAAATATTAATTAAGGCCGCGCAAAAAAATATCTATAGCCATCCTGTTAAAATACCTGCTGTATACAAAAAAGGAGCACGGCCAAGTCACTTCCGTGGTGTTGCAGACATTACCCTGATTACTTTAATGGTTGCCAGGTCATTAATTTCCAGAGGTATGTATCTTAAAGGCTTGTATCGTTCTTTTATCAATCCTTTCGATGTAGAAAAACCCGCCGTGACAAAATGAAATGTTACCTAAGCAAGAAAATAAAATAGATATAGATGGTTACGCCATGTTGCTATTATCAACACTCGTGGTGATAGCGACAGCAGGGTTGTCGTATGTATTGTGTTTAAGGAAAATATTTTTAACGGCAAAGAATGAAACACATTATTGTGATAATGATGTTATGGTATTTGTATTAGGTAAAAAATTACAAAAGAATAAACCTGATTATGAATATGTGCAGCGTCTGAAACGCGCTAATGCTATTTTGAATGAAGATGATGACTCACAGGTTATTATTCTGGGCGGAAAAACAGGTGACGCTATCATTACAGAAGCGCATGCAGGAAAAGACTTTCTTGAGAAATTTGAAATAGACCCATTACGTATTCATCTCGAACAAACATCACGCAATACACTTGAAAATATTAGAAACGCTATTTCATTTTTAAAAATAGAAAATAAAAAAATTGTGATTGTTTCTAATCGATATCATTTAGCGCGCGCCAAACAAATGGCCAATGGTTTTGGATTAGAAGTCGAACTTTGCGCTGCCGAAGAAAAATTAAGCATGGATTTATTATTAATGGTTAAGTTGATGACAGAAGCATTACATGTGCATTGGTATTTGACTGGTAAGTATTGGGCCAGGATAACTAATAATAAAAATATGTTAAGTAGAATTAGTTAAAGCTCACAATACTGCAAGAAAGCTATGTGTCGATATGTCTATAATTAAACATCTTATATGCTTTATCCCATCTGTTATTTACTAAAGCGCGCTCTTTGTTAGTTATCTTGTAGATATTTTTTTTATAATTACGAGTAGAGTATAAGTAAGCTGAAATATTAGCCTCTGCTTTGCTATATCCATCAATAGCAAGCTTGCTGTAAATTGACCTGGTCATTTCGGCAGGTGATTTCTCAAGTTCCTCAAATGCTATTTCTATAAGATGTGATTTTGGAATTAATTTTTTATCTTCGCTATATGCGTTAAGCAATGATATATATCTTGATAATATAAATTTACCAGAGTCAGTTTTATTGGCTGTTAATTTGTTATGTTCAAATAATTTATTCGCTTGATGTAAGCTTGAGATAAAAACATCCTCCGGGCGACGATAAATATATATAAATTTTGCGCCTGGAAATAATTTAAGTATTTCTTTAATACGAAGAGTATTCATTGGGGACTTAAATAGCAAACGACATCCTGTTGCATATGTGATTTTTTTTGCAAACCACAAAAATGATTTAGACCAGCGTTTTTTGTTTATTTTATATAATTTAAGATGTTCATTAAACGAGCTTTTATCAGGAAATATAAAATGCAACATGTAAGAGTTAGATGTAAGTTTTAACAGCGCAAACTCATCATCAAAAGGTTCATCTACACCAAATGACATTGCATCGAAAATACGTGTAGGCGGTAGTGTTTTACTAATAGCTGATTTTATAAATTTTTCAGAAGATAAAAATGCTTGAGGTAAAGCACATTGATAAAAAGAAGGTGTTGCGAACTGTTGATCTTGAGCTAATATTTTTTGTAGAAATGTGGTGCCTGATCTCCAGTGACCTATTATAAAAACCGGAGAATCAATAATAGCCGTGTTTTTGATACGTCGGCGATATAAAATATTGTCAATGAAACTAAAAATAGAGCTAATCAGGCTAACTTTTACCAGGCGGATAATATCTAAAAAATATTTCGTACTGATTCGATGCTTAAATAATATTTTTAATAATTTAAAAAATGAAGTGCCTGTTAAAAACTGTTGGCGAACCATTTACATCATGGCTCCATTGATACTAATGACCTGGCTTGAAATATACCCGGCACTATCTGAAGCAAGGAAGTTAACTAATGATGCAACTTCATCAGCTGTTCCCATTCTGTTCATGGGTACAAATTTTTTAATTTTATCTTTATCAAATACTTCTTCAGTCATACTGCCTGCAATAATACCGGGAGCAACCGCATTGACAGTAATGCCACGTGATGCGACTTCTACCGCTAATGATTTAGTTGCACCAATTAGCCCCGCTTTTGCAGCGGCGTAATTTGCCTGACCCCGATTACCCATAATACCCGCGATCGAAGACATATTGATGATTCGTCCCCAGCGGGTTTGCATCATAGGCAGTAATAATGGTTGGGTAACATTAAAAAAACCATTTAAATTAACATCAATAACCTGGTTCCATTGCTCAGGTTTCATACCCGCAAGGATCGCATCTTGATGAAGTCCTGCATTGTTAACCAGAACCTGAATAGGACCCTGTTCGAGTAATTTTTCAATGGCGGCTAAAGAAATATCTTGCTGTGTGATATCAAAACTTATTGATTCAGCACTTCCACCGCTTGATTTAATTTTTTCAACAACACTGTCGGCCCTGGCAATATTCTGGTTGGCATGCACAACAACATGCAAGCCAGAAGCAGCAAGTTTTAAACAAATGGCTTCACCGATATCGCCACTACCACCTGTTACCAGGGCTCGTTTAATTTTATTAGTCATAATCGTATGTAGTTATTTGTTGTGTGAAATAGCAACAACTGTTGCTCGTCCAGATACTAATTCGTTTTCAGCGGCGAATACATTAAAGGTGTAAATCATATTACCCTCCTGGGAAAGTATTTTAGTCGCCTTGATACATAATTCAGTTTTGAGTAAATCAATGTCACATAATTCTATTTTAACATCACGTAAGGCGGCTAAATAACCTTCTGTCATTTTTAATCCTTGCTCACGATCATGTAAACCACCATGAACAGCCATTGCCTGAGCAGCATATTCTATCAGGTGTACTGAAGAAAGATTTTCTTCACGACGCAAAGGATTGTTTGGCAAAAAATGAGATTTGCTGTAGCAAACTATTTTATTATCATCCCAGAAATCAACACGATCCAGTAAACACATATCATAACTATGCGGGATTAAACAACAGAGTTCTTCATGATTAATCATTGCGTGACATCAACGATGAGTTTTGAATTATTAAGATAGGGCAAATAAAGTGTCGCAGTGTTTTTTGTGCATACGGCTTCAAGTAACGGTAAACTTTCTGCAATAGGATTGCTGTTTTGCAAAGGAGTTAGTGAGCTGTTGCTACACTGGCTTTTTTCAATATTGTTACGAGTAATATCAAGTTTAATACCTGCATAACTACTTTCAGTTTTATTTAAACTAAGAACAAAAGCTGTCGCAAATGCTTCACGGCTATCGCTAAATTTATCGAGTGGTGCAGGTGCAGGAAAATCATAAGCAACATATAAAACATCTTCTTGCTGGGTCAGCACCTGTGTAACGGCTTCAAGTAATCCGCTACTAAAGGTGGTGTCACCTGTTGAGATGCTGGTTGATGCTGCCGGAGATTTTGCTGCAATCGCCCAGTAACCTGAAGGTGCATTGTGCACAGAGTTATGAAATTGTGTAGGTGATATATATTTGGGAACCTTTGTCAGAGTATCGCAGATATTATTGGAAATCTCAAAATCACCATTGGATGATGCAAATACAGCAGGGAGTTGTTGATCGGTAAGGTTTGCTTCGCCGGCAACATGAAGCGCGAGTTTAATGTAATTGGTGGTACGGCGACGTTCATTAGCGGGTAATAATTGCGGAACAAGTTTTGGGAATTCAGCTGTTTGCCATTGAGTTTGACCTGTAAGAACAGGCATCGCTTGTTCAAGACCAATCATATTGGCAGCGGCAATACTGAGCGTATTAATATAAACAGGTTTCGTATTAAGGCTCATTGTTTTAAGCCTAAAATTAAACTGCAATTACTGCCACCAAAACCAAATGAATTAGTAATGACATTTTTTATGCTTTGTTCTGTTATTGAATTTTCTTGAGTTAAATTTTCTAATAAAATATTCATATGTAAAGCAGGATCGCGCGCCTTTAAGTTCAGATTAGCCGGTAGAAACTGGTTTTCTAATATGAGCATACAAATTAATGCTTCGGTGATACCTGCGGCGCCCAGGGTATGGCCTGTCCAGCCTTTAGTTGAACTACACGGTGTCTGACTGCCAAATATATTTGTTACCGCTTTGTCTTCAGCCGCATCGTTAGCAGGAGTACCGGTACCGTGTAAATTGACATAATCAATTTCATCTGTGGAAAGATCAGCATTCGCCAATGCTTTGCGCATGGCATCCGCCGCACCACGTCCTTCTGGATGAGGGCTCGACATATGATAGGCATCACTGCTTTCACCATACCCTTTTAACATGATATTTAGATCAGATGATGTCACGTTTGATGTTGTTTCAAGCAGTGCAAACCCGGCTGCTTCACCAATACTAATGCCGTCCCTGTTTTCATCGCATGGACGACAGGGTTCAGTTGAAGTTAATTGCAATGAATGAAAACCATAGAGTGATACCTGGGTTATGGTATCCACACCACCCACAATGGCGGCATCACAAAATCCGGACTCAATATGTCGATGCGCAGCAGAAAAGACTTTCGCGCTGGATGAGCAGGCTGTAGAAATAACCTGGCCGACACCCGTCAGCCCTAAAGATTGCTGGGTGTAATCCAGTAACGAGGTAAAGTTGTGGGTATGCATAAAATCATAATCAGCTGGTAACTCACCCTGTTCGTTGCGTTGTAAATAGGCTTTTTCAGTTTCTTCGGAACCTGAGGTACTGCTACCCAAAAAAACGCCAATACGATCTGCACCATATTTTACTTTGGCTTTATTTATTGCATCGCGAAAATCATCGCTATCGAGTGTCATTTTAGCGAGCTGATTATTGCGGCAGTTAAATGTTAAAAGTGAATCTTCAAGAGGATAATCATTAACGCCTTCAACCTGACCAAGCCATGTAGAAAAATCCAGGTTGCTGGAAAGCTGTAAGCCAGAATGATTATTGAGCAAGGCAGCAAGCGTGGCATTTTTTCCACGACCTAATGCATTAATCATGCTGCTTGCCGTAATAATAAGTGGAGAAATTGGCATAAGTGCGTCTTTTAGGCTTTTTGGCTGTTATTTACATTAAATACTAAAGTTAAAATAAAACAGCCAAGTACACCAAACGTCACCGTTTGTCCAAGGGCTGATAATACCGGTATGTCAGAAAAGCCCAGTATACCGAAAGTAATCAGGGTTGAGGAGGCGCTGATAAAAATGCCATGCAAGCGATGTTGATAGTCCTCAGCTGAAGTCCACCTGCGGTCAAAAAATAAGCTGTAATCAAGTCCGATCCCCACAATGAGTAATAAAGCCAGAATATGGAATAAGGTGAGGTGGGCACCCAACATCACCTGGATACTGACACTGAGAAATACGGCAAGGACGACAGGTAATAAAATAATGCCAGCGCGAAGAACCGGTCGAATACTTAGCAATATCAAAGCGATGATGATTGCGCCAGTCAACAAGCGGAGCAAGGCTGTTTGTTGATAATCAAACATGAGTGATGAGGTCGCTTGCCTTAAGTTGAGATAATAGGGTGCAATATCAGGCTGCCCAGCAAGCCACTTAGCCAGGTTCGACTCATTTTGAACACCGCTAAGTCGGATAATAGACACCCACTCATTATTTTTAAAAAAGAGGTCTTGCTGCAGTAGTTTATTCAGAGGCGTGTTACTGATTTGTTCAATGCTAAGCGGTGGTAAGTTTTTGCTATGTTCTACATCATTAATAAACGTTGAAAAAAATGATTTTTTAAACGGAAGTGATGCGCTTGCAGCATGTAAATTATTTTCCAGTTGATCTCGGTCGGGTAATTGTTGCTGCTTTAAACGCTGACTTTTTTGACTGGGGAAAAAATCAATAACAGAATATATAGTGTTCGCTAACTGTTTATTTTTTAATGCTTGTAAATCATTTACTAGCTCTTCTGTACGTTGTAACAGGTTTTCTGGATTTTTATCTTTAATTAAAAATACATGGTTAACATCGGGCGCACCAACAGATTGACGTAATTTTTGATCTAATATTTTTGCCTGTTCAGGGACAGGACTAAGATCAGAAATGTTCTTTGACCAGAGAGAATCATAGTTAAGTAATATAGCACTAATACAAAATAGTAAAACAGAAAAACTGACAAAGAATTTATACTTAAAAGAAAAGTTGAACCGTGATAAATAGGATAAGTAGTGATGATCTTGTTTAATAAAATTAATGCTTAACCAATGTGGAATTATCCAGCGAGTGACCAAAAGAGAAACGATCAAGCCTGTTACGGCAAACACCGCTAACTGTGATAAACCAGAAAAACCTGTCCCTAACATAGCAAGGTAAGCTAAAGCTGTTGTCATTACACCCAGTCGTAATGTCGGCCAGATAGACAATATCGTTTGTTGCGGAGTTTGTGATTTAGTGTGGTGACTAAATAAATGTACGGGATAATCTATACATACGCCTAATAGCGTTATGCCGAAGGCGATAATAATTCCGTGCACCTGTT
This sequence comes from Gammaproteobacteria bacterium, assembly GCA_026197095.1. Classification (GTDB taxonomy): domain Bacteria; phylum Pseudomonadota; class Gammaproteobacteria; order UBA6429; family Thiohalophilaceae; genus JAGLTQ01. The sequence continues at coordinate 45,243 of JAPHTF010000108.1, forward strand.
GAAAAACAATATTTGTCATACTTAATGCTGCAATAACAGCAGATATAAGCGGTAACATTGCAATAAAAAATAAGCGCAATGAACGATAAGACCACCAGAATAACAATGACATTAATATAAGCGCGATAGCGGACAACTTTTTTGAAGTAGACTGAATGGCTGCGCGTGTCGCAACGGCCATGCTGGCTGTTCCTGTAATTTCGGTTTTAATATTATTGTCAGGTGAAAGCTGATTAATTGTGCTGCGAATATTATCTAAAGCGCTTTGTTGTTGATCCAGGTTAAAGTTTTCTAAATTCATCTCGACAAGAAGAAGCGCGGCTGTTTTTTCTTTATTAAACCAGACACCATGGTGAAGAGTATTATTACTACGTTCACTTAACGTGCGTAAATAGTTAAAAAAATGATTTTGTGGATCAGATGAAAGTGTATTTTTAAAAAAATTTATTCCTGAGCGTAACTCAGTCAGGCGTTGTTTGAGCGACAGGGATAATTCTTCTCTTGAAAAAGAGTGGTTCGGATAAAGTAAGTATCGATATTCAAAAAGAAATTTATATTCTTTATTAATGAGAGCGCTAATGTTCTTATTTTGCTGTCCATTATGAGTTAATAAAAAGTTCTTATTGGTATCAAGCTTTGATTTTAGTTGCTTGCTTAAGTTCGCAAGATTTTTAGCGTTATCACCGCTCATGCTGACTATTAATAAACGTGCAGTACTGCCTTGTTGTAGTTCATCAATTAATAGTTGCACATCTTTATCTTTGTGCTTGTTAGGCATGAATTGAGTAATATCAGATACAACGTGTAAAGATGAAAAAAGATATACAAGAGAGAGGGCCAGTAAGCTTAACCAGATAAAATGTGAAACAAGCAATGCTCGCTGATTGTGTATGATGTGCGATAACATAATTTGCTATAGTCCAGTTTAGCGGTGGTTATAAATGCTTGTGACAGAACGATCATTGTTTGGCTCGGTAATAATTATTTTCATAAGCTTATTTTTTTTGCCAAGCATTTTTATTGAATCAACATGACCTGAGACATAGCTATCATGGGGTGATAGCAATAATGTCCATGATGTTAAATTATCTTCAAAATTAATTTTAAAGTCTCTTTTAAGCGCGTCATGATCACCAGATAGTAAACTAATAATAGAACGTAGAATGATTGAAAACTCCGGATACTCATTCAGATTGATTGTTTGTGTTTCTCCCTGGCTGGTAATTTTAAGTACGTCGGCATGGACTTGTTGCGTAATTTTCTCAGGTTTTAAAATAAATTTGGAAAGTTTGTCGGGTGCGATGAACTGAAGCTGGCCTGAAGATAGAACAGGTTGCTCAAGAAAAAAAGCATGTTTTTCTTCTGTAAAATCAACGGTGCTTTGTTTTATTTGTGCAAATTGAGTGAGTAATTCTGAAAGCTCTGATTTTGGTGCTATTTCAGATTCCACCGCAAGAACTGGCGCGGTGGATAAAAATAATAAAATCAGTAAATTTTTTTTAATATGTATTTTTATTTGACTCATCTTGCCAGAAGTCATAAAAGTTGAACCAGTTATAAGGATATTTTTTAAGGTAATACTCAATGCGACTAACATATTTCTGTGTTGTGTCTTTAACGTAGTTTTCTCGTTCACCGCGGGCCAACTTTTGACCGTCGGCAATTTTTTCGATATAGATTTCATACTTATTTTTACCACAATACACACCACAGAAGAAGAAAACAGGGGCTTTAGTTATAGTTGCAAGGGTTAGAGGGCCTGCGGGAAATTCAACGTCATCACCTAATAACTGGCAGGTAATCCTTTTGTCATTTTTAACATAACGATCTCCTAACATCCCCACCATGATTCCCACATTTAAACATTCATTCATTTCCAGCATGGCATTTTCATTGGCAAGATTAATGACAGAATTTTCAAGCTCAGGATTCAGACTATTAAAAACCTGAGTAATCATGGCATTATGATCCTGGTACATCAGAATTTTAAAAGGCATTTTATTTTGTATTGCGAGTGAGCGTAAAAGATCAAAACTGCCCAGGTGTGCACCTAACAAAATACATCCCTGGCCTGACGCTTGTTGAGTTTCAATATGCTCAATACCGTGAATTTTAATATCAAAGCGATGGAATTGATCCGTTAAAAAATATACACGATCAAGAATGGTCGCGGAAAAATAAAATATATGTTTTGCAACCTGCCATGAATTTCCTGTTAGTCCATTAATTCTTTTTAAATAATGCTCGGAGGCTGTGCGCACTTGTGCTGAAGTCAGATAAAAATAAAATGTAATAGGGTATAAAAAGAAACGTGCAAAAAAACGTGAGGTATGTAGTGCTATCCAGCAAATTAATTTTAATGTTGCGGGATTACTGCGTTCTTTTTTTACTGACCAGTCCTGACTCACTGCAGACTCTTTAATTTTAGTTGGCCAGTGACGATTTTAATGTCGTTATGTGAACAATTAAAACCTATTGTTGTTTCACTTTTTTCATGAATTTCTACAGTAACCGTTTGTTCAGCTAATAGCGGGCGGATAAATTTTACCATTGCAATACTGCTAACAACAAAGTCAGGTTTCAGCGATTTAATAATATTGATCACTTCATCAAGAATCACAACACCTGGTACAACAGGGTTGTCAGGAAAATGGCCTTTTAAAGAGGGATGCGAGGCATGAATAGTAAAAGTGTAATTCATTAAAGTTTATTTTTATGCTGAATCTTTCAAATGCTTATTATTTCGATATTGCATGAGTAAATTAACAAGATTTTTCAGCGGTAGTTTGCCTGTTTCATTATAAGGTAATTTTTCAACTTTAATGAGTGGTCGAGGCAGAAAAGCATGATCTACTTGTTGGCTCAAAAAAGAATTAATCTCCTTAACACTTAAACACGGTGCGATAACAAATGCAGCAACACGCGCTTTCTCATCAGGTTTTTCATTTGGCATAAAGAACACGGCATCATCTACACCCTCTAATGAGCACAGTTTTATTCTTAAATCATTCAGTGAGCCGCGTTTACCGGCTATCTTAATCAGGTCAGATTGACGGCCTAATAAATAAAAATACTGTGCATCAATGTGCTTAATTTGATCAGGTAATAATATTTCTTCACCTGCTATGGGGGTTAATAAACAGGCACTGGTTAGTTTTTCAGAAAGTTGATAGCCTGCTAACAGTTTCCATGCCGGGCTTTGTGTGGTTAACCGTGTGGCGATGACCCCTGCTTCACTACAACCGTAAATTTCATGCACGCTCGTGTGCAAGTGTTTTTCTACATCTTGAGCAAGTTGTTGCGACAATGGTGCGGTTGCAGATAATACAAAATCTATACCTGGCCACTCTAAGTGCGCCTGGACACAGGCACGTAAATGAATGGGTGTGGTTACCAGTATAACTGGCTTATTGGCCACACTCAGTGCTTGCCGGATGTCTTCTGGAAAAAAAGGTTTATTACTCCAAACACAGACACCTGTTACGAGCGGAAAGATTATTGTCGTTTCAAAGCCGTACATGTGTTGCGGTGGCACAGTTGCGACTAATGTGTGTTGTGATAAATGATTTAAATTAAGCTGTTGTGCAACACGTTGTGCACTGTCAACGAGCATGCCCCACTTTTTTAAATTTGCTTTTGGCTTGCCACTGCTACCCGAGGTGAAAACAATCGCGACAACCTGGTTTATATTTATTTCGTCAGGAAAGGAAATATTCCTGGCTGCCTTGCCTTCTAACAATTTTTCTAATGCTTCGTCATTTAAACGTTGTGTATCACTATATTCATCTTCGATTTTTTTAATTTCATTTTCAGCATAATGAGCAGGTAAGAGACAAATATTTTTTTGAATGATATTAGCAACAAAAGCAAGGGCAAAGAGATAACGATCTTCACAGAGGTTTATTGCATATTTATGTTGTTGCATATTTTCTGCAACAAGCAGGACGTTTTGTTTAAATGTTTTATGCGAGATTTTCTTATCTTTATAAATAAAGATAGGCATATCTAAATCTAAGCTATGTAAGACAGGCAGAGAATTCATTTTTTTTGCTGCAAGCTAGTGGGACGAATTTTAATGATTTTTTTCATGAACTCAAAAAATCCGACTTTGATTTCGCCTGCAAAGTGATATTTTCGATAGATAAATTCTACAATAAATAAACTGGCAATTAGCATATAACTAATCAGATGAGTAAACAAAGACCAGCTTTCTATTGAGAAAAAAACGGCAAGTACAATACTTGTTATTGCCATGAACAAAAAAAATAGCGCCCAAATTTTGGTAAGTGAACGATTATAGCGCATATGTTTATCTTCAAGCTTGTCATTAAACATAATGGCATAACGGGTAATGATAGGTGTTTGGCCTTTAGCTAAAGACTGGATAAAAAGTATAAACAAACTCATTAATATAAGAATGGGCGGAAAATAAACCAGGTATTCGACAGTGTCTTGTTGGGTAAAATAAGCTATGACAGAGATCAATAACAACAAGGTTAATCCAGAATACCAGTGTTTGTTACGGCATTTTTCAACCGCGACCAGGAAAATAATTAACATTAAGTAAGCAATCAGCATGAGCGGCTGTTTTAGCCAAAGGGCGATATAGGCAATTACCGGGTAGATGACCATCAGTGTTATCGAGAGTTTTTTTAACATTGATGGTCTAATATTAGTTTTGGCGCTGGGCCTCGATATGATTCGTCAGTTCACGTAGAGACGAAAAAATCTTGGCATTATTAGGGTCATCAGACTTTAACTGGAAACCATATTGTTGGGATATAGCCATCGCGAGCTCTAATGCATCGATTGAGTCTAAGCCCAGACCATCATTAAAAAGTGCCTCTCCAGGAGCAATATCTGCCGCAGAGATATCTTCAAGGGCAAGTGAATCGATAATGAGATTAGCAACTTCCCGTTCTGTGGGTGAAAGGTCGGACATAAATTTAAACCTGTACTTCTTATAAATAATAAAAAACGCATGAATAACGCAATATTTCGCATTTTATCATAGTGTTGCGTCTTTTTAACGTATTTTGAGCTACTCAAATAATGGCTCCTTTTTAGGAGTGTTTTGCCATTATAGCTTTTTCTAAATGTTGGCGTGCTTGACGGGAATTGACCTGCGACTACGACTTAGGAGGATAAATTAGCAGTTATTTTCAAGTTACTTTAAATATCATAAAGCCATGTTGATCCGCTAACTAATTGATTTTAATCTAGAATCATATCTCGTGTGAATCATTTTTAAAGCCAGCCTATGCCACAGCTGTTCACCAAAAAGATACCACGACTGAGCAATAGAGATTTAATTCTTACTGTTGCTGGAATGACGATATCTTTTAATATTAATGCTATTTATTAATATCGTTTTTGTATACGCAGCTCAGGTTATTTAAATCAAAAGGATTGTTTAGGATTAGGGGGCATGTCTTTCAAATCACATACTTCTGTGAATTTGCCTCCTATACCTTACTCACCTGAACCGGTACTCACTATCACTTTCATTTAATGTTGAATGCGTATCTAACTCTGGCTTTAGCTTGAATCCTCTTGATAAGATAAACCATATCAAGGATAAAACGCCAACAACAAACACCAGGCCACCGACTGATCTAAAGTAGGTCAATGTCTGGAAGACTTCCCCCGCAACGGTTTGTTGTGCTCTTGCAAGCCAGAAGCCATTGTCTAACACGATAGAGAGTTGATACAAACCGACCGGGAACAGATCAAGGAACATCATTAAAGCAACACCAATATTCAATGACCAGAATGATAATTTAATAATTTTTGGATTCCAGCTCTCGGTATTAAATAGATGTTGGCAACAGAACAATACACCGGCTAATGCGATATTACCTTTTACACCAAACATGGCGGCATGAGCATGATTGCCCGTCAGGTAGGTGGCATGTTCAAAGTAATTAACAATGGGAAGGTTGATTAATGATCCCAGTACACCGGCGCCAAAAATATTCCAGAAATTTACCGCCAGTATAAATAACCAGACACCATCCATTATGAAATTTTGATGACCGTTTTGCTGATGGATATAGGCACCCTTGCCTTCTTTTCTCATTTGCCAGGCATCAAGGGTTAATAGTAAAAGTGGCAAGATCTGCAATGTTGAAAAAACACTGCCCAGGGCAATGACACTGGTGGGTTTGGCAATCCAGTAGAAATTATGGGCGACGCCAATGGTTGCCGTGATTAAAAATAACATCACCGCCAGGTAGATGGTTTTTTCAGCCATAGATCTTGTGACCAGGCCCATCTGTACTAAAATGTAGCCGACGATAACCGTGGTGAAGACCTCAAACGTAACTTCCACCCACATATGAACGACCATCCATCTCCAGTAATCCGCAATCGCCCAGTTAGAGTCAATCGTGGCAAACAAACCAAAGAAAAGAAAAAACACCATTATGCCGCTGCCCCACAATAACCAGGCAGGTATAGACCAGAATGTTTTTTTAGTGATCCAGGGTTTAATGCCGCGATAGATAATAAAAATCCATAAAGCAAAACCGGCCAGCAATAACATCTGGAAAAATCGACCGAGTTCCATAAACTCCCAACCCTGGCTGCCAAACCAGTAAGCAGCAGTGCCTGTAAGTATCCCGGATTGTCCGAAGTAAATACCGAAGACACCACCAATACCAACAACAGCACATATCACAAAGAGTAAATTAATCAGAAATTCCTGGTACCTGGGAACCTCTGCTAAACGAGGTAAAAAGAAAATGGTATAGCCGACCCAGCACATGAAGAACCAGAATATTTGTAACATGGTGTGGTAGCTTCTTAATATATTAAACGGCAGGACACCGGCTATTTTATGTGCGAATGGACTGGCAAAATCCATCGCGGCAAGAATACCTGCGAGTACCTGGACGCCAAATAATACAATAGCTAAGGCAAAAAATTTATAAGTAGCGCGTTGAGTAGGACGAACAAAACCTTTTTCAAGATCGGATGTTGTTAACAATTGATTACCTGATGCCATAGTAAATGGAGAACCCGGCATGGCTTTCATCTGGCCATAAACATAGAGAACGATCATGATGCCAACAAGCAACACAAAAATAGAAACAAAGCTCCACATCATTAACGATGTAGGAGGTGTGTTTCCGGCAGCAGGATCATAGGGCCAGTTAGAAGTATAACTATAATTGTTACCGGGACGGTCAGCACTGGCTACCCAGCTTCCCCAATAGAAAAATGCCGTGAGTTGTTTTAAATGTTGTGGGTTTGTTATGTAATTTACAGGATGAAAGGCTTCCGAAAAAGTTTCATCGGTAAACATTCTTGTATAGTAATAATTTAAATACTCAATAGCATAAATCTGTGCATCATCAATAATGGTTACATTGTTTTCTTCAGTATAAGTGTTCTTATGCAAATCAGTTTTAATTTGTGATTCAATTGCACGCTGATCATAATCACTTATGTCAAATTGCCATTGGTTAAGACGATCATTTTGTGTAACGGAACCCGGCTTTAATTGTTCAGCATAAAAAGCCTTCATCGCAACAGTCATTGCATGTAAAGATTCAGCACTAAAGTCTGGCCCACGTTCGGCGCCATCACCCCAGAAAGAACCGTAGTTCATTAAACCTCTAAGATGAAATAACTCCTGTCCTTTCATAATATCTTCAGAAGATATTATGAGCTCGCCACTGCTTGCCTTAAAGTCTGGAACAGGTGGCGCACCCATATAAGTTGCACCACCCATATAAACCAAACCTGCAATTGAAATTAGTGAAACGATCCAGAAGTGAATAAACCAGTATTTTTTACTTAGTAATAAAGTTGAAATGCTATTTTTAAATTCATTCATAATACATACCACTAAACTTGCAAAATAATTTGAAAGATTGATTTATGCTCCATGCGGATTTTTATAACTGAGTAACAACCTAGATATTCTTTATGATGTTTTGTTACGACGATAATGAGTTATCTAATCACTTTATTAAACTAAACAACGCAGCCTGCATAAAGGTCATCGGGATGGCTAAAACTGCGGGGCAGTGTACTATAACTTTATTGCAGATAATAAGCGCTTTGTTACTCAAAAATATTTTTTTAATTTTGGATAACAGAAAAATATTTTATTTTATACTATGTCTAAATTTATATTTATTCTAATTCTAAATTGCAGCAGTTTAATTTTTATTTTAGTGAAAGCATTTCATTTTTATTATTTGTTTTATATACAATACGCTTGGCATGTAGATGAAAATCAATTCTTATATGGTTATGAATAGTATTTTATTTAGAATCATTCTTACATTTTAATAATTATTTTTTATTTTTAATGATCATTTACTTTAACAAGGTAGTTACATAAACTGCGTTTTCAATTTTTATACACATAGTTACAAGAGGTTTGTTTTATGGCTAATCCTGATTACAAAGTAGAGATCGCAGACAGTCCATTTTCATTAGGCAATGAAGATCTTTATAACAAGTGGCGAGATCAAAAACTCAAAGATTATCCAGCAAGCCTGGGCGACCTTCTGGTGGAAATTAATGATCCACGTAAGTTAACCGACAGTGAATTCGAAGCACTACAGTCACGTTGTAAAAAAGCAAATATGGCATTGTATGCAAGTAAAACAGGAACCGATCCTGATCCTGAAATTCCACTTTCAATGGGACGCCGTTTTGGTTTAGAAAATATAAATAAAAACTGGCTGGCTGATGAAACTGGTTTAACATCATTAACTGTTGTAGATAATGGCATTCGTCAGCAATACATTCCTTATACAAATAAAGAAATTAACTGGCACACCGATGGTTATTACAACGAAGCAAATAAACAAATCCATGCGCTAAATTTACATGTTGTACAACAAGCTGCGACGGGTGGTGAAAATGCCATTATGGATCATGAAATTGCTTACATGTTATTACGTGATAAAAATCCCGAATATATTCGCGCCTTAATGGCAAACGATGCTATGACTATTCCACCACGCATTGATGAAGGCGGAACGGTTGCCAGGAAAGAAGAGCCCGGTCCTGTATTTAGTATTATGCCAAGCGGTGACCTGCATATGCGCCATACCATTCGCGTGAATAATGTTATCTGGACTGAAGATCCTGTTGCGCAAGAAGCCCTGGCTTATCTTCAGGATATTCTTAATAGTGACTCACCCTATATATATCGTGGGCGTTTAGAATCAGGCATGGGTCTGGTGAGTAATAATGTATTACATGATCGTGCTGCATTCACCGATGATGCAGAACACAAACGTCATTATTACCGCGCACGTTATTTTGATCGTTTGGCAGGTACAGGTGTATTAGATTAAGTTTTATATAGGGGTGTTATTACTTATAACACCCCATAATTTAAAACAGCGTTGATGCGAATGAAGCACACTCATTCTTATATTACTAACTAACTTTAGAAACCAACGAGGTAACTTCCGGCCAACTGAGTTCAGTGAGGCCGTAGAACACGGCCTTGCTGTCTCAATCTGCGTCTCGATCTGTAAAGACTAATAAAATTTTTACAGTAATCAGATTTTTTTCAAACATAACTAAATTACCAGGCTTTACTTCCAATAGTTTAATTATTGCCTATATTAGTAGGTATAGTTTATTTTTTATAAAATAAACTTATATCTTCTGCCATCAAAAATAAGATAGTTGTAGTTACATGCACTATAAAGGGTTGACACTAAAATGCTGTAGGAATTCTTATTTTCAATGAAAGACAAGGTAATAACCCCACCACAGAGTAATCGCGCCAGGTATCGAGTATTCAACCTCCGGATCCGTCACCTGTTGCTGCTTATTTTCGGCACACTGAGTCTTATCGCTATTTCAGCTATCATATGGAATGCTTTTCATGTCTATTCTGATTACATCGATGCAGAATTTATCGCCGGCTCGAATGAAATTGGCCAACAGGCGCTGGCACTAAACGCGTTGTTGGCACGTGAGCGCGGTCTTACTGCTGGCATGCTCTCCAATCCGGGTAACTATACTGACGAGAACCGGCACCATCTGTCCCAGTTGCGAACAAGCACCGATGCAGGCCTGGAACAGTTATACAAAAAAATTAACCAGCACCGATCGAAAGTGAACACCTTAACGATCGATGACCGCCTTAAGGCTGCCTCGAGTCATCTGCTTGATACCCGCCGGCGTGTGAACCAGGCCCTGGAGCAAAACACCTCTGTAAATATAATTACTTCCGATGAATGGATCACTATCGCGACCAAAATCATTAGCGAGATGGACATGATCAGTCGCCAGATAATGGCACCCATGAAAGAAACCGAACACGCAACACGCCATGGCGGAACAGTAAAACAGACGTTCTTTAACTTCAGCGAAAATGCAGGCCGGGAACGCGCCTTAATCAGTGCTGTTATCGCCCAGAATCGGCCCTTTAGTCCGGAAGAATTCCAGCAGTTAAATATTTATCAGTACAGCAGCCTGCGGATTGAGGAAGAACTCACCAAGCTACTGATTTATTTTCCATCAACACCTGCCATTGTCCTGGCAAAATCTGAATTTGAGCGTGCATATAAAAAGGAGTACCAGGCGCTACGTAAAAAGGTGCTGCAAAGCAGTCAGAATGCACAACCCTACCCGGTTGATACCATCGAATGGTTTACACAGGCCACCAGTGCTGTGAACTCGATTCTTAATTTTGCGCATGCCACCGATATGCATATCAATGATGACATCGAGCAAATAAAAGCGCAGGCACGCAAAACGGTAACCATGCTTTTCCTGACCATGTTGCTGGTGGTGGTGGTATTTATTATTGCGTTTATCACTTCCCAGCGACGGATACTGCGGCCATTGCATTACCTGGAATCATCCGCTCACACCATCGCTACCGGTGACTTTACCAGGGCTTTACAAATTGATACCAAAGATGAATTCGGTGAAGTAGCTGAAGCCTTCGAGGTTATGCGTAACTATCTTTTTCATGATCGGGAACAACGACAAAGCGCCGAGGATGAATTACGCAAGTTGACCACGGCCATCGAACAAAGTGTCAGTTCCATCATTATCACCAACATCGATGGTAAAATTGAATATGTGAATCCCCAGTTTCATAAAACAACCGGTTATGAAGCTGATGAAGTGATTGGATGTAAATTTGAGTTGCTCAACTCGGGTAAGATGCCCTTAGCGACCTACAGTAACCTCTGGGAAACCATCAAGCAGGGACGGGTCTGGCATGGTGAGTTACTTAATAAAAAGAAAAATGGTGAACTCTACTGGGAGCTGGTTTCGATTTCCCCTGTTCGTGACCGGGAAGGTCATATTGCCCATTTTATCGGTATTCAGCATGACATTACCGAGCGCAAGGCATTAGAAGATCGCCTCAATTTCATGGCCTATCATGATGAACTTACCGAGCTGCCAAACCGGACCTTGTTAACAGATCGCTTTAATCAAATCACCAACTATGCACGCCGGTATCATAACCAGGCGGCCCTGATGATACTGGACCTGGATCGTTTTAAACTGATCAATGATACTCTCGGCCATGATATCGGAGACAAGCTGCTGATCGAAATCGCACACCGCCTCGGTGAATCTCTGCGAGACAACGATACCATCGCCCGTTATGGAGGAGACGAATTTGTCATACTTGCTGATGGTTTTAACGATATCCAGGTGCTGGTCGATCTTGCTACTCGACTAGTGAACGCGGTTGCTGAACCCCTCATTATTGATCAACATTCCCTGCACATCTCCGCCAGCATTGGCATCAGTATCTGGCCTGATGACGGAGATGACCTGGGAACCCTGTTACGCCTGGCAGATACTGCCATGTACCACGCTAAGGATCTGGGCCGCGCCCAGTTCCAGTTCTATACGGATGAGCTCAATTTGCGAACCAGTCAGCGTTTACAACTGGAAAATAATTTGCGCAATGCAATCGATAATGGAGAATTAGAACTATATTACCAGCCCCAGGTTCACCTTAGCAGTGGCAAAATTATTGGTGCCGAAGCACTGATACGTTGGCATCATCCCGAACTTAGACTTGTCCCCCCGATGCGATTCATTCCATTAGCAGAGGATACTGGTCTTATTAATCCCATTGGAGACTGGGTATTGCAGACCGCCTGTGAACAGCTCACCCAATGGCAGCAGGCAGGACACACTGAGCTGTCCATGGCAGTTAATGTTTCGGCTCGTCAGCTCGATGATCCTGACTTTATATCCCGTGTTCAAACTATTCTGCAAGAAACGGATTTTGATCCCAGCAAACTGGAAATTGAGATTACTGAAAGTTCGGTAATGAATCATCCTGATAAAATGCTGGAAGTCCTCAAAAATCTCAAGAAACTTGGCATTAAACTGGCGCTGGATGATTTTGGCACGGGTTATTCAAGTCTTTCTTATCTTCGACGTTTTCCCTTCGATAAACTTAAGATCGATCGTTCATTTATAATGGACATAGCCAACAAGTCGGAAAATGCCACCATCACCCGCAGCATCGTGGAGATGGCACACAGCCTGGATATGGTTGTATTGTGTGAAGGCGTGGAGACTGAAATTCAGCTGTCTTATTTGCGCAATAGTGCTTGTGATGAAATTCAGGGCTATCTGATCAGCCGCCCGGTACCGGCCGAGGCCTTTCGGAATCAGCTTGAAAACCCCGAACCGGCTGTCCGTAAGCTGATAGAAACAACTGAAAAACCGAGCGTTCTCCTTGTTGATGATGATCCTCATATTTGTAGTGCTATTCACCGTATCATCAAAAAACCCTGGCTGGATATTATTGAAGCCCACGATGGACAGGCCGCACTGGATATCCTCACCACCCGGCCGATCCAGGTTGTTGTAGTTGACTGCCATATGCCCGGTATTGATGGCATCGACTTACTGAGCCATATCAGGGATCTCTATCCCGACGTGATGCGTATCGGGTTATCCGGCAGCGTGCACAGAGAAGACATAGTTCGCGCTATCAACCAGGGCATCGTGCATCGATTTTTACTCAAACCCTGGGACAATGAGGAACTCAAATCAATCGTTCTGGATACCTTCAAAAAGCATGTTCTGGTGAGGCGTAACTAAGGCGAAAACAATTTGGAGGCAAAGAAGATGGCGCGCCCGACAGGAGTCGAACCTGTGACCCCTACCTTCGGAGGGTAGTACTCTATCCATCTGAGCTACGGGCGCATTACCCCTAAAATTTCAAGGTTTTAGAAGCATATTGAGCGCTAGCTTACCTGTGTTCAACGGCCTCGTCCATGTTTGTTGAAAAGGATGGTTTTACATAATATTTTCAGCATGTAGTACTAACTAATAAAGCTAAGCTAAGCATAGTGCTAAAAATAGCTATGAACATTACGAAGGCAAATAGCTAATTTGTTGCAGGTCTATCTGATGCGGGATCTTGGTACTATTCGGGTTAGCTATCGTCCTTATCATAGGGGAACGTGGTGTGGCCGTAGCGAATGGCGAGGATTGATATGGCAAGGATGAATACTGCCCCTGCAAGTCCCAGCATTCTTAAAGTATCCAGATTTTTCATATCCAAAATCATGTAGCGTGCTAACGCCACTATAGTAATGTAAAGCGGTATACGAACAGGAAGCTTGCCTGACTTGAGGTATATTCCAACCATAGCTAAAACTTCAAGGTAGATAAAAAGTAACAACAGATCCGCGAGTGTCACCTTCATAGCATTAAACATGGCGACAATCTCAAAACCCATTGCGATCACCGTTGCTAAAGCAATAATGAGTAAACCAAAATCTTCAACGATGACTAAAGCTTTATGCCCTGAATTTTTTATCTTATCCATTTTAACTATGCCGTTTTCTTATTGAGTTAACTCGGTATGCCAAACCCAGCTTGTTTTTGTATGTGTGCGGGAAGATCTTGCGCAGCAGAAATACTGTCCTGAAAATCAATACTAATACGTTCGCCGGCAAAAGGCCGAAATAGCTTATCGGCGAAATCAAGATGATCAGGATGCTTACGATAACTCTCGATAACGGCTTTATGAGTAAAGCGGATTAGCCAGCAGAATTTATACCTGGTGCCTTCTTCTACTGCCTGACCAGCAAAGACTTCTCTTACACCGGGTATTTTCGCTAATACGCGGCGGCCTTCTGACATCATGGCTTGTGCTTGCTCATCACTCATACGTTCTACATTGTAGATAATAAGATGTTCAACTGAAGCCCATGGCGCACATTGCGTTAATACTTCAGCCGCACGACCGGCACTACCCCATAATCGTAAACAACGTTCTACATCTTCACCAATCGCTTCTTTTACACCTTGTTTCATGTCGGTGAAACTACCGGTGCGTTCAGATTTAATCCGCTCACGCATAGTTTGTGCGGCGATATCAGATAAACCGGTAAAATAATTAATTTTTGAAATCCCTAAAGAGGTCAAACGCCGAAACTGATCGCCATTCAGCCCTGTGCCGCCATGGATCACCAGGGGAATTTTTACGGTCTGATTAAGCTGCTTTAAGCGGGTAAAATCCAGTTTTGCTTTGCCTTTCATACGTCCTTGTACCGTACCTATCGACACCGCAAGAAAATCGACACCGGTGCGTTCAACATAGGCTTTGGCCTGAGAAGGAATAGTGAGTTCGGTTTCCCCCGGGTGTTGTGCCGCACCTTCACCTTCAATACCGGCAACATAACCTAACTCACCGACAACAGGTATACCGCAGGCATGCGCCATATCAACAACTTCTTTGGTGGCATTAATGTTGTCGGGCAAGCTCATATTGCTTGCATCCATCATTACACCATTACAGCCGAGATTGATTGCTTTAATTGTGGATTCAAGGCTGTTGCCATGATCAAGCTGAATGGCGACAGGAATGGATGCACGCTTGGCCGCAGCTTCGATGGCGGGCAGCATAAGCTCAAAATCATAATGCGCAAAATGAGGTTCGGCGACACTGAGTATGACAGGTGCACGGCAGCGTTCGGCTGCGCCAATAACGGCTTCAAGAAAATCCAGGCTAACAAGATCAAATGCGCCTACTGCGTAACTATTTTCATAAGCGTGATAAAGCATATCGCGCATATTAACAAGTGGCATATCTGTTCCTCCTTTTTTATCTTGTTAGCAGTATAAAAACGCTTAAAAATGTTGCTGATAATAAAACGTTAGTCCGTTTTATTTATCAATTTATGCTCAAGTTCTTGTTCCATTAACTCGAGTGAATGAGCCCGTACTTTTGAGGCTGCAAAATGATAGTGATTTAATTTGCACTTAACAGGGGTATGAAGTGCATCACGTCCCTGGTCTTGAAATTCAACCCATGCAAGTATAGGCATGTCGTTTTCTCTTTCGTTAACAATAACCCATTCATGGGTTTCCAGAACCATGACCAAGCCACGATACCCTTCAAGAGAAATACGTATTGGTAGATCAAAGTGAAGTTTTGCTCGCCGCCATAAATTATAGAGTTTAGCAGAGACCTCATCTTCCCTTTGTTCATATACAGGTAAATCCCCTACCCGACTCACAAGTTATGCCTCTTAACTCGTTAAGCTTGCAAACAAGGTGGGGAGTTTTTCGGGTAAACGATTAACGTTATCGATAACGGTATAGTTGTTTTCACCAAAAATACGTTTCACATAAGCATCAGCATGCGGATCTAATGTTAAGCAATAAGTCAGTACACCTGTGCTATATAACTCTTCTACTGCTTTTTTCGTATCGTGGCGCAAATGCTGAGGATCGCGTTCATCAATATCCGCGGGTTCACCATCGGTGACTAACAGGATTAATTTACGTTTCTCTGGTTGCTTATGTAAGTGAGTACCCGCATGTCTCAAGGCGGCGCCCATGCGTGTCGATAATCCACCTTTCATTCCTGCCAGGCGTGATTTAGCGTCATCATCGAACTTCTGACTAAAGTCTTTGAAGCGATAATATTGCACATCATGACGACCATCTGAGGCAAAGCCATGCAAAGCAAAAGGATCACCGATGCCACTAATGGCAGTCGAAACTAACGTTGCCGCTTCACGTGTTAATTGCAGAACGGTCTTGTCTGATCCTTCCATCGCTTCGTTTGTTGATTCAGATAAATCCATTAACACGACAACAGAAAGATCGCGATTTTTAACCACGTTACGCATAGTGATACGTGGACTGGGTTGTT
The DNA here is from genome assembly GCA_026197095.1 of Gammaproteobacteria bacterium. Lineage (GTDB taxonomy): Bacteria > Pseudomonadota > Gammaproteobacteria > UBA6429 > Thiohalophilaceae > JAGLTQ01. The sequence goes on from JAPHTF010000108.1 coordinate 61,381, forward strand.
CACCCATACGAATTGAAATCATGGCATCAACCGCGGCATTGAGATCAATTTCATCACCATCTTCTAAACCACGCTGGCGTTGCACACCTTCCGGTGTTAACAAGTCGATAATTTGTTTAATGCGATGTGCCACAGGCTTATATTCATCAAGAATAAGTTTGATATCTTCAGGATCACCTTTTGGCTGGCGACGTTCATATATCGTTGCCCAGTCAGGACGATGTAATTGAATTTGATAATCCCATTCCTGGTAATGGAAAGGATCAGAAACAGGTTCTTTGCCCCACATATCATTGAAGCTGGCTTGACCATCTGTCAGATCATCTTCATAGGGACGCATATTGGTTGAACATGTCCATATTTCCTGAGCGTCATCGCCGGCCAGTTCACAGTCAACTTCATTGGCCATTTCTATGACACTCACCTGGCGGCGTACCTGGCGTTCACTGGCAGACACATATTCAAATTCAGCGTTCATGTCGAACTCTTCAAATTCCCAAACGTAACGATTGTCATCACGGTAAGGAATGCGAATACGTTCGAGTATGCGTAAGCTAGGCACTTCTTTGCGTGCCGATAATATATTGTATAACTCCAGACCCTTATGCCATGAAAGCTGGTTATCATTCTGACGTGCTTCTATCTCTTCATGAAAACTGGCTACCAGTTGATTGATCTGTTCATCATCCGATGTTTGCGTATTATCAATTAACATCAACGCAACGTGCTCAAGTAACTTCATGGTTGGATGCTCTGGCTCTTCATCTGCATCGGCAATACTTAGCAACGATGTCCAGAGTTTTTTCAAACCAGGAAAATCCTGGGTGGCTTTATATTCCACTCGCGCATCTTCTAGCAGACCAATGAAAAACATTTGAGCCGGACTGAGCTGTTCTGCCGAAATGGGTTCACTTGAATAACACATGTGTGCAGCCATATGCGCAGCAGTCGCACGGTATAACTCTAAGCCGGGAATTTTATTATCCGCTGGACTCTTGATGTTTAAAATCAAGTCATCCACCGCATCTGGCATATGCAAAATACGGTGTTCGATATAGGGACGAAAATCCGTGTAATCAGCACCGGTTGGACGCAGGAAGAAATCTCTGCCCCATAGAGCGCGCAGATAAAAATTTAATTTACGCTGTACTTTATTAAACAGCACACCGGCACGTTCTTTTTGTAGCATGGCTTTAGAGTCAGCAGATTCTAAATTAAAGTACGCAGTTAAATTATTAAAGTCGCGGCGATAAGCTTGTGCACCAAAGTTAGCCCAGCGACGCAGACCACTTAAGGTGAGTTTGCCCAGCAAGTCATCAATGTGATTTAACATGGGGCGCAACGCACGTGAAGCGGTTGATGCTAACTGATGGATAAAGGTCAGGTAGCCTCGCAATAATTCAGCGTCACCGAGGTTACGTGCTGCGGAGGGTAAGCTGCCTAACAATAATGAAATCACTTCGCCGGAAGTCATTGATGATAATTTCATTGCTGCGGTAATACAGTCAGGAATGACATCTTCACCGCATTCTTTTACCACCAGTGGCATTTCC
>JAPHTF010000043.1 GCA_026197095.1 Gammaproteobacteria bacterium
TCTCGCATTGCAGCAAACAAAACCAGGACTAAAGAAAAACCAACGGATGCACCAAAGCCATATAAAGCTGACTCAATAAAACCATGTTCAGTTTGTACATTAAGTAAAGCAACACCCAGAACAGCACAATTCGTTGTGATTAACGGCAAGAAAATACCGAGCACCTGGTAAAGCAAGGGGCTGGTTTTGTGCACCACCATTTCTGTAAATTGTACAACAACTGCGATAACTAAAATAAAGGTAATGGTTCTGAGGTATTCAATACCAAGAGGTGCAAGGAGATATTCGTTAACAAGATAACTGCATATTGATGAAAGTGTTAAAACAAAGGCGGTTGCCAGTCCCATACCAATGGCTGTTTCAAGTTTGCGAGAAACACCCATGAAAGGACAAAGGCCAAGAAACTTCACTAAAACGAAGTTGTTAACCAGAATGGTGCTTATGAGTATGAGTGCGTATTCAGCCATAAAATTAAAGCGTACAAAAATGAGTAATGATACGATTCAGTATAACCCAATACTTTGATCTATATCAGCAAAATCAACAAGATACCTTACTACTGGAAGGTTAATATTTAAAACCTCTAACCACAAAGGGCATGGAGGTTCACAGAGGAAAAATTTTTTGTGCTGGCTTTAATGTTAGGAATGTCATCATTGGGTATGTTATTCATTTGCTATACTAAATTTCCCTAGAATTTTGATTTTGGTTTTCTCTGTGAACCTCCGTGCCCTCTGTGGTCAAAATGTTTTGAATTTAAGATTATTTTACCCGCATTCCTGGTTGTGCACCTTCATGTGGTTCAAGTATCCAGAGATCTTTACCACCTGGGCCTGCCGCTAACACCATCCCTTCTGACATGCCAAAGCGCATTTTACGTGGAGCAAGATTGGCGACCATGACTGTATGTTTACCTTCCAGGTCTTCAGGTTGGTAGGCTGACTTTATGCCCGCAAAAACATTGCGCGTTTCACCACCAATATCCAGGGTGAGTTGCAATAACTTGTCTGCACCTTCAACATGCTCAGCTTTAATAATTTTAGCGATACGTAAATCAATTTTCGCAAAATCATCAAACTCAATTTCATCCGCTATAGGGTCTTTTTTAGAATCCACTTTTTCTACGCTCGCTTTACGTTCTTTCTTGTCGTGTTCTTGTTTTGAGTCTTCTGTTTTTAAATCCTGCCTGGACGCTTCGACTAACATATCCACTTTTTCTTGCTCAACTCGCGTCATCAAAGGTTTGAAGTTATTAATCGTATGACTTGTTAATGGCTTTGTTATGTCAGACCATTTCAGCGCTTCAATATTGAGGAAAGATTCAGAAGCTTCAGCCATGACAGGCAAAACAGGTTTCAGGTAAGTCATTAAAACTCTAAACAGGTTAATACCCACGCTGTAGATATCCTGTACTTGTTGTTCTTTACCTTCTTCTTTTGCTAAGGTCCAGGGTTTTTGTTCATCTATGTAAACGTTTGCTTTATCCGCCAGTGCCATAATTTCGCGAACGGCATGGCTATATTCACGTTGCTCATAGAGTTCAGCAATTTTGCCACCGGCTTGAACAAATGACTGGTATAACGCTGAATCAGCGCATTCGGCACTTAACTGGCCATCACATTTTTTCTTAATGTAACCGGCACATCGGCTGGCGATATTAACAACCTTACCGACCAAATCTGAATTAACACGTTGAATAAAATCATCAAGGTTAAGATCAAGATCATCAATACCGTTGCCAAGCTTGGCTGCAAAATAATAACGCAAGTATTCAGGGTTCAGGTTATCTAAGTAAGTACGCGCCTTGATAAAAGTGCCGCGCGATTTAGACATCTTTTGTCCATTAACCGTCAGGAAGCCATGACAAAAGACAGCCGTTGGTGTGCGGTAATTACTACCACTTAAAACAGCAGGCCAGAACAAGGTATGGAAGTAGGCAATGTCTTTACCGATAAAATGATAAAGCTCATGTTCACTGTCAGCTTTCCAGTAATCATCAAAATTGAGGTCATCACGTTTATCACAAAGATTTTTGAAACTGGCCATGTAACCCATCGGTGCATCCAGCCATACATAAAAGAACTTACCCGGCGCATCAGGAATTTCAAAACCAAAGTAGGGCGCATCACGCGAGATATCCCAGGACTGTAAACCCGATTCAAACCATTCATTGAGCTTATTACTGATAGCTGACTGGGTATGATTATCTTGAGTCCATTCACGCAGCATGCCTTCAAAATCTGCAAGTTTGAAGAAATAATGCTCTGATTCTTTATCAATCGGTGTTGCTCCTGAAATGGCAGAAACAGGATTTTTCAAATCAGTTGGTGCGTAGGTTGCACCACAGACTTCACAGTTATCACCATATTGATCTTCTGCACCACATTTTGGGCAGGTACCCTTGATAAAACGATCGGGTAAGAACATCTCTTTCTCAGGATCGTAGGCCTGCTTGATCGTCCGCTTCTCAATATGACCCGCATCTCTAAGTCGTTTGTAGATGGTTTCCGCAATTTCTCGATTTTCATCAGAGTGAGTTGAGTGAAAATTATCAAAATTGACATGAAATTCTGCGAAATCTGCACGGTGTTCTTTGTCTGTTGCCGCGATTAATTCTTCAGGCGTAATGCCTTCATTTTGTGCACGCAACATGATCGGGGTGCCATGTGCATCATCGGCACAAACATATGTGCATTGGTGACCTTGCATTTTCAGGAAGCGCACCCATATATCGGTTTGTATGTACTCAACCAGGTGGCCGATGTGGATACTGCCATTAGCATAAGGCAGGGCGCTGGTAACAAGAATTTGGCGTGTTTTAGTGGTCATGTTTTAGTCAATATAATATCGGTTGAGAATGAATTGGGTCATCAGTCGACTCAGTTTTAGCGACTTTTTGAAAGGCGCTAAGGTAGCAGTTATCGGTCGCAACTGCCACTTTGAAGGAGTAGAATGTGCCCCTTTTTAGAATTTCAGGTGGCATTACGCTCGCACAAAGGATCATATTTGTGTAATATTGCGAACCCTAAATTACCAGATTAAATTACTGGGTTATTTAACCCTACTTTTTTTATTAAATTTATCTTTTATTGAATTTTAACCTTTATTGAATTTAACCTTTATTGAATTTAACTACAGCAGGAGAGAGAGCATGGCTAATGTCGCTCAATCACAAATCGAAGAAGCATTAAAAACGTATATTGATCCGTATCTTGAAGCAGATTTAGTCTCTACTAAAACTGTAAAAACTATTACAGTTGATGGCGGTAACGTCTCGATCGATATTCTTTATGGCTTCCCGGTTAACGGTTACATAAAAGAGTTAACTGAAAAATTAACTGAAAAAGTTAAAGCAGTTGATGGTGTTAATGACGTCACAATTAACGTTGCCCATAAAGTTGCTTCTCATGCCGTGCAAAAAGGCGTGAACATGATTCCTGGTGTGAAAAATATTATTGCCGTAGCTTCTGGTAAAGGTGGTGTAGGTAAATCAACAACTTCTGTCAATCTTGCTCTTGCATTATCAGCAGAAGGCGCAACAGTCGGTATTTTAGATGCCGATATTTATGGCCCAAGTCAACCACGCATGTTGGGTATTAGTGCTCAACCAGAATCAGCCGATGGCAAGAGCATGGAGCCTTTAAATAACTACAATATCCAATCTATGTCGATTGGCTATTTGATTGATGAAGAAACACCAATGATCTGGCGTGGTCCAATGGTTACGCAAGCATTAGAGCAGTTACTAAAAGATACAAAATGGAAAGATGTCGATTACTTAATTATCGATTTACCACCAGGCACAGGTGATATTCAGTTAACCTTAGCGCAAAAAGTACCCGTTACAGGTGCTGTTATCGTAACAACGCCGCAAGACATTGCGTTGCTTGATGCGCGTAAAGGTTTGAAGATGTTTGAGAAAGTTGAAGTACCTGTTTTAGGTATAGTTGAAAATATGAGTATTCATATATGTTCAGAATGTGGTCATGCAGAACACATCTTTGGTACAGGTGGTGGTGACCGCATGGCAGCAGAAAGTGATGTTGATATGTTGGGTGCTTTACCACTTGATATGGCTATCCGTATTGGTACTGATGAAGGTAAACCCACTGTAGTGGCTGACCCTGACGGTCCGGTTGCAAAAATCTATCGTGATATTGCACGTCGTGTTGCGGCGAAGCTTTCGCAAAAAACGAAGGATCATTCAGCGGCATTCCCGAATATCGTTATCCAAAACAACTAAGAACGTACTATTTCTGTTGTAACAAGGCGGAAATATTACGCTCTTGTTATAAGAAAGGCGCTGATGTTCAGCGCCTTTTTTATTTCTCTGAAACGGGGCAAATGTGCTATATTTCACGCTCTTTTTGAAACCCAAAAGCTGATAAATTACAGGCAGAATTGAATGAGCATCAAAGCAGATAAATGGATCCGTAGAATGGCTGAGAATGAAGGCATGATTGAGCCTTTTGAAGCAGGTCAGGTTCGGGATGTGGATGGTAATCGCATCGTCTCTTACGGTACATCAAGTTATGGTTATGATGTTCGTTGTGCGGATGAATTCAAAATTTTCACTAATATTAATTCTGCCATTGTTGATCCCAAAGATTTTGACCATCAAAGTTTTGTCGACGTGAAAAGTGATGTTTGTATTATTCCACCTAATTCATTTGCACTGGCACGCACAGTCGAATACTTCCGCATCCCGCGTAGTGTGTTAACTATCTGCTTAGGTAAATCAACCTATGCACGTTGTGGCATTATTGTGAACGTGACCCCATTAGAACCAGAATGGGAAGGGCATGTCACACTTGAGTTTTCAAACACAACACCATTACCCGCAAAAATTTACGCTAATGAAGGTGTTGCGCAGATGTTATTTTTTGAGTCTGATGAAGTGTGTGAAACGTCATATAAAGATCGTGGTGGTAAGTATCAGGGTCAAGAAGGTGTAACGTTACCCAGGGCTTAGTTTGTAAAAAAAATTAATCGTCGTCTAAATAAAGATAAACTTCTTTATTATTGTAATGGGTCAGGTTAAGTAATACTTCGTCACCATTATCTTTTACGTTCTGAATTCTGACGGGTAAGAAGCCCATACTTTCAACACACCAGAAAGTAAACCGATCTTTGGTTTTAGGATTGGTGTGTTCAATTTTAATGGTTTTTAATCCTCCATTGTCAGCGGGTAAAGTTTCTTCTTTAACAAATTTTATATGGTAATCCTTGAGTTTTTCTTTTTCTGCAATGGTGTACTTTATATCACGCAACCCTTTTTTCAAGTCATGCATCATGGCGATGTTAAATCCTAAACCATCATGTAAATTTTTTGTAATTGGGTAGTGCTGCTTGGTGTATGAGTGATAGAGCTGCTTGTTATCATCAATATGCAATTCATGAATAGTATGTTTGTCTTTATTTTTCTCGTCATATTTATATGAATAAATATTGAGTGAATCATTTTTTAATATTAGTTTGCTTTTTTCAAAAATAGTGACATCAAAAAACCAGGCAGCAATTCCAGCTGTTTCAGTTACCGCTGTATAATTCAGAATGTTATTTTTTGTTGTTAATGTTCTTTTAGTGTTACCTAGAAAAAAACCATTTTTATAAACTGCATAACTTGCTGAAAAATCTTTAACTGAACTTGCAGAAGTGATAGAAGGTAGTAGAAGAAAAATTGTTGCTATAAATATATTTCGCATAATTTTAATTATTTACTTGTTGGCATCTACTATAAATTTAAAGAAAACTTGTTTTCCGCAAACAGTCTAATCGCTTCCGGATATATCCTGTGTTCTTGTTCATGTACCCGTGTTGCCAATGTCTCGGCAGTATCATCAGCTTTTATCGGAACAGTTGCTTGCAATATTACCGGGCCATCATCAAGTTCTGGTGTTACAAAGTGAACACTACAACCGTGCTCTTTATCACCTGCATCAATTGCCCGTTGATGAGTATTTAACCCTTTATATTTGGGCAACAAAGATGGATGAATGTTCATTATTTTATTTAAATAATGTTCAACAAATTCATTACTGAGGATGCGCATGAAGCCAGCGAGGATAACTAAATCAGGCTGGTACTCATCAATGAGTTCTTTTAATGCTTGATCATATTGAGTGCGATCAGAAAAATCGCGGTGTGATAAAACACGTTGCTCGATACCGGCTTTTTTTGCGCGCTGCAAACCATATGCATCGGCTTTGTTACTGATGACAGCCACAATCTGAGCGGGCAGGTTGTTGTTATTAATATCATCGATAATGGCTTGCAGGTTACTGCCATTACCGGATATCAATACAACTAACCGTATGGGTAAAGCTATGTTCTGATTCATTACTGAATACGAACAGCTATGTCGTTTTCTTTTTCTTCAATGTGTCCAATACGAACGGCATGGATTTTATTTTGTTTTAAAATATCCATGGCTTTATCAGCAATACTTTCATCAAGTATGAGCACCATACCAAGGCCATTATTGAAGGTACGGTACATTTCAGTGTCTTTGATATTGCCTTTTTCCTGTAACCAGTCAAAAACAGCAGGTCGTTGCCAGCTATTTTTATCAATAACAGCACACGCATTATCAGGCATTACACGAGGAATGTTTTCCAGTAAGCCGCCACCTGTAACGTGTGACATGGCATGAACTTCCACTTCTTCCAGTAAGGCAAGTAGTGGTTTGATATATATAGTCGTAGGTTCGAGCAAGCGTTCACCCAGAGTTGCACCGTCAAATGGTTCACTTAAATCTGCGCCAGAAACCTCAATCACTTTACGGATCAAAGAATAGCCATTTGAATGGGGGCCACTTGAAGGTAAGCCGAGAAGCACATCACCTGTTTTCACTTTAGTGCCATCGATAATTTTGCTTTTTTCGACGATGCCAACACAGAAACCGGCTAAATCATAATCATCTGCCTGGTACATGCCCGGCATTTCAGCCGTTTCACCACCAATCAGGGCAGCATTTGATTGTTTACAACCTTCCGCAATACCTGCGACGACAGCAGTAGCAGCCTCGACGTTAAGTTTTCCTGTGGCATAATAATCGAGGAAAAAGAGCGGTTCAGCTCCCTGGACAATCAGGTCGTTGACACACATGGCAACAAGATCGATGCCGATAGTGTTATGTTTATTGAGATCCATGGCAAGTTTCAGCTTGGTACCGACACCATCTGTGCCTGAAACGAGAACCGGTTCCTTGTAACGATCGAGCGGAAGCTCAAACAATGCACCAAAACCACCTAAACCTGCCATGACACCGGGGCGTTTAGTGGCGGCAGCAAGTGGTTTAATATGCTCAATTAGGTTATTACCCGCATCGATATCGACACCAGCGTCGGCATAGCTAAGTGATGGGTTCGTGGATGGGTTTTTTGTAGCCATATTTTAATACCCTCGGGGGGGAACTCCTGAATTTAGGATCAATACTGTTATAATGGAGCAGTAGTTTAACAATTCACTCAAAGGCATGGAATGAAAATAAGAATAAAGGGCACAAAGA
>JAPHTF010000085.1 GCA_026197095.1 Gammaproteobacteria bacterium
ATTCGCATTTACAACGTCATTGAATTTAAGCACTACTTTTATATATGAGTCGATATTTTTACAATTTCAATTTAGGTTCCATAAAGTAGCTCTTTATGGTTTTTTCTACAGTCTCGTTATATTTTTAAATAAAAATAATCATGGGTTATAGTTTTATGGAAGAAACAAATAAACTTAAAAATCACGTTGAAAAAATTATCGCTTTGCATGAGCAAAAAGACTTTAAGAAGTTATCTGCGCACATATCAGAAACAGAAATAAAAGCAGAAACGTGGTTTACTGAAAAACGGTTTTATGAAGTCTGTGAAGCAATTGAAAAAGAAATAGGTAATATTACCTCATTAAATTACATTTCAACTCTAAATAGAAAATCAACAGAACTAACACTTTGGAGAGCAACATACAGCAAAACAGAAGATGAAGTTCTCTGGAATGTAATATTTGAAAAAAACACTCATAAAATTAAGCTAATGCATATAAACTGGGAACAAATATAACAAGCGACTTTGGTGTCAACCCCGTTAAATTTTCCCTATAAGCCCCATTCAACCTGCCCACAAAATTGTAACATTATTATATTTTTTTAAATGGTACTACTACGCTACTTTCGTTTTTTTTCATTTCAGGTAGCCATGCATGACCATAAACAATTTCATGTGAAACCGGCACCAGGCCATCCTGACGGTGCTGCTCATATGCCTGCATCATTTGTTTGAGTTTATTTTTACCGGTTATCTGGTGGGAGCGCCCCTGCATTACATTGTGTGCGCCAATTTGTTTTAAATCATGCATCACGGTTTTAACATCCTGATAAGTCACTGTAAGCATTTCCATATCCATTACCGGATCTAAGAAACCACTTTTTAACAAGGCATCCCCGACATCATGCATATCAGCAAACATATTTACATGGGGAAGTTCATCCACTGCTGCCCAGCTTTGGCGTAATTCTTTTAACGTATCCGGGCCAAACGTACTAAACAACAATAAACCACCGGGTGCTAAGACACGGCGAATCTCTTTAAAGACTTTGGGTAAATCCTGGCACCATTGAAATGTTAAGCCGGAGATCACAAGTTCAAGGCTGGCATCGGCAAAAGGCAGGTTTTCAACTTCTGCATTAACGTAGTGAAACTGTTTATTCCAGCGTTGTTTAAATGAACGTTTATTTTTCGATTGCTTTAACATATTAAAGGCCAAATCTAACGCGGTGATTTTTGCCTTAGGATAACGTTCGGCCAATAACTGGCTTACAAAACCCGTTCCTGCTCCCGCATCTAAAATACTTTGCGGTTTCATGGACATTAAATCCATGCGCTCTACTAATCGATTAGCCACTTCCTGTTGTAATACCGCGGCCGCATCATACGAAGATGCCGCTTTTTCAAATGCAGCGCGCATCGCCTGCCGATCTATCTCGGCAATATTCAATGTTTCATTCTTCTCATTATTATTCATTTAAAAACTTCTTTATTTTATCGGCGCATATTTCAGGTTTTGAAATAAAAGGTGCATGGCCTGTTTTTTCTAAAACCAGTTGTTCTATATTCGAAAACATTTGACTAAATTCTGATTTTACTGCAACAGGAACTAACGTATCTTTTTCACCTAATACAAGCATTGCCGGTATGTTATTTTGTTCTTTATTTCTTAAGTCTGTATCACTTAATATTTTCAACCCATTTTTAAGCGCATTAATATCTGGATCGCCGCGTTCAGTCAGTTTCTGGTTTAATAACCGCAAATCATCTCTTGCCAGTTCACTGCCACGTGTTTGCAATGATAGAAATCGTGTTAAGGTCTTTTTATAATCGTTTTGCAAATCAACGGCAAAATCATCAAACACGTGCTGTTCCATGGCGTTGAGCCAATTACTCTTTTCATCTTTTGTAAACCTGGGCGTTGTTGCAATTAATACAATTTTACTCACATCTATATTTTTTCTTTTTAAAAGATTAAGTGTGAATAAACCGCCGAGTGACCAGCCAATAACGGTGACTTGCTGGTCAATATAATTAATATAGTCCTCGATGTCTTCTGTAATCGAATCAAGGGTAAATTCATTATTACTGTCTTTACTGTAGCCATACCCTGGAAGATCAATAATATGGCAGCGGCACCCATCAGCCAGTAAATCACTAAAGCGCCCCCACAGTCCGCCATGCATACCCCAGCCGTGTAATAACACGACGTCTTTTCCCGTACCTTTAACTTCACTATAAAGTACAGCTGACATGCCTATCTTATTTCACCTTTATTTCATCAAGCACGGTTAATAATTTATCAACATGTTCTTCAGTATGTGTTGCTGAAAAAGTAATGCGTAAGCGTGAAGTTCCTTCAGGTACTGTCGGCGGACGAATTGCGCTGATTAAAATATTTTTTTCTAATAACTTTTCACTCAATACAACAGTTTCTGAACTACTACCAATAACGACCGGCTGAATTGCAGTATGTGAGTCCATTAAACTTAAACCCAGTTCTGTTGCACCTTTTCTAAACTGTGCAATTAAACTTTGCAACTTTTCACGCCGCCAACTTTCAGTTTGAACTAGCTGTAAGCTTGTTCGCGTGGCCGCGGCAACTGCTGCCGGCATGGCGGTAGTGAAAATATAACTGCGTGATTTTTGAATTAATGTTTCAATCAAGGTTTCGCTACCCGCAACAAAGGCGCCTGCTGTACCAAAAGCTTTACCCAAGGTTCCTACTAAAATGGGGACCTGCTTAATGTCTATACCAATATGTTCAATAATACCTTTGCCTTTGTTACCCAGCACACCAATACCATGTGCATCATCTATCATTAACGCGGCCGATTTAGTATTAGCAAGACTCACTAAATCATTTAATGGCGCAAGATCACCATCCATACTAAAAACACCATCGCTAACAATGATTTTATTTTCATTGCCTGATGATTCAAGCCGCTCGCTTAGCTGTGCAATATCATTATGTGGGTAGCGCACACGTTTTGCGCGTGAGAGTAATGCCGCATCGAGTAACGAAGCATGATTTAACTTATCTTCATAAATTTCACTATGGCGATCACATAATGCAGAAATGACACCGAGGTTGGCCATGTAACCGGTAGAAAACAATAACGCGCGTTCTGTACCAATAAAATCTGCCAGCTCGCATTCGAGTTGATGATGCTCGGCAGAGTGACCTGACACTAAATGCGCAGAACCACTACCAACACCATAACTGTCTGCAGCGCGTTTAAAGCTTTTAATTACTTCAGGATGATTGGCTAAACCCAGGTAGTCATTGCTACAAAACGATAAAACCTTTTTACCATCAATCACCGGCTCGACCGACTGTGGCGACTCGATTACTTTGCGCGAACGATAAAGATGGGCATCTCTACGTTCAGCAAGTTGTTTTTCCAGTTCAGATAAAATCATTTTCACCACGGAGCGCACAGAGGTTCACAGAGTTACAAAGTAAATAGATTTAAAAAAGCTTTATCTTTCCTCTGTGTAACTCTGCGCCCTCTGTGGTGAGCAATTAAATAGCTGTAATGCCTAAACTATTAAACAACTGTGTATCGTGATTGGTATCAGGATTCGATGTGGTTAATAATTTTTCACCATAAAAAACGGAGTTGGCACCGGCAAAGAAACACATCGCCTGCATTTCATCACTCATCTTTTCACGACCAGCCGATAAACGTACAAATGACTTAGGCATCATGATGCGAGCAACCGCGACGCTACGGATAAATTCCAGAGCATCAAGGTCTTCACCTTTTTCTAAAGGTGTACCGCTAACACGCACTAACAGGTTAATGGGTACGCTTTCCGGGTGATGTTCCTGATTGGCTAATTGCTGAAACAGGCCAATTCGATCACGACGGCTTTCCCCCATACCTAAAATACCACCACAACAGGTGTTCATTCCTGCATCACGCACATGTTGTAAAGTATCTAATCGATCCTGGTAGGTGCGCGTTGTAATAACCTCACCATAAAATTCCGGAGATGTATCAAGATTATGGTTGTAATAATCTAATCCCGCTTCTTTTAACTGCATTGCTTGTGGTTCAGTTAACATACCTAACGTCAGGCATGTTTCCATGCCTAACGCTTTTACTTCTTTTACCATTTTAATTACAGGTTCGAGATCTTTATCTTTTGGGCTGCGCCATGCTGCACCCATACAAAAACGGCTTGAGCCATTTTCTTTTGCCAGTTTTGCTGATGCCATGACTTCATCTAATGGCATCAGGGGTTCATTTTCTAACTCTGTGTCATAGCGAACACTTTGCGGGCAGTAGCCACAGTCTTCAGGACACTTACCCGTTTTAATACTTAGCAGGGTACTGACCTGAACTTCGTTCGGATTAAAGTTTTTACGATGCACAGTTTGTGCTTCGAATAATAAGTCATTAAATGGCATATCATACAACGCAGCAATTTCATTTACCGTCCAGTCATGACGTAATTGTTCTTCTTGTTTTTTTATTTTATCCATCATGACACTCATGCCATTTCTCCTTCACTTATTTCAATTCTAACTTCTGTGTCTTGCCATTTTTCTTTTTGAATTTTTACCAGGCAAACAATTGTCCATGGAACCAGCACTAAACCTACTACCCCCCCCATTATGATCCAGGGTTCCCACTCCGTACCAAAAAAGGTTCCTACGGGTATAACAATTCCAATCATGCCGTAATAGCGATATGCCGCTTGTTGCGTGTAGTGTCCTACCTGCTCATTAGGATGATGCCGTGCAATGATGTAAATCATAATGGAAAGACCAAACCATAATATGGGCGGTACGATCATGGTGATAAACAAGAAGATCATCGAGATTCGTTCCTGCTCACTAAAAAGTATTATCGGGGCAACGATTAAACCAGGTAATAAAGATATTAAGTTGCCAAGATTGAACAGGCGGGCAAACATTCGGGAATTTGCAGCCGATATAATTTTGGTTGCTACACCCGAATCATTTAGAGTTTTATTGAAATTCGTCATAATTGTTGCGGTCACACTTAAGGGGAAGTATTTAGTTATCTAGTGGCGTTCGTTATAATTAGCTAAGTAACGGAATTTACAGTTAATTTAGCCTTTTAGCCGAAGCATGAATGATAAACCTCTCATTCCAGGTGTCAACTGATATGGATATCAATGGTATACAAATGGTTAAAAAATAAGCTTTTAAAGCGGGTTTCAAATCAATGTTTATTATGTCTCGCACCGACACATAACACGCATTTAATTTGTCGTGGCTGTAAGGAAGAGCTGCCGAAAAATCAGTATCACTGTGTTATTTGTTCGCTCCCATTCGCGCCAGCAGAAGCGAGAAAACAGCTGCTTGTATGTGGCCATTGTCAAAAAAATCCACCCACTTATACCACCAGCGTAATACCTCATCTATATGCTGCACCCATTAAACAGTTAATCTCCCAGTTCAAATTTCACAGCAATCTCACTTACGCCTCGTTACTCGCTCAAAATTTTGTTCATGTTATAAAGCAACGTAAAAATAATTTGCCCGATTGCATTATCCCTGTGCCGCTTCATCAACAACGTTTACAGGAGAGAGGATTTAATCAAGCGCTTGAATTGTCACGTATGATTGCATCACAACTCAATATTCCCCTCGATTACTCACTGTGCCAACGCGCTAAAGCCACCCCATACCAAAGTGGTTTAAGTGCGAAACAACGCAAACAAAATTTAAAAAATGCTTTTCATGTCACACGATCCCATTCTTATAAACATGTGGTTATTTTTGATGATGTTGTAACGACAGGTACTACCGTTAATGAGTTAGCAAAACAGCTAAAGAAAAGTGGTGTTGAAATAATTGAGGTATGGGCGATAGCCCGAACGAGCAATAAAAATGAATAACGTGTTTTAAAAATTCAAATAGAAATCGAGGAACGGACCATTTCTCTTATAATCAGTCGAAGCATCCGTTGTATTTTCAAGATTGAATTGCTGATGTTGCCAGCCACCTTGCAAACCAAAACCTTTGCGCCATTCATAAGATACTTTGGCGCGATAATCAAAGATCTGTCGCGCAGTTGAATCATGGTGACTTCCTTCAATACCTGCCGACAAACCTTTTAGAGGAAATGCATATAATGCGGAAGCATGGATTAAGGGCAAAACTTCCTGAAAATGGTTATTACCCGGATTTTCCATCGAATTTTTAAATCCAGAAAGGTGACGTAACGTCACACCGAGGTCAATATTCATGCTTTTAGTTTCCCACGGATATGTCCAGGTCGCATCATATTGCGCAAACTCAACAGGGTTACTATTTGTTAATGGACGCAATTGGGAAATTTGCTCACCATTTGAGATATTTGATAAATGATTAAACTTAAAATTAAGTAAGGACTCACTCTGCTCAGCGCGACAATAAGCTGTAGGCAGTAATGCCATGAAGGCTAAAAGTGTTCCTGTTTTTTTAATATTCATTATCATATATTGAATAATTGAAGTTACAGTAAGTTAGCTCATCCATAAGCTAGTCAAACTTGTGGGGGATGACGTGGATTCATTATAGCTTAGTCTAAACAGCGAATGTATCGCGACCCCGTCACAATTGTTATTTTTTGTTAACAACTACCTTGCAGGAAAACCAATTTCTGATAATGCGGAAACCTTATTATTAGTAAACTTAATCAGGCCGGCTTTTAAATTACCTGTATCTTGTGCGCGCTGATAAGCTTCAAGCGCTTCCTTATTTTTTCCCAATTTTTCCAGCGAGATCCCCAAACCCAACCACCAGACACCTGTGGTCGGACGAATTTTTACTAACTTTAAGTAAAGTTCAGTCGCCTTTTGATGATCGTTAACGCGCTGGTAAGTTGCAGCCAGCAATGCATAATAATCAGGCTCAACATTCATTACTGCAGATACTGAGCCACGATTTAAAATTTGAATCGCTAACCCTGGATTATTTTGTTCCAATAAAACACGGGCATATAATTTTGCAAATAGCGGATATTCTGGTGCAATCTTTACCCCTTCGCTTAGCAATTCTGCAGCACTGATAAAATGTCCTGATTTAATATAAATACCGGCCAACATTTCACGCGCTTTGATATGGGGAATATACAACGACAAGGCTTCTCGCAAATATTCCTTACCTTTACGCATTTGGCCTTGCTGTAAAAGTTGATAACCTTTTTTATAAGCAATTTCAGCCAATTGTTTACTATTAAGCGGGTGACGTGTTTTTTGAAGTTTTATTGGGGGTGAGTTATCAATGTCTTCTGCCGCAATAACGTCTTCTTCTACAACTTCATCAACATCGATAGCATTGGCATAATTTTCATCTGAAATAATTTCTGCTTTAACCTGCTTTTTAACTTTAGCTTCAACTTCCTGACTAACAGCAACTTTTTTTACTGTTTGTTTTTTAAGCGGAGTTACGTTTGATTTCTTTGTTACTACTGGCTGTTCAGGCTGAGTCGTTCTCTCCCACAACAAATAAGCAATTACACCCAGCAATGCTGCCAAAGTAAAAATAATTGAAAAAGTTAACCAATTAAATGTTTTTTGATTAGGACGTGTTTCCCAGGTGATGTTTTGACTTAAGGTATCTGATGTTTCTAAATCACGAGAACGTCTTTTCTCAAGGTCTTTTAACATCTGGTTAATCAGGCTCATAGCAGGTACCGTTACTACTTAGCGTAAAAATACGTAGCAATTGAAACAACAAATAAACTTGCGGCTACAATAACCCATATAAATTTTTTATTATCAGAGCTTCGTAACTGAGCATCTTCTGTATCTTTAATTGCTGCCCGCATATTGTTGTTATTAACGTATTTTGTACCCTGACCATAAGCTGACATCATCGACTTATGTGAAAGAATATTAATTAATCGCGGTATTCCCCGGCTTGCCTTGAATAAACTACCCATAGCATTTATTTCAAATAAGTTTCCACCTTTATAGCCGGCAACATTTAAGCGATGGGTTAAATACAATTCCATACCTTCTCTATCTATGGGCTTTAATTGATATGAAAAAGTAATCCGTTGTTTTAATTGACGAACTTCTTTTTCATTTAAACGCTCGTCTAATTCTGGTTGCCCAAATAAAACCACCTGCAACAGTTTTTGTTTTTCTGTTTCCAGGTTGGTTAATAATCTTAATGCTTCCATCGTCTCTACAGGCATGGCTTGTGCTTCATCAATACACAACACAACATTTTTTCCATCATTGGTTAGTTCAATTAAGCGATTCGAAATCATTTTAAGTAATTGATGATGGCCATAATGCCGACTCATATCTAAACCAAGCTCATCAGCTACAGCGCTTTGTAACCCATAAGGTGTCAACATTGGATTGGGAATATAAGCAGTGACAAAACGATCTTCGACCGTGTTTAGCAACATTCGGCACAGCATGGTTTTACCTGTCCCTACTTCACCTGTAACTTTAATGAAACCTTCACCGGCACGTAATGCGACAAGTAAGGTATTTAAAGCCTCTGAATAGTGTCCATGCTGATAAAAATAACTGGTATCAGGTGTTATTGAAAAAGGTGCTTCAGTTAAGCCAAAATATTCCTGGTACATAATATTTACTTACTCGTACAAGATTAGTTATTGAGCTCTTACCTGGTTAAAACGTGACTTCATACGATTTACTTGTTCACCCATTTGTTTATCAGAATCTATCACAATAGGTTTTAATAAAATGACTAGTTCACTTTTTTTAGAAATATCCTGAGTGTGTCTAAACAGTGCACCCAATAAAGGTAAGTCACCTAGTAAAGGTACTTTTGAAACATTTTGCTCAACCGAGTTTTGCATTAAACCACCGATAATTACAACCTGGCCACTTTTTGCACGAATAATACTATCTGACTCACGAATCGAGCTTATTGCCAGAGGTACACTTAATGCTGTACCTGATGATATATTAATATTTTTAGTTTTCTCTGTTACCGTACTGACAGTTGGATGAACATGTAAAATTATTTCACCATTTTCACTAATTTGTGGAATGACATCCAGGGCAACACCCGAGAAAAAAGGTGTTAACTCAACATTACTTTGTGTCGAGGCGGCGGCCGTTGTTGTTGTTGTATTATTCGTAACATCCGTAATAAAGAATTCATCGCTACCAACTTTAATCACAGCTTTTTGATTATTAACTGTTGAAACTTGTGGGCTGGATAAAACCTGGACATCACCTTGTGATTTCAGCATTTCTATAAATGCACTGAAGTCTGACCCTACATTTAAAGCTAAAGAAAACATACCACCAAAAGCCGTTGCCGCAGTACCCGAAATTTGTGATAAAGCTGCTGGATTTAACTCACCAGTATTGCCTGCAGTCCCGGTTACGCCTGAACCACCAAAAATAGTGCCACCACCGGTTTGACCAACAAGCGCACTATTGCTACCCGATGTCTGTAATGCAGCCCAGTTAATTCCTGTCTGGAAACGTTCATTTAGTTCTACTTCAAGAATTTTTGCTTCAATAATAACCTGACGTTGCACAAAATTTTGAGTTCGATTGATGAACTTTTCAACAGCACGAATTTCATGAGGCATCGCTCTTACAACCACCATACCTGATTGCGGGCTCACCACGATATTTCGTCCTTTTTTGTTACCTACAAGCGCCGTTAAACTTTCTTTTAACTCCACCCAGAAATCTGATTTGCTTTCTGTATTTAGCTTACTTCCGGAAACACTTTGTGTCGTACTTGCTGTTTCCCCAGTGCCGCTAACTGACTCAGTTACCTGGCCCGAACTAACACTCATATTAGAGCCACCAGTACGATTCACATTTAAATAATTCATGCTAAAGATACGGGTGCGCATCGTATTTGGAAATACGCTGAATGCCGTTTTTGTTTTTTCAAAATCATAACCATATACGTCACGTACAACATCCATTACTTCAGTAACGGTGACATTCTTCAAATCAAGCGTAATACGACCTTTCACATCAGGATGGAGAATCATGTTGTAATTGCTATCATCCACTAAACCCATGAAAAAACTTCTGACTTGTGCCCGGTGTACCTTAATATCAAAACGTGGTTCAACATCAATACTACCGCTACCCGGCGCACTTAAATTAATATCGGGTAACAGGGCAGAAGCAATTTCATCGTTTGTCGCAGTTTGCCCGACTGTTGCCGTACTTGTTGCTTGATCAACCTTAAATGCATTATCAATCATCTTATCCAAAGAGCTTCTACTTGTTGGTGAAGACTGGCTGGCACAGGCACTCAGTAACATACAAGCAATGCTTAATGTCATTAGTCGAATTTTTTTATTACTCTTTTTCAAACTATTCTCCACCTAACTTATAAGAATCAGGATCGTTAAATAAACTCAAATTATGCTCAGCGTATTTTTGTTTTCATCACATCTTGTGAAAGCAATCTTACGGTAAAAATTTTGCCTTGTTTTTTCAGTTTTACTGATGAAGGATAAATAGCAACGACTTGAGCACCATTCACCATATCCCCGGATTCTACAGAACGCTCGTTAACTATCGCTGAACGTCTCGCTTTTGAAATACGCACAGAAGTTAAAGAAAAACGTGTTGCAGTAGCTGCTTTTTTTCCACCCGGTAATACTAAACGATGCCCGGGAGGACGAGTAGGATCATCGAGTTGTGCCTGCACAAATACTGGCATGCAACAAAGTGATAAACCCAGAATAGTGATTATGCTTTTTTGCTTAAACACCAATCCACCCCTCATGAAAGCTTAAAGTATGAACTGTTATGACTATTGTTGATACGGGATACTTTTCTACATTTAATTCCAGTACATCCCAGTAAAAATTCCATGGCAACTTACTTAACGACTTTAAATAACTTAAAGTACTTAAATATGATCCTTTAAATTCTATTTGCATACCGTGCTGATAGATCCCCAGCTCTGTTGCTGTCTCACCTTCTTTTGCTTTTAATGGTGATAACGGCACAGCACCCATGCTCTGTACACGCTGTAATTTCAGGTCTGTATTTTGAGCCAGCACAAGCTCTAACACTTTTGCCATCTGTTTAGGCTCAATTAAACCGTGCATTTTTTCTTTCAAGCTTACATTTATATTTGCAATCTGCTCATTCAGTAATTTAATTTTTTGTTTTTCCTGAAAATCCGGATCACGTGTTTTTTTACTGTTTAACAAGGCAATCTGACTTTCAAGTTGTTTGCTTTGAGTTTGCAGACTTACAATCTGTTTATCAATCACGTCATATTTCTGGTTAAGTGGCGATATAAGTAATTCAACAAAAATGATAATGATTGCCACAAAGGTTAACAGCATGATCATTATTCGTTCACGCTCATTCAAGGCATCATATTTTTCAAACAACGCTTGCCATTGTGACTTCATTATCGTGTCACCTCGCCAGATTTTTTATTTTGCAACCTGAAGTTTAACCACTGCTCTTGCTTCTCTTGTCTTGCCATTAATAAACTTTCAAATTCAGTTCCGGTAAAAGCCTTTTCAGCTGACAGACGTTGTAAATACTTAGGTAATAATGAGGGTTTTGAAGTTGAGCCCTGCAATGTAATATCTGTACCACCATTTGCTATACGAATTTGCGTTAACCACAAATCATCAATTCGTTGCCGAGCTAAACCACTTATATGCTCAATAAAACCTTTTGTATTTCCGAATTCATCCCTGCTTAAAATCCCCAATACTCTTTGTTTGTTATCCAGTTCCTGTGTACTTTCTGCTATTTGTTTAGCTAAAGCAGTATCTTTTTTTCTTAATGACAGCTCTGCTTGTATTTTTTGCAAATCGGCCATTGCTGTATTTTGCTTTTGTTGATGCTCAACCAGGCTAGCTTGATGATGCTGTAGCTGAATATATCTAAAACCCGCCGCGGCTGAAAAAATAATAATCAAAATGAGACTAACCTGCGCAAGCATTAAACCTGAATATTTTAACTTTTGTGTTTTTAATTCATCTTGATATAAATTTACTTGTTGCAAACTCATGCCGCTTTACCCTTTGCTCGCCCTTGCTGCTGGACGGCTAAAACTGGCTCCCTTAGAGCGGCACCAATTGCAAAAAAACAATCGGCTTGCTGTGCTTTACTTATGGGCTGTTGAACATCCAGGACAGCATTCAAATCGAGTAATCGTACTTGCAGACCCAGGGCACTTGCCAGGTATTTAACCAGTCCCGGGACTTCATGAGGAAGCGGTGCAATCACCAGGCTATTGATTGCAGGTTTTGCAAAATGGCTTTCATAGTAATCAAGAGAACGTTGTACCTCTAAGACAATAGCATCAAGTGATCGCTGCTGATCAGGCGACATTCCCGCTTCTAATGCCAAACCATCCGCTTCCGCAGGATTCTCACCTAAAATTGATTTGCTTTGAGTCGAGGTAAGTGAGCCATAACCCACATCTATATTTCGCGCTAAATATAGCGATGAACCCTGTGTTAACGTCATTAGGCCTTCATTTGATTCAAGCTTTAGCAATGCAACACCTTGCGGGTCTTCAGGAAGCAGCGCAGCAATATTTCGCATCACTAACTCTGCAATATCAATACTTTCAATCTCAAGATTATGTTCTGCAAATATTTTAATACGCTCTTTTAAAAACTCTTTCTCTGCGGCGGTCACGTAAACTAAAGGTGTACGTCCACGTTCTTTTTGACCCGGGATTTCAAATACATCAACAATGGCATTATTGATATCAAAGGGAAGGCTATCTTTTACTTTCCAACGAACGGCCTGACGTAACTCACTTTCAGCAACTTCAGGTTTTTCGATCATCACCAGATTAGAATCAGCAATCAGTAAACTTGTGGTAATAGATTTATCTTCAAGCTTATTTTTTTGAACAAGCTGTTTCAGCGCAGATGTCGTTTCGGCTTTATTATCAAAAGTAGAAAAGTCGAGTGAACGAAGAACAGGCGTCTGACCAGCATTCTGAATAACGCACGCATAAGCAATGCACTGTTCACAAAGCACAATAGCATTCATTCCCTGACCGCGTTTTTCCTTTTTAAAGAAATTGAACACTCAGCCTCCGATTCTCAATGAGATCTATGAGAATACTCTATAATATATGTAACATACCTGTAACAATTAATATTTAACTATAGCTTTCTTTTGTAAGTCTATGTTTTTTAGAGATTATAGAACAAATTATAGCCATTGCCTACAGTACAATCACATAAATAAATTACGCCTACTAACGCTTTAATAATAGCTTGCGGCAATACCGATAAATATCACCGCACCCAGCCAGTTATTATTCAAAAATGCACTTATACATAAAGCGGGTTGACGGTAGCGGATTAAATACTGGTGGTACACCATCAATATTGCCGCAATTAATACCGCAATATTATAAGCCGTACCAAATTGCGACTGTTGACCAATCAAGTAAAGGGCAAAAAGCATCATCGCCTGCAATATTCCAATAATGACGCGATCAGCATCACCAAATAAAATGGCTGTTGATTTCACGCCAATTTTCAAATCATCCATACGATCGGCCATGGCATACATGGTGTCATAAATGACGGCCCACAGAACGGTGACCACATAAATTAACCAGGCAATTTTGGGCACGCTGTTCGTTTGCGCCGCGAATGCCATCGGGACGGCCCAACCAAAAGCCATGCCTAGTATGATTTGTGGCATATGGGTATATCGCTTCATAAAAGGATATATCGCAGCCAGCATCACCCCACCTATCGATAATAAAATAGTGAACGTATTCATTGTCAGCACTAACAAAAACGCACTAAAGCACAGCGCCATAAATAACAGCATGGCTTCATCTGGAGAGACACGCCCTGATGCAATGGGCCGATCTTTTGTCCGGTTCACCCGCGGGTCTATTTCGCGATCAGCATAATCATTAATCACGCAGCCCGCCGACCGCATTAAAATGACACCCAGTACAAAAACGGTTAACACGCCTGGCCTCGGCATGCCTTCAGCAGCAATCCATAACGCCCATAATGCAGGCCAAAGTAAGAGGAAAATGCCAATCGGTTTATTTAAACGTGCTAACACAGCATATTGATAGGCGCGTTGCCTGACATAGCGCCAGTTAATACCCGGGTTTAAATGATTTTTCATATACTATTTATTCACTTACTCAAACTGATTTAATTTCAACGTTCTCAATATAAATCAGGGCTATATAAATCAGAGCCACCCTGTTATTACATAGACAATAAAATTGTGCGCAAATACACTCAAGATTGCCACTAAAATTAAGTAACCACTATGCGTTTAGAAAAAGATATAAAGGGTAACTTCTGCTAACTTAAAGTGTAATGATACCGGATTACTTAATTCATTTTGTTTTTATTTTTTCGTCCAGCGTATCTCTGACTTTTTGCGCCAAGTCTTTCTGACGGTAGGGTTTATTCAATAGATTTTTGGCGTGTTCTTGCTCAATATTTCCCTGAATATTTTCTGAGGTAAATCCTGAAGTCATTAATATTTTAATTTCGGGATCCATTTCTTTGGCCTTTTTAGCCAGTTCATAGCCATTCATGCCAGGCATCACTATATCGCTAAATAATAAGTTAATACCTTTCTCTTTACTTAGAATATGTAACGCTTGTTTGGCATTAGATGCCGTGAATATTTTATATCCGAGTCTGGATAAACTTGTTTGTGTTAAATGCAACAATTGTTCTTCATCATCAACAACCAGTATTGTTTCTGTTCCGGATGCTAATATTTTATTTTCCTGCTCTTTAATATCTTTATCTTCAAAACTCTCTGATTTTGGCATGTATAGCTTGATACTCGTTCCCACGCCGGGTTCAGAATATATTTTTACAAATCCTTTATGTCGATTTGCAAAGCCATACACCATAGCCAGCCCCAAACCTGTTCCCCTACCTACTGGTTTTGTAGTGAAAAATGGCTCAAAAACATGTTCCAGCGTTTCCTTACTCATACCTTCACCAGAATCTTCTATTGTAACTAAAACATAATTCGTTGAATTCTCATGTTGCGGAGTTAACAGTTCATCATCGAGCTGAGCAAGCTCAGATTTTATAACTAATAACCCTCCAGATGGCATAGCATCTTTGGCATTAAGTATTAAATTAATGATTGCATCCTGAAATTCGCCGTTATCAACGTTTGCAATACAAACATCATTGCTTAATTCATATTTAACCTTTATTGATGGTGTCACTGAGCGCGCTATAACTGTAGCAATATCACTAATACTTTCTGTTATATTCACATTTTCAGTTGTATGAGTTTGCTTTCTGCTAAAGGAAAGTAATTGGCGAGTTAAGTCGATACAACGTTGAGTTGCAGTCGATGCGGCGGTTAAACACTGCTCCCGGAAATCATTATCAATATCATGCATTGATATCATTTCAAGATACCCACTAATAACACCGAGTTGGTTATTAAAGTCATGTGCAATGCCACCAGATAACTGGCCAATCGCATCCATTTTTTGTGAGCGTCTTAACGCCTCTTCAGTTTTTCGATGCTCTGTTATGTCTGTTGATATCCCACAGATAGCATTGGCATGGCTATCATTATCAAGCAAAGGAAATTTCACAGAGAGATATCGATGCATACCATCACCATATGAAGCTACTTCCTCAACTTCAATCGGATGCTTATTATTTAAAACATTTAAATCATTTTCCCTGTAAATGTCTGCCAACTCTTGCGGGAAAAGATCATAATCAGTTAAACCTGCAATTTTATCCATAGATATATTGAATAGCTTTTCAAACTGCTTATTAATGAGTTGATACCGCCCCTCACTGTCCTTGATATAAATCACGGCAGGCGAGTTATCCAGGATAGACTGCAAACGCTTTTGATTTACAGTTAAATCATTCTGCAATCGATGCTCTTCTGTTATATCTCTAAATACCAGGATGACACCCTGAATATTCATTTTTTCGTCATATATAGGGGCTGCAGAATCTGTAATTTGATATTCATGATCGTCTCTTGATTTTAGAACGGTATGATTTTCTAAACCAATGATGTCTCCCGTCTGCATTACTTTTGCAACCAGGTTTTCGCCTGGCTGTTGTGTATTAAAATTATAAATATTAAATATATCCGCTAATGGTAACTTTAAAGCTTCAGTTTCTTTCCAGCCGGTTAAACGTTCAGCAATCGGATTCATTCTGGTAATCAAACCACTCTGATCGGTTGTAATAACAGCATCACCAATTGATTTTAAGGTTGTTTCAGCCCGTTCTTTTTCCAGGGTGAGCTCATTAAAGATAAAAGCGTTTTCAATAGCAATACTAATATGGCCGGCAAACAGCTGTAGTATTTTTTCATCCCCAGGAGTAAAACTATCACCTCCATTTTTACCTAAACCCGATAAGCCACCGACTATTTTCCCCCTCGACTTTAACGGCACCAGTAATACAGATTCCATTCCCCTTTCCCATAGCGTCTCACGCCCCATTAATTCTGTACTACATTCACCAAAATAAAGAGTCTCTTCATTCGATAAAACCCAGCCACACATGCCCACATTTGTGGCAAAGGTATGACCGATAATAGTATCTGCATTTTTTCCTACTGCCGCCATGTAGGTGTAGTGGGTATGTTCTTTATTGATTATGGGGATAAATAAACTGTCAGCCTGAATAATTTCCTGTGCCCGAAGGGCTACCAGATCAAGAATTTTTTTTAAATCAAGCACCTGAGAAATTTCGTGAACTACATCATTAATAATGTCGAATTCTATGGCTTGCTGAACCAGTTTAGATTTTAGACTGGCACATTCCTCTTCGAGCTGAGAAATGGATTTCTGCGTTTCTGTTGATTTATTATTTGACATTAAAAAACAGCATTATAATGTGAGTTTTTTACTTCTAAGGTATATGTGCTAACACCAAGCACTTCAGCATTAACAATTAAATCTTCTTCTACATTGAGCGCAAGGGCATCAATACATATCTGGCATATTCTAAAATTAACTCCCAATGCTTCTGATTCTCTGATCAGGGTTTCAAGGCTGGCAATCCCTTTCTTTTTCATAACTGAATTAAAAATCAGCGGGCCTGCTCCAAAATAATTTATCTGGGAAAGTGGTACTTTACTGGCGCCATCATGATTAAGCACCTGAATAATTCGTTGTAGTCCTGAATCTGTGTCCGGGTTTCGTCCGTGTCCTGCTTTAGCTTTTTTAGGAAACCATTTTCTCCAGGAAAAAATGCTACGCGGCTTCTTTAAACAATTCACACCATATAAAACAAACCACATATTCACTTTTGTTCCCATCGCAGCCATGGCGGCAGCAATCTCAAAAGCAAGGATGGCTTTATCCATCTCACCACTTACAAGCAGAATAGTAGCCTGATTTTTATCTGATTCAATTTCAGTTTTATCTGTCATTTATAGCCTTTCGTGTGATTAACACTTAATTAATGCGATAAACTTTTTTCCTTCATCCTTTTTTAATTCTAATAATTCGAATCCTTTCGCCTCACAAAAATCTTTAACACCAATATCAAATATCGGGTCATCTCCCGTTACCTGAATAATTTGCCCTGGAGCAACGCCCTGCACAGCCTTCGCAAGCTCAATAAGCGGCAAAGGACAGCTTTTACCAATGACACTTAGAATTTTATCTGGTGGCCTCATAAAGTTAACTCCTGAAATCAAACGGCCTTAAAATAAAACACAGTTCAACTTATATTAAATTTCGATTTATATAGTCCATTTCCGACATGATAAGCATAAAAATTTGCTTCGCGGGTATAAAAAGAGAAAACCCTGATACTTCAGAATAGTGCTAAAAGGAGGGTAAAACAACAATCAATGAGGAACTTTCTAATAAAATCACGCTTTTATAATATTGATTAGACTACAGATATTTTTATGTCTACAACATTACTTAAGAAAAACAGAGGGCAAAAATACTTCATTCACAAGTAATGATTTCTTGTGTAAATAAAATACTGATCGTCGCCCCCAGACAAAGTCTGGCGGAGTTTTTAACGGCTGTGTTGCACAGCTAAACATGCGTTGCCCTTTTTTTATTTCTGCAACTTCTAATGCATCACGCTGAATGCTTGGATCAGAAAATAAAATCTCACCTAAAGGCCGGTTGCCCAGCTTGCCAAGAAAACGTCGGGGGCCGGTTAATGTTTTTCGAGGCAAAACACTGCGTGCAAACACCCAGGGGGTATCACCACAATAAAGTAAAACCTCACGGATTAAAGCATGATGTTCCGGGTGCACGCCTAAACGTAAGGCTTCATTCAACATCGGGCGTTGCCAGTTCTGCGATAAAACTTCGACACGAAAATTTTTTGTACAGTGCTGTAAAATACGCCTGGTTAGTGAACCGTGTTCAAACAACCAGGGGGTAATTTCTTTTGCTATAGGCTTGCCGAGTAGCATTTCACGGCTACGCCACACAGGCTCAAAAACATGGTTACCAAATCGTTGGGTTAAATTCTTCAATGTTTTCTCAATATTCTTTTTTGCTTACAAAACTCATACTGTTATGTATTTTGTTGCTCGTCCTATCCAACGCTTAATTAATGGCTCAACAAAATCCGGATAATGCTGAAACAGTTGATTGGCCATTTCAGCAACCTCGGGTATCAAATCCTGATCACGTTGCAAATCGGCGATACGCATCTGCATTATACCGGTTTGTTTTATCCCCAACACTTCACCAGGGCCACGCAATTCTAAATCTTTTCTCGCAATTTCAAAGCCATCATTTGTCTCACGCATGGTCGCTAGCCGCGAGCGCGCATTGTCAGACAGGCTGCCATGATACATCAGTACACAAGCACTTTCTTGTGAACCGCGACCAACTCGCCCACGCAATTGATGAAGTTGAGCTAAACCCAGACGCTCAGCGTTTTCGATAATCATTAAACTCGCATTAGGTACATCAACCCCTACTTCAATGACAGTAGTAGCAACCAGTAAATCAACTTCACCCGCCTTAAAAGCGCTCATCACTTTTTCTTTTTGTTCTGCTTTCATACGACCATGCACCAAGGCTACCCGAACATGGCTTAAGGCTTCCGCCAATAAATTAGCCGTATCTTCAGCGGCCTGAGCCTGTAAAAGGTCTGATTCTTCTATGAGGGTGCATACCCAGTAAATTTGTCGACCTTCATGACACGCTTGTTCAACACGTTGCACAATGGCTTCGCGTTTTGACTCAGGTATCACCACGGTTTCAACCGGTATACGCCCGGGGGGTAACTCATCAATTACTGAGCAATCCAGATCAGCGTATGCAGTCATAGCTAATGTCCTGGGAATCGGGGTCGCAGTCATAATGAGCTGGTGTGGGTGACCCACTTCACTATTTCCTTTTTCTCTTAATGCCAAACGCTGATGCACACCGAAACGATGCTGCTCATCAACAACAATGAGGCCTAACTTTAAAAACTCGACACCTTCCTGAAATAAAGCATGTGTACCAACAACAACCTGACCTTCAACGCTACCTATTTTTTCAATCGCTTCGCGTTTAGCTGCCGTTTTTAGCTTTCCTGATAACCATATAACGTTTATTCCTAATGGCTCCAGCCAGCTTTTAAAATTTTGAAAATGTTGTTCTGCTAATAATTCAGTAGGCGCCATGATTGCGGCCTGGTAACCTGATTCAATCGCTTTCAACATTGCTAATGCTGCCACCACTGTTTTACCCGAGCCGACATCACCTTGTACTAAACGCTGCATCGGACTTGATTTTTCCAGATCAAAATTAATATCTGTAACGACTTTTTCCTGCGCACCAGTTAATTTAAACGGTAACGCTATAAGGAACTGTTCGATTAAATTTGTCTGTTTATTTAATACCGGTGCTTTTTCTTTTTGCATTTCAACACGAAGCTGACGCATGCTTAAATGATGCGCTAATAACTCTTCAACAATTAAGCTCTGTTGTGCGAGATGTTTACCATCAGCTAAATCTTCAAGCTGAGTATTCACGGGTGGATGGTGAATAGTTAATAACGCTTCTTTTATATTTAAGCGTTGATGATTTTTTAATAATGCATCAGGAATTAAACCTGGAAGTACTAACTCATCATTTTTAAGCTTGCTGATAACCTGCGACATAATATTGCGCAAAGTTAACTGGTGCACACCTTCTGTAGTCGGATATATCGGGGACAAATTTTCATCCAGCACCAGTTCTTCATTATCTTTAATAAACTGGTATTCGGGATGTGCCATTTCCAGCCCTGCTTTTCCTCGCCGCACTTCGCCATAACATAAAAGTTTTGTACCACGTTTCAAGTGATCTTTTTGCGCATTACTAAAGTGAAAAAAGCGTAAGGTAATAAATCCAGTGCCATCTGTTAAACGACATAACAACATACGTTGCCGGCCGTATTTAATATCACTTAACTGGATTTCACCTTGAATCTGTTTTTCTTCACCCGGACGCAACGAGCCAATAGGATGAATGCGCGAACGATCCTGGTAGCGCAGAGGTAAATGAAAAAGTAAATCTTGCTGGTTATGAATATCAAGGCGTAGAAGTTTTTCAGCGACTTTTGGGCCAACGCCTTTTAACTTAAGGAGTGAATTAGAATCAGTAATAGGGGATTTCATTTTATTTTTAACCACAGAGGTCGCAAATATTCACAGAGGGAGAGCTTGATATTTTTCTCGGTGAATCTTTGCGACCTCTGTGGCAAATATTATTACAGCTCCATTATCGCATCCATTTCGACAGGTGCATCTTTGGGCAAGGAAGCCACGCCTATCGCGGCACGTGCAGGATAAGGCTGAGTAAAATATTCTGCCATTACTTCATTCACTGTTGGGAAATGACTTAAGTCTGTTAAAAAAATATTTAACTTGGCAATGTCTTGCAAATCACCACCGGCAGCTTGTGCAACCGCTTTGAGATTATCAAAAACCCGGCGAATATGTGTTGCAATATCACCTTCAACCAATTCCATTGTTTCTGGAATCAAAGGGATTTGTCCTGACATATAAACGGTATTATTTACTTTAACTGCCTGGGAATAAGTACCAATTGCTTGCGGTGCCTGATCTGTTTGAATAATTTCACGTGCCATTACTTTCTCCTGAATTTTTTATTTGTATAAGGAGTATTCTTCCTACACTTTAGTTATTTTTATTTATTGTTCACGCGATTGATCCGTATCACATCTTCCATCTTCCTCAGTTCACGCATAATACGGGCAAGGTGAGGCCTGTTTACAACCATAACGGTAAAACTCAGGGTTGAATGTATGCCATCACGTTCAACAATATTTACTTTTTCAATGTTTGCTTCCATATCTGCAATGGTCGATGCAACACGTGCTAAAACACCCCGCTTACTTCTCACCAGCAGGTCGATATCAATCGGGAAGTCACCCTGAACATCTTCTTCCCATTTAACATCCAGCCATTTTTCAGGTTTATCACGAAAATCTGCAACATTTTTACAATCCTGGGTATGGATAACAATACCCCGACCTGCGGTAATAAAGCCTAAAATAGGATCACCGGGAATAGGGTGGCAACACTTGGCATAATTAATAACAGCACCTTCAGTCCCTTTAATGGCAAGCGGCTGTGAGATTAATTCTGCATCAGTTCCATTACCTGTGCGCTGTCCCATTTTTTTCCTGATTTGAGATAACGCTAAAGCAACAACAATCGGAATATGATTTCCAAGGCCCAAGGCACAGTACATGTCACTGATGCTAACAAAACCCTGTTCTAAACTGACTTGTTTAACTTCTTCTTCTGGAATAACGTCAATTGATGTGCCATGTACGGCAAGACATTTATTGAGTAAACGTTTACCCAGTTCTTCTGCTTCATCATGATGGAGCTGATGTAAGTAATGACGAATATTTGTACGTGCTTTTGCCGTAAAAACAAAATCCATCCAGATCGGATTAGGGGTTGCCGTGGGGGCTGTAATAATTTCAACCGTCTGCCCGGTTAATAGTTTTGTTCTTAAGGGGACTAACTGTCGATCAACCTTTGCCGCAACACATTGATTACCGACATCCGTATGAACGGCATAGGCAAAATCTACCGTGGTCGCTCCACGTGGCATCTCCATAATATCTCCACGAGGTGTAAAGACATAAACTTCATCTGGAAATAAGTCAATTTTAACATTTTCCAGAAACTCTAAAGAGTTACCCGCATGTTGTTGCAATTCTAATAAGTCATGCAACCAGCGACGCGCTCTTACCTGTGCACTATTGCTGACGGCTTCATCATCATTTTTATATAACCAATGCGCAGCAATACCCGCTTCTGCCACCCGGTCCATATCTTCAGTTCGAATTTGAACTTCAATCGCTACGCCATAAGGACTAAACAAAACAGAGTGCAATGATTGATAACCATTCGATTTTGGAATCGCAATATAATCTTTAAACTTACCCGGAACGGGTTTATACAAATTATGTACTGCGCCTAAAACGCGGTAACACATATCAACCGAGTTAACGATAATGCGCAATGCATACACATCCATAACTTCGCTAAATGAAAGCTGTTTCATTTTCATTTTGTTATAAATACTAAAAAGATGCTTTTCCCTGCCGCGAACCCGGCCTATCAAGGCTTCCTGACGCATTCGCTCTAAAACAGACTCTTCAAGCTTACTAATTATTGCATTACGATTTCCGCGCGCTTTTTTTACATTCTCTTCCAGTACACGGTAACGCTGAGGATACATGGCCAGAAAGCCCAAATCTTCGAGTTCAAGACGAATTTGATTCATGCCTAACCGGTTAGCAATGGGGGCATAAATCTCTAATGTTTCCCGGGCAATGCGGCGACGTTTTTCCGCGCGCATAACACCCAGGGTACGCATATTGTGCAGACGGTCAGCCAGTTTAATTAATATCACACGGATATCTTTAACCATCGCCAGCATCATTTTTCGGAAATTTTCTGCCTGCGCTTCTGCTTTAGAAGCAAATTCGATATGGGTTAATTTACTGACACCATCTACCAGCTCGGCCACTTCTGTTCCAAAGCGACTTTCAACCTGATCTTTTACAAAGGGGGTATCTTCGATGACATCATGCAATATGGCAGAAATAATACTTTTCTGATCCATGTGCATTTCTGCAAGGATGCGAGCAACCGCCAGGGGGTGATAAATATAGGCTTCGCCACTGGCACGACGCTGACCGTCATGCGCTTCGGCACCAAAAAGGTAAGCTTGATAAACTTCAGCCACCTGCTCCATCTCGAGATAGGTCTCGAGCATTTCACACAAATGGCTGATTCTAAAGGCTGTAGGATCTTCTGAATATAGTGAGGCCTTACCCTTATCGGGGTAATTTTTATTCCGCGCTGTTTCCTGTGATATCTGACTCACTGCTGCCTGAATCTCCACTTAATGCAGCTTTAATCGCTGCTGCCATATCAAGTGTATCAGATTCTTTCATTTCACCTGATTCTTCTGTGCCGTATTCTGACTCTCTTTCTGTATATCGTGATTTTTCAGCGGCTTCTGCTTCATCAAGAATTCGCTCATCAATTAATCCTTCAGCAATTTCACGTAACGCAATAACCGTTGGCTTATCATTTTCGGGGTCAACCAATGGATCTTTGCCCTGTGCAAGCTGGCGCGCACGTCTTGCGGCTAATCTAACCAGTTCAAAACGGTTATCAACATTTTCAAGACAATCTTCAACTGTAACTCGAGCCATCTGGTAAATCTCCAAAAACAAAAAATCCCAACGAAAGGGGACAAAATCAAAAAAGGTCGGCAAGTATACCGATCAGCTGCTGTTTAATCCAGCAACTCTTTTAATAATGCTGTCAAACGTTGAGTTTGCGCACTGTAGCGGCAGCGGCGCGCCAAAACAATACTCTTTAATTCTATAAGGGCTTTTTCAAAATCATCGTTAACCACTAAATAATCGTATTCAGAATAATGGGATGTTTCACTTTTTGCATCACGCATGCGCCGTGCAATAATTTCATCGCTATCCTGGCCGCGGCCACGCAACCGCTCTTCCAGTGCGGCTTGCGAAGGAGGCAAAATAAAAATATTTACCGCGTAGGGGAGTTGTTTTCTTACCTGCGCGGCACCCTGCCAATCAATTTCAAGGATGACATCCTCGCCCTGGTTGAGTTTGTCTTCGATATTCGCCACGGCAGTACCGTAATAATTATCAAAAACCTGGGCATGCTCTAAAAATGCGCCTTGTTCGACCATGGAAACAAATGCATCTTTCTCAACGAAGTGATAATCCTTTCCATTCATTTCACCCTCACGCATTAAGCGAGTCGTGTGTGAAACAGAAACGCCAATTCCCCTGGTTTTTTCTAATAATGCTTTGACTAAACTGGTTTTGCCTGCCCCCGATGGAGCGGATATAACAAATAAAGTGCCTGCGGGTTCTTTCATATATTTCCTTTGGGGTGTCTGAGTCTGTAAAGAGCTTATTTTAACAAACTACTAATTTG
>JAPHTF010000198.1 GCA_026197095.1 Gammaproteobacteria bacterium
GAAATTTTAATACTAATAAGACAATAAAAGCCATAATAAAAATACGCCTAATGAGCGATCATGCTCACAAAACATACACAATATCGATTCATCTCTCACTGATTGTGAAGCAATTCACACTATAGAATCATAATATGAGCTAATGTTTGATCGTTGCTAAGGAAGGTGTCAAATTGGACAGTAAATGGGAGAACCTCCCTCCAATAATATTGATGTAATAAAGACAAAATATAGTGACAAAATGAAAAACTCCTCTAAACAAATTGACCGCCAAACACTCAAAACGCTGGAACCGTTGAATCGGCTTAACCCGATTTTGATCGATGAGCTCGCAGCGAAGTCAATTGTTGAGGATCTCCCCGCAGATCGCATCATTTGCCGCCATGGTGAGAAAGATTCACGCCAGATTTATCTTCTTTCAGGTCAAATTGAAGTGACTACGCCAGGCGAAACGAAGACTCAAATTATTAAAAGTAAATCAGCATTAAAGACACCCATTGCGCAAGGTTCTCCTCGCTCGAATACATTAAAAACAAAAACAGCCTCTACGCTATTATATATAGATGCTGACTTACTCGAACTATTGATGAGTGATGAACCAGAGTTAACTGCAACCTATGAAGTCACTGAAATTAGTGGCGATGATAGTGGTGATGACTGGATGCTAACATTTTTGCAATCGCCAGCATTTTTACAACTACCAACAGAAAATATTCAAAAACTTCTCACTCACCTTGAAGAGATACCCGCCAAGAAAGATCAGGTTGTCATTCAGCAAGGTGCGACGGATGACAACTATTACATTATTAAATCGGGCAGCTGTAACGTACATCGTCAGCCGTATGCAGGTTCAGCCAGTGTTTTATTAGCCACTTTACCTACCGGCAGTGGCTTTGGAGAAGAAGCACTCATTAGCAATGGCCAGCGAAATGCCACTATCACTATGCGTGAAAATGGCTCTTTGATGAGATTAAAGAAAAAAGATTTCCTGACTTTACTCATTAATCCTCTTATCAAATATTTTGCCCACAGTGAAACTCAGTCAAAATTAAACCAGGGTTGCGTCGTCATTGATGTTCGGACTGAGGATCAAAGTAAACAAAAACCTCTAGACGGTGCTGTTAATATTCCACTTAGCATGCTGCGCATGAAATTAGACAGCTTAAATGCTGGTCGAGAATATCTACTTGTTTGTAATGATTCTTCACTAAGTGCTGCTGCTGCATTTTTAATGATACAGCACGGTTTAAAATGCAGTGTGCTGGAAGGTGGACTGAATAATTCTAAAAATAACACCAAACCTCAAACACCTGCGAAATCTGAAGTCGAAGAGTCTTCCAAACAAGCTATCGCAGCAAAAAAACAAACTGAGCAAATAGCTGCACAGCAACAACAAATTAAAGCTGCTCGAGAAAAGGCAGAGCAAGATATCCTTAAACATAAAAGAGAACTTGCCGAATCCCGAGCTCGCATTGCACAGAAAAAAACGTCTTCAGCCAACCATGCCGCTAAAGCGCAACAGCAAAAAGAAATAAATGCTAAAAAGCAACATGCTGAAGAAATGATGAAAAAATCAACTGCGGCAGCAGAACAAGCTCGCAAACAAGCTGAACAAGAAGCGGCTCACAATAAGCAACGTGCCATTGAAGAAGCTGAGCGTTTACGCGCTGAAAAAGCAGAGCAAGAACTAAAAAAAGCTGAAGCTGAAAGAAAGGCTATTGAACAGCGTCAGAAAGAAACGAATGAAGCAATGCGCCGTGCTGAGCAAATGATGAAAGAATCTGTAGTTGCAGCAGAGCAAGCTCGCAAGCAAGCAGAACAAGAAGCGGCACTCATTAAGCAGCGCGCACAAGAAGAAGCTGAATACTTACGTGCTGAGGTTGCAGCTGCACGCCTAAAAATGGAACAAGATGCAGTTCGTCTCAAAGAAGAAGAAAAGATCATTAAACAATCTGCCCTAAAAATTAAAAATGAAGCCGATGAAATTCGCCGTAATGCCTTAAGTGATGCTCAGCAAGTTCGTTTAGAAATAGAAGCAACTCGTGCATTATTAGATAAAAAATTAAAACAAACTCAAGACGAAGAAAAACGTAAACATGATGCAATACTTGCTGAGGCAAAAATTCAAGCCGACAAAATTGCAGAAACTAAAACGAAACAAGCCGCTGCTGAAGCAGAAGCTATTCGCTTAAAAGCTCAACACGATGCTCAACGCTTACATAATGAATTAGAAGAAACACGTAAACAAATCGAAGCAGAAGCCGCACGTGTTATTAGTGACCTGAAAGAGCAATCTAAAAAAATAATGGTTGCTGAAGATGACGTTTATGAAATAAAAGAAGAGATTGTCGTCGAGCTTATTGAAGACACTAGTCCGGTTAAAAATACTAAGCCTGCTGATGTAACTATCGATTACAAGTCCGTTAATATTCCAGGCATGTCTCCAGTTGAACCGCTTAGTGATATCGATGCAAAACGCAAAGCCGAAGTCATAAAAGCCAAACTGGCTCAATCACAACAATCAGCTGCTGCAAATATACGCAAGTCTAATGACAAAACAATTTTAGAGAGTGACGATGATCTCTTTATTTTCAAAGAAGCTGAAATAACAGCTAAATCATCAATGGCTCCGGTTAAACAACCCACTGTTTCTCATAGAACACAAGCAGAATCCGCTTTGACACAAATTTCTACTGAACCAGTGCATAATAAATCAGTCGTAATTTATCCAAAGCAAGAGCAACAAACAGCATATAAAAATAATCCGTTCTTAAATCAGGATACTACTCATAACAAGCAAAGAACTACAAGTTCAGCAACAAACACTCAACCATTTAATAAGCACGCTTATGCACGAAAACAGCAAAATACTAAATCAAATAC
>JAPHTF010000147.1 GCA_026197095.1 Gammaproteobacteria bacterium
AAACGTGTCCAGGTCGATAAACCCTGCTGCCGTAACAAACTGGCACCAAGAATGGCTGTAGCAATCACGATTAAAATTGTCCATCCTGCTCCAATTACGCCGCCTACCTGGAATAACAAGTAAATTTCAAGAATAGGAACGGCCAAAAACGCGATAAGTAAAATCTGAAACACAGTTAATCCCTCTGCAAAATGCGATAACTCAAACCTTGGGGCAATTATACCGTTTGCAAGCTTCAAAGATGCTGATATTGTATCGAGATGCCCGATGATGACTATATAATAGTATTCACTACCTGCAATTCTGCTGAAATTGCCTCATTAATCTCTGATATGTTAGTCAGCCAAAAACTGGCTGCCTGTGTCAATATCGTCAAAGGTGTTGAATCTGTTTACCAGTGGCAAGGAAAAATAGAGCGCGATAATGAAATATTGTTAATCATAAAAACGCGTCAGGCCCTATTTTCTCAGCTTGAACATATGATTCAGGAGCTTCATGACTATGAACTTCCTGAAATTATCGCTGTCCCTGTCAAGATCGGTGAAAAAAATTATTTAAACTGGATACACTCTGCCACATTAACGACAGAACTATGATCACAGTATTATGGATCACAGTATTATGATTACAGAACGATAATTACGAAAGTTGCGTAACTATACCTACAGACCTATAAATTACGGAAAAAGAATAATGCGAATAAATATCCTTGCTAAATATCTACTCATTTTGCTGTCATTGTTTCTAACCTTCAATGTAGCCGTTGTCTCCGCCGCAGACTCGAATGGCGTTGAAGCTGTTTCCGACTTAAGTAATGACCTTGGACTCGGTGGTAATGAAGATGAAATTCTTGAACCCGATGTCGCATTCAAACTCACAACAGATGTTAAAGATGCCAATAATATTGTTGCCAACTGGCAAATAGCCGATAAGCATTATCTTTACCGTGACAAGTTTAAGTTCATCTTAAAAGACGGTACTGGTATTGAGTTAGGTAATGCATCTTTACCACCTGGTGAAACCAAGAACGATGAGTTCTTTGGCAAGATACAAGTATTCCATAATGGTGCTGAAGCCATCATACCGGTTAACCGCAGTACGACAGATGCCCGCAGCATACAAATCCAGTTTACCTATCAGGGTTGTGCTGAAGAAACCGGTATTTGTTATCCCCCTATTCGTAAAACTATTAGCTTTGATTTGCCTGCCGGTGGCGAACTGTCCCAGGTTAATTTATCTGAAAACAAAGGTACTGAAATTAATACTGCTTCGACTACAAGCGTTGCAGAAAAAAAAGCGTTTGTTTCAGAACAAGATAAATCATTACAAGTGTTACAGTCTGGTGATGTTATCGAAATACTGGTGTACTTTTTCCTTGGTGGTTTAGCACTGGCCTTTACCGCCTGCATGTATCCTATGATTCCCATTTTATCATCGATCATCGTCGGACACGGTGAAAATATTAGTCATAGCAAAGCATTCACGATATCTATGGCCTATGTGCAAAGTATGGCTATCACCTTTGGTCTCCTGGGTGCCGCAGTCGCTTTATTTGCCGGTGGTGTTAACTTACAGGCTTATTTCCAAAGTCCCTGGATACTGATCCCCTTCTCGCTTTTATTTGTTGCCCTTGCTTTTTCGATGTTTGGTTTTTATGCCATTCAAATGCCTGCCTCGGTTCAAAGCTGGTTAAGCAACTTTAGTAATAAACAAGAAGGTGGTTCGTTGCATGGTGCTATCTTCATGGGTGCTGCTTCTGCTTTAATTATCGGTCCATGTGCAGGTCCTGTTATTATTGGTGCACTCGCTTATGTTGCAGCAGAAAGTGATCCACTCGTTGGTTTCCTTGCCATGTTTATTTTAGGCAATGGTTTAGGTTTACCTTTACTGGCGGTGGGTACTTTAGGTGGCCACGTATTACCTAAAGCGGGAACCTGGATGGACACCGTTAAAGCCGGTGCAGGCGTTGTCTTGCTCGCTATTGCGATATTGTTCCTGGAGCGAATTAGCTTTATCTCATCCATCTTCATCATGATGTTATGGGCAACCTATTTTATTGTTGTCGGTGTTTACCTTGGTGCATTCAATACACTTAAAGAAGGTGCCTCTGGCTGGTTTAAATTATGGAAAGGGCTCGGTATTGTTTTCATTATTTATGGTGTTATTGTGATGTTGGGTGGTGTAACAGGCGCGCGTAACTTTAATGATCCTTTACATGGCTCAAGCTTAACCATGGGTAGTGGCAGCGCAGTTGAAAAGCAACATTTAAAATTTAAACGCATTAAAACCGAGCAAGACTTAAAAAATGAAATTGCGGATGCAAAAGCGGCAGGTAAATACATCATGCTCGATTTTTATGCTGACTGGAGTACTTACTGTAAACAATTTGAAGATTATGTTTTTACCAACAAAAGCGTGCAAACATTGTTGAAAGATTTTGTTTTACTGCAAGCTGATGTCACCGCTAATGATGAACAGGATCAGGCTCTTAATAAATTTACGTCTGTTCAGGCACCACCGGCTATTTTATTTTTTGGCAAAGATGGCAAGGAGATTCGTAATTACCGCATTGTGGGTAATATGGATGCCGAAACATTTATTAAACATGTGAAACAAATTATCAATAAATAATAAATTTTTAAGACACTAAAAATGAACAAACTAAATTCAACTTTGTTAATGGTCGGTATGGCCGTGGCCGGACTGACTGCCGGTTATCTTTTTAATAACTGGCAGCACCAGCAAAAGCTGACTCAATTAAATGTTAGCACGGCGAAGGAAACCACTCTCTCCAATATACGACCTTTATTTAAACTTAAAGATCTCGACGATAAAGTACGTGATGTAAAAGAATGGGACGGCCAGGTGTTAATGATTAATTTCTGGGCAACATGGTGCCCGCCTTGTCGTAAAGAGATTCCTGCATTCATAAAACTTCAGGAAAAGTATGAAGACAAAGGATTTAAAATCATTGGCATTGCCTTAGATGAAAAACAGGCGGTGATTGATTTTACTGATCCCATGGGTGTGAACTATCCCGTTTTAATGGCTGAACAAGAAGGTATCGCGTTATCAAAGGCGTACGGTAACCGGCTTGGCGTCTTACCTTTTAGTGTCATCATTGATCGAAAAGGCAATATTATTCACCGTCAGCGCACTGAATTAAGCTTTGAACAAGTTGAAACCATGATCAAACCACTTATCTAACCAGATTTCACAGAATTTTGTTCTGTGAACCGGTTGGCATCCTAATTTCCCTGTTGTTGCTAAGATATGCAGCGAATTTCGGGAAAATTCCATAAATTGGACAACCTCCTAATCTTAAGGCACAATAGCCTGGAAATAGTGCTTTGGAAGAGCATAAAAAGCAGTAAACATGCTGCGATTGTGCCTGCATTTGCACAGATATTGCATAAAATAAATTAGTATTTTTATTGGTAACCTTTAAGATGGCAAATATCCTGGTATTACATGGCCCTAACCTGAACCTGCTCGGTACCCGCGAGCCGGAAATTTATGGTGCCACGACCTTAGCTGATATCAATACGGGACTCATTGAGCAAGCTAAAACTGCCGGACACATCCTTTCAACATTACAAAGCAATGCTGAAGCGGAGTTGGTTACCGCTATTCAAAATGCTCGCACTAAAATTGATTACATCATTATTAATCCCGCCGCGTTCACCCACACCAGTGTGGCGATGCGCGATGCGCTGGCTGCGGTAAATATTCCATTTATCGAAGTCCATTTATCAAACGTCCATGCACGTGAAGACTTCCGTCGTCATTCCTATTTTTCGGATTTGGCACAGGGAGTGATCAGTGGGCTGGGCGCAAACGGTTACTCACTGGCATTAAGCTCCGTGATTAAATCGTTTGTATAAAACGAAACACTTACTTAACCCTTTATGAGCAAGGTGAAAAAATTATGGATATAAGAAAAGTCAAAAAACTCATCGAATTGTTAGAAGAATCCGGTATAGCTGAAATCGAAATTCACGAAGGTGAAGAGTCTGTACGCATCAGCCGAAATGCCACGGGTGTTGCGGCTCCAATCGCTGCTGCACCTGCGCTTGCTGCACCAGTAGCTGCAGCACCTGCCGCCACTCCAGCAGCTCCTGCTGAAGAAGTCATTGAAGGGCATGTCTTAAACTCACCCATGGTAGGTAGTTTTTACCGTGCCCCTTCACCTGGCGCGTCTTCTTTTGTTGAAGTCGGTTCTAAAGTCAGTGTCGGTGATACGCTTTGCATAATTGAAGCCATGAAATTGCTTAATCAAATTGAAGCGGATAAAGCCGGCACCATTAAAGCTATCCTGGTAGAAAACGGGCAAGCGGTAGAATACAACCAACCGTTATTCATCATTGAATAAGAGATCATAGCAAGAATGCTACGAAGCCAGATAACTGCGTTTACCCTCCACATAGAATATAATGTGGGGCACGACGAAAAATCTAACTCAAAATGTGTCCCGAG
The DNA here is from genome assembly GCA_026197095.1 of Gammaproteobacteria bacterium. Classification (GTDB taxonomy): domain Bacteria; phylum Pseudomonadota; class Gammaproteobacteria; order UBA6429; family Thiohalophilaceae; genus JAGLTQ01. The sequence goes on from JAPHTF010000147.1 coordinate 4,477, forward strand.
TGTTGCTGTAAACAATACGAAGAAGTACTCCTCGGGTCATCATGTACTAGTCGTACATCCCGCATTTTCGTTAGCTTTTGCCTTGTTCCCTGACTTATCGCTATCCTTGTAAAGGTTTCTCATAATTTTTGATTTCGCCTGTTTGCAGGCAATAAATGAAACGAGTTTATTATGCTAGATAAAGTACTCATTGCTAACCGTGGTGAAATTGCACTACGTATTTTACGTGCTTGCCGCGAGTTAGGTATTCGCACCGTGGCGCTTCACTCTGAAGCCGATCGTGATTTAAAACATGTCCGTCTTGCTGATGAATCAGTCTGCATCGGACCAGCCTCATCACTGGAAAGTTACCTGAATATTCCTGCTGTCATCAGTGCGGCAGAAGTTACAGACTCTGTTGGTATTCATCCAGGTTATGGTTTCCTGTCTGAAAATGCTGACTTTGCTGAACGTGTTATGGAAAGTGGTTTTATTTTCATCGGCCCAAAACCAGAAACCATTCGCATTATGGGTGACAAAGTTGCTGCCATTGAAGCAATGAAAAAAGCCGGCGTGCCCACCGTACCTGGTTCAGATGGCCCACTCGATGATAACAATGAAAAAAATATGGAACATGCCCGTCGTATTGGCTATCCCATAATTATTAAAGCTGCCGGTGGTGGTGGTGGTCGTGGCATGCGTGTTGTCCATAGCGAAGGTGCATTACTCTCATCCATCGCCTTAACAAAAGCAGAAGCCGGTGCGGCCTTTAATAATGACGTGGTTTACATGGAAAAATTCCTCGGTAACCCGCGCCATATTGAAATTCAGGTTCTCGCTGACAATCATGGCCATGCGATTCATTTAGGTGAACGTGACTGCTCTATGCAACGTCGTCATCAAAAAGTGATCGAAGAAGCTCCAGGCCCGGGTATAACACCTGAGCAACGCAAATTTATTGGTGAACGTTGTGCACAGGCCTGTATTGATATTGGCTATAGTGGTGCAGGTACCTTTGAATTTCTTTACGAAGACGGCGAGTTTTATTTTATAGAAATGAATACCCGTGTTCAGGTTGAGCACCCGGTCACTGAAATGATCACCGGTGTTGATATCGTTCGTGAGCAACTGCGTATTGCCAGTGACTTACCTTTGGCTTATAAACAAGAAGATATCAAGATCAACGGCCATGCGATGGAATGTCGTATTAATGCTGAAGATCCTAATACCTTTATGCCATCACCCGGCACCATTACGGCTTACCATGCACCCGGTGGCCCAGGTATTCGTGTTGATACTCATATCTATAATGGGTACCGTGTTCCGCCTTACTATGATTCAATGATTGGCAAACTCATTTCCCACGGCGAAACCCGTGATGTTGCTATGGCGCGTATGCGTACGGCATTAAATGAAATGGTTATCGAAGGCATTAAGGTTAATGTTCCTCTGCACCAAGAATTATTTAATGACGCAGGTTTCAAGGCGGGCAGTACAAATATTCACTATCTTGAAAAGAAACTTGAAGAAAAAGCGCAAGCTACTAAAGCAAAATAAGCTTTAACCTAAGCTAAAATGAAAGCGGGTGTTATCACCCGCTTTTTTTTACCTTAAGATTAAAAAAAGATAATCAAAGAAGAGTGTAATTAAAAATCATGACCTGGCTGCAACTCATTATTCCTACCGATGAAAGTTCTGCTGATTTGCTATCCGACGCCTTAATGGAACAAGGTGCCGTTTCGGTTACCTTGCAAGACATGCAGAATCAACCTGTATTAGAGCCGGCTCCCGGTACCACGCCCATGTGGTCACAAACACGTGTTGTTGGCCTGTTTGATGCGAGTCAGGATCTAAAACGTGTCATGAGTAACGTTGAACAGCAGTTAGAAAAAAAACTCCCCAATTGGAAAGGTGAGCAACTCGAAGATAAAGACTGGGTTCGCGCCTGGATGGATGATTTTAAACCCATGCAGTTTGGCGAAAATCTCTGGGTTGTACCCAGTACGTTTGAACCGCCGCAACCGGAGGCAGTGAATATCTTGCTTGATCCAGGACTCGCTTTTGGCACTGGCACACACCCAACCACATCCATGTGTCTGGAATGGCTTGATGCCAATCCACCCGTTGGAAAAGATATCATTGATTTTGGTTGTGGCTCTGGCATTCTTGCCATTGGTGCGATTCTGCTCGGAGCAAAACATGCCGAAGCCATTGATCTTGATCCTCAAGCTTTGCTCGCCACGCACGACAATGCTGAAAAAAATCATGTTGCAGATAAAATTAAAACATATCTACCCAACGAATATAGCAATACTATTACACCTTTATTGCTTGCCAATATTCTGGCCTCCCCCTTGATTGAGTTAGCCCCTTATTTTGCCAAGTTAACCTCACCACAAGGTCAAATTGTATTGTCTGGTATCCTGGCTGAACAAGCTGAAGATGTGCTGGCAGCCTACCAGGCAAATTTTGATATTCAGATTTGGAAACAACATGATGACTGGGTCTGCCTGGCCGGAAGACGAAAATAAACACTATTCCCTATAAATCACAATTTTCTATAACATAAGAGTTATGCGTATAATTAGCGTATGTATACCCGTTGTCCAAAATGTTCGACCTGCTTCCGTGTCACTGACCGTCACCTTGCTATTGCCAAAGGTAAGGTTCGCTGTGGCAAATGTCAGCTGGTGTTTAACGCCCCCGAACATGCCATCGATGATTTACCAACTAAAACTCATCCAGCTCAGGCTGAAATTAAAAAACCGGTTACAAATGAAGAAAAGAATTCTATAAGCTCAACTCAAACTGAGAAAGTTATTGCAACACCAGATCGAATTGAACAACAGGTTAGGCCAGCGGAAGTAAAAAAAGAAGAAGCGCGCGTTACTCCGGCAAGCAAAGTTCCATCACCCAAAGTTGCACCGCCTTTATTTCAAGCTGACGCCACCGTGGTAGTTGATACTGATAAATTGAATAAAGATGCCCGCAAAGCGATAAATCTTGAAACGCCAGCCACTTCACATCATGACGCCTTCCATATCGATGACGATTCGTTTGATGATGAATTTGATCTTGATGCCGCAATTAATGAATTTACTCATGCTGCTGAGGAAGTCACCTATGATTATGGTAATGCAGCAACAACCGGAAAAAATAGCAAGGCTAAACAACCAGCGTCAATTCCGCTGTCTGAAAAATTTCAGGAAAAAAATCCGGCAAAAGAACGTCATGATGTCTTTTCTACGGATGCCTATGACGCAACCAATGCAACCAGTGTTGCCGATATTCTCAATGAAATGGAAGGACAGTTATCATTAAATATTGATGAACCTCAAAGTAACCTGAAAGACAATTATGATGCAGATGATGAATTTGAGTTTATTGAATTAGATGATGAGCCTGAATCTGGAATTGAGGGGCATGCAAATCAGGAGACAAATGATGAATTCATAAAGAACAACTTTGATATTGAAAAGTTTGGCTTTGAAGATGATGACATTTTTGAGGACGAGAAACCAACAAAAGAAAAAAGCAAAAAACTTAACCGTGATGAAAGAGTTGAAGAAGATCATCCAGATGAAATTGACTTAAGTGGTTTTGAGGAAAGCGAAATCACTGAAAATATAGTTTTAGATAAGCCGCATTCAGAAAATATTGGTCAACATTCTGCCGATTATGAAGTACCACTTCGATTACGCAATGATATTGAAAATTTACATGCCACACCTCCTCGTCGCCTGCATCCTTTATTTAAAATTTCTTTTATCATTATTTTATTCGTTCTCTCATTTTCTCAAGTGGCGTACTTTCGCGCATATGAACTCGTCAATATTATTCCCGATACACGCCCATTATTAGAACAGTTTTGTGACAACATCGGCTGTCATTACTCAGGCCCACGTGATACTAAACAAATTGAGCTTGTCAGCCGTGATGTTCGCCTGCATCCAAAAGAAAAAAATGCCTTATTAATCAGTGCCGCCATGATTAATAATGCCTACTTCTCACAACCTTACCCGGCGATCCATATTCGACTGTCAGATATATCAGGAAACATCGTTGCAGAAAGAATTTTCAGTCCAAAAACGTATATGGGAAAATTAAATAATCCCTTTTTATTGATGAGATCAAAAACGCCGGTGCATATCAATTTCGAAGTTGTTGACCCAGGTAAAGATGCTGTCAATTTTGAATTTACTTTTCTTTGATTAACTAAGAATTTACTAAAATTGTCTAAAAATAATCGTATTTAAGGACATTATTAACTGCGAATACAGCTACCACCTACCCCATAAATAATTAATGATCAAGCAACATAATTGAACTTCATCCCTTAAATTTTTATGTTACTCCATGTATGATTGCTCTCCCCCAGAGATACCATATTTTTATTATTGTCGAACAATTGGTCATTTATGCACATTGGTCCTTACCAGTTAAGTAACAAGTTAGTTCTTGCTCCCATGGCAGGTGTTACTGATTTGCCCTTTCGCAAATTATGTCGCAGCTTAGGTGCTGGTATGGCCGTATCTGAAATGGTTTCTTCGAATTCATTATTGTGGGGAAGCGACAAAACAAAACGTCGCGCTTCACATGAGGGTGAAACCGATCCGAAATCTGTTCAGATCATGGGAACCGAGCCTGCAATGATGGCCGAAGCAGCAAAATATAATATGGATACGGGTGCTCAAATTATTGATATCAATATGGGCTGCCCGGCAAAAAAAGTTTGTAATGTTTTAGCTGGTTCCGCTTTAATGCGAGACGAAAAATTAGTAGCCAATATTCTTTCTGCTGTTGTCGAAGCAGTTGATATTCCGGTTACGCTAAAAATTCGTACCGGCTGGGATCAACAAACACGTAATGCTGTAAACATTGCACGCATTGCTGAGGACTCCGGTATTCAATCACTTGCTATACATGGCCGCACGCGTGCGGATCAATATCGTGGTGATGCAGAATACGACACCATTGCTGATGTTAAGAGTCGTATAGCGATTCCTGTCATTGCTAATGGTGATATTAAAACTCCTGAAAAAGCGAAATTTGTACTCGACTATACCGGAGCCGATGCGGTGATGATTGGTCGGGCAGCACAGGGACGCCCCTGGATATTTCGTGAAATTGAACACTATTTAAATACTGGAGAACATTTGCCCGAGCCAACTGTTGCGGATATTCGTAACATTATGCTTGGACATTTAGAGAATCTTTATGATTTTTATGGGGAGTTTACTGGTGTGCGTGTGGCCCGCAAACACATCAGCTGGTACAGCAAGGGACAATCACATGGCGGAGCATTCCGTGATGCAGTATGTCGGGTGGACACAATCGATGAGCAACTTTCTATGACTCACGAATTTTTTGAACGATTATTAGATAAGGAGGAAATAGCAGCATGACAGAAGCCGCTTTAGTGGACCCTGCTATTACACAATTACATCCACAACAAGAAACAAAAAAACCGTTAAAATCCTGCGTTGAAGATGCAATGCAAGGTTACTTTAAACAATTAGAAGGCCATGTAACAAACGATCTTTATCAAATGGTTTTAAATGAAATTGAAGAACCATTATTCCGCAGTGTTTTGCAATACACTAAGGGAAACCAAAGTAAAGCGTCAGAATTATTAGGTATTAACCGCGGTACATTACGTAAAAAATTAAAAATGTACGGTTTAAATGACTAATTAGTTTTACTAGATTTAAAATAATACGCACTTTATAAAACCACGAAGATCTTTTTAAATTAAATATATTTAAATTAAGACTTCGTGGTTTTAATTTTACAAACTAAAAAATACGGAAACTATTATGTCAAAAATTACCCGTGCTCTAATCAGTGTCTCGGATAAATCCGGTATTGTTGAATTTGCAAAAAGCCTTTACACCTATCACGACATCGAAATATTATCGACCGGGGGTACTGCAAAGTTACTGGCTGAAAATGGTATCCCAGTAATTGAAGTTTCTGATTACACAGGTTTCCCTGAAATGATGGATGGTCGGGTTAAAACACTTCACCCTAAAATCCATGGTGGTCTGTTAGGTCGCCGTGGAACAGATGAAGCAGTAATGCAAGAGCATGATATTCCACCAATTGATTTAGTCGTCGTAAATCTTTATCCATTTGAAGAAACTATTTCTAAAGATAACTGTAGTCTCGAGCTTGCGATCGAAAACATCGATATCGGTGGTCCAACCATGTTGCGTTCTGCTGCAAAAAATTACGCTTCAGTTACCGTTGTGGTTGATGCTAATGATTACAGCCGTGTTTTAAACGAGATAAAAGATAATAAAGGTAAAGTAACTGACGCAACACGCTTTGATCTTGCTGTTAAGACTTTTGAACATACTTCACATTATGATGGCGCTATTGCAAACTATTTAGGGTGTATTGAAACCGATGGCGGTAAATCAACATTCCCTCGTACTTTCAATAGCCAATATAATAAAACACAAGAAATGCGTTACGGTGAAAATCCACATCAGGCTGCTGCATTTTATATTGAATCAAATCCAGCAGAAGCCAGCATTGCCACCGCAAAACAACTTCAGGGAAAAGAACTTTCTTTTAATAATATCGGTGATATCGATGCGGCACTGGAATGTGTAAAACAATTCAATGATGGCCCGAGTTGCGTTATTGTAAAACACGCAAATCCTTGCGGTGTATCAACAAGCCATAACATATTAGAAGCCTATGAAAACGCTTATGCAACTGATCCAGAATCAGCCTTTGGTGGCATCATTGCGTTTAACCAGGAACTTGATGCAGAAACAGCGAGCACTATTGTTGAACGACAATTTGTTGAAGTTATCATCGCGCCTAAAATCAGTGCAGATGCGGTCAAAGTTGTTGCGAAGAAAAAGAACGTACGCTTACTCGAATGTGGCGAATGGAGCAACGAGCAATCTGCTCGCCTGGATATCAAGCGTGTTAATGGTGGGTTACTTGTTCAAGATGCTGATCTTGAACTCTATAATGAACTTAAAGTGGTAACTAAACGCCAGCCTACCGAAGAAGAAATGAATGACCTGATCTTCACCTGGAAAGTAGCAAAGTTCGTTAAATCAAATGCGATTGTTTATGGTAAAAATAATATGACCATTGGTGTGGGTGCAGGTCAAATGAGTCGAGTTAACTCAGCACGAATTGCCGGCATTAAAGCTGAACATGCCAGTCTTGAAGTAAAAGGATCAGTCATGGCGAGTGATGCTTTCTTCCCATTCCGTGATGGTTTAGATCAAGCCGCGGCAAATGGAATTACTGCAGTTATTCAACCAGGTGGTTCAATGCGTGATGATGAAGTTATCGCTGCTGCAAATGAACATAATATTGCTATGGTGTTCACCGGAATGCGTCATTTCCGCCATTAAAAATAAACGGGCCTTGTTAATCATATAAACAAGGCCCGCTTTATAAGATTTAATTCTCACTACTTACAACGTTTTGTTGTTACCCCGTCTTCAACACCTTTTATAATTTCAAATCGATCACTCACTTTACCTGAACTATTAATAAAGTAAGCTTTCAACTTATTCTCATTCACATCAAAAATCATTGAACCCGCTTCTTTATAAGAATGCGGTAACGCAGGATGATTAAGTGGGCCCTCGTCTACTTTTGATGAAGAACCAATCACTGTATAAATCGTGCCTGAGAAAGCGCTAATACCTTTTTCATTTTTGTTGTAAATATTATTTTTTGTATTGCTTCGCTGCATGTTTTTATTAAAGGTTGATGAGTCACCATAATGGCAGTTAATTAAATCAGAACGTTCATACATATGACTGTGCCCGGAGAAAACCAGGTCAACACCGGCGGCTTCCAGTACAGGTACAATGTTTTCTCTGACTTCAATTAAGCGACCGCCACTATCATAGGTGCTGTCTGAGTTATGCGAACCTTTTGTATAAGGTGGATGATGGAATAAAGTGATGAACCATTGTTGCTTCGTTTGTTTTAAATCTTTCTTTAACCAGTTCAGCATCTCACCATCGACTGATAAATCATTTTCCTGGGTATCTAAAATAACAAAATGAATATTGGCATAGTCAAAGGAATAGTAATGCTCGCTTCCCGAAGCAAGGCCGCCACTTTCTGCCCGGGTGGGAAAAGTAAACAGATCAAAAAAGACCCAACGCCGTGCATCATGGTTGCCATACACCGGCCATACCGGCGTGTTGCGTAATATGGTGTTATAGGGTTCAAAAAAACCCGCCTGGAACTGCTTGTTGCTGCCCGAGCGATAGGCGTTATCGCCGGTGGTTAACCATAAATCAAGTGGCGCACTTTCTTTTCCAGATCGTGGATTTTGTTCAAGCCAGCCTAACATGGCATCACGTACCTGGTTTTGAATCTTGTTTGGGTAACCCTGGTCCCCGGTGATCCAGAAACGCACATCCTGTTGGATATTTGTTTCAGCTGTATTTTTTGTCGCTCCATTTATATCAGGCGCAGTTTTAAACCAGAAATCATTTCCTTTGATATTTATGTCTTTACCATCACCGATACTGTAATAATATTTTGTTGCCGGTTTCAGGTTGGTTAAACGAACTTCATGTTCCTCATTTTCACCTTCTTCACGCTGAAGCTGGTTTAAGCTGTTAACACTGGCCCCATACTTAACCACGCCGACAAAATCTTTTTCACTTTGCCAGCGAATCGTCATCGAGGTTGCAGAAGGCATCTGCAAGTAAGGCCCGCGCTCCCCACTATAAAATCCATCCAGCCAGATTTGCGTCGGCCGGCCAACAGCATAAATCACGAGTAGGACTAAAAACGCGAGTCCCAGTCGTTTTAACAAACGTAAAAATAATGCCATCTTTAATCCCTTAGTCTTAAACTAAATGAAGTATTGAACTAAATAAACCCGGTAACGGTCAGAGATGTACAAATTACATGCGAATAAGTATCATTAAAACCTTATTCTTTATAACATACACGACAAAAATAACATCATACACAATTGGCTAAATATGCATAATATTCCACGACTGTTTCGTTTTATCTTAATCGCAACAGGTCTCAATTTACTGGTCTTTTTTATCTTACGTTTTGGCCTGTTCTGGTATTTTAATCAACCCATTGATCCGATCCCTGCAAACGAGTTGCTCACAGCATTTTATCTTGGCTTAAAGTTTGACTTGCGCCTGAGCTTGATGATGACGCTACCGCTATTTCTATTAGGCGGCATGCGCATGCTCAGCCCGTTTGAATATAATGTCAGCCGCCGCATGTGGTTATTTATCCAGGGTGCTATTTTCACCGGTGTCTTGTTTGTTTATTTTATAAATTTTGCCCATTTCAGTTACCTGCATAAACCTTTAGATGCGTCAGCCATGCGCTTCTTACAAAACTTTTCAATCTCGATGGAAATGGCCTGGGAAACTTACCCGATTGTTTCGTTAGTATTATTACTGCTTTCAATTACCGCGGCCTATGTATACGTACTGAATAAAATCATAATGCATTATTCCGATGTACTGGTTCCAATGCACACGCGCAAACGCAAAATACTTCTCGGTGTAGTCAGCAGTTTTATCGTTATCTTTGGGCTTTACGGCAAGGTTTCTTACTACCCGCTACGTTGGAGTGATGCTTTTTTTAGCACGCACAACTTTGCACCCACCGTCGCGATGAACCCCATTTTGTATTTTTTAAATACGTTAAAAAATCGTGAAGTAAGTTTTGATATTGATAAAGTTAAAAAATACTACCCGGATGTTGCAGCCCATCTCGGTGTAACTAAACCCGATATTGCAACCTTGAACTATAAACGCGAAGTCATTCCTGAAAAACGCTTTACTCAACAACCTAATATTGTGGTTGTGATCCTGGAATCTTTTTCAAATTATAAAACGGGTGTATCCGGTAACCCGCTCGACCCCACACCGCATATTGATGACCTGGCGAATAACGGTATTTATTTTAACCATTTCTATACACCGAGCACCGGTACTGCACGTTCTGTATGGACAGCGGTCACCTCAACGCCCGATGTTGAACCGCATAAAACATCAACTCGTAATCCTTTAATCGTTCGCCAGAATACATTGATTAATGCATTCAAAGATTATGAAAAACTGTACTTTATTGGTGGCAGTGCAAGCTGGGGCAACATTCGCGGTTTACTTTCGTCGAATATCCCAAATTTAAAACTCTATGAAGAAGGTAGCTACGCCTCACCCCGTATGGATGTCTGGGGTATATCTGATCTTCATTTGTTTGAAGAAGCTAATAATGTATTAAAGATCCAGGACAAACCCTTTTTCTCAATTATACAAACATCCGGAAACCACCGTCCCTATAATATCCCGGAAGATAACCGCGGTTTTGTCTCGAAGAAAATCACTCGTAAAGAAGCAAAGGCAAACGGTTTCCAAAGTAACGATGAATACAATGCGTTCCGTTTTATGGATCACAGCGTTGGCTTTTTTATACAACAGGCCCAAAAAGAAAAATATTTTGATAACACCATTTTTGTTTTCTTCGGTGACCATGGTGTACATGGTACTGGCAGTCACATGAGCGAAGCGCAACGGCAGCTGCACCTCAACGCAATCAATGTTCCGCTCATTATTTACGCGCCAAAATTATTAAAAAATAAAAAGTATACTTTTGCCGCCAGTGAAGTTGATGTACTACCGACTGTAACCAGTCTTGTAGGGCTTCCATATACAAACCATTCAATTGGTTCAGATTTGCTGGATCCCAACATTGATAAAAACC
>JAPHTF010000175.1 GCA_026197095.1 Gammaproteobacteria bacterium
ATTGTTTAACATGCCATTCACAGCTGCATAAGAGGTATTTATTCCTTCAACCTTATTATCTTTGACCCAGTTTCCCTGTGTCGTCTTTTTAATCTTATATAAACCTGGCTTTTCTAATCGATCTCGCGCTTTCTGGAACTCATCTTTTAGTTCAACATTAAAAACCACAATTTGGCCACTAACAATTTTGTACCACAGGTCATATTTTCCAGTCGACATTTTTCGAGTATCTACAGAATTTTTCATTAAAAAACTATTTTTGACTGAACGAGGATTAGCTCGTAATTGATTAATTTGATTTTCTAATGTGTATGATGCATAAACATTAAATTCATTCTTTATTACATATTCTGCATATCCGGTTAAAAAGACCTTATAACCAGACGTTTGAGTGATTTTAATTAGTTTAGACTTAAATAATTTTGGCGGTTGCATATTCAATTGCACCATGTGATGTGGTGAAACCTGAATATTGCTTTTAGAGAAAATTTGTCGGTTGAGTAGTGCTGTGTCTGTGATGCTCATGAAATATCCTTTTTCTTTAATCATCCTGATTGAAGTGATTATGCACGAGCTTATGGCAAAAATTCAAGGCAAAAAAAATCATGCCTGAAGCATGATTTTTTTACATACGATATTTAACTTTAAGTTACCTTAAAATTAAGAGGTAACATCCCTGTCCGAAAGCATTCCATGTAATTCTATTACCTACGTAATAAAATTAGATGCTCTTCGGAAGTTCTGCTACTTAATCATCTCTGATTAAGCCAGAAACTTTGCGTGCTAAATATCGGGGGGGTATATTCAACGTGCCCTTTCGGAGCCTTCACGAGTGTTCCCTACTCGCTATTCCTTGTTGTACCAATCCTTAGATACAATCCTTGCCTAACACTCCCTGTTATCACTTTCCTTGTTCATGTTTTCAAACATGACGTAAATTCCATTAATGAAATACCCTAAATAGCGTACTCCATCAGTAAATACTAATGTGCTTGATTCTTAATTGCAATTAAATGTTAACAACTGTTAACTAATCTATGACTTAAGTCACTCTTTTATATCTTTAGTCTTTAGTTTCAATTACTTAGGTATAACAATACAAGCACATATTTAGAATGGATATTTATAAGTTATTGATAATAAACAAATAATATATCAATAAAAAAGCCCGGTAACGTTTTACGTTACCGGGCTTTTATTTGAATGGTGCCGATGGCCAGACTCGAACTGGCACGGGTCGCCCCACCACCCCCTCAAGGTGGCGCGTCTACCAATTTCACCACATCGGCTTAAAGTTTTAGTACCTAGTCAGAAAGAGGTACGTCTGATGTTGATTTTACTGGCTTATCAGTCGCAGCAGTAACATCAGCTTTTTGTTCAATAACAGTATCAACAACACTTGTTGGTTTAATTTTTTGAGTCGATAAATAAGCAAGCGATAAACTTGTAATAAAAAAGATCGTTGCCAAAATGCCTGTGGCGCGAGTCAGAAATGAACCTGAACCCTGGCTACCAAATACCGTTGATGACGCTCCTCCACCAAAAGCAGCACCCGCATCAGCACCCTTACCTTGTTGAATGAGAACAAGTCCGATTACACCCACTGCAACCAAAACATGAATAATTAAAATTACGTTATGTAACATAGTTTATTTAAACTCTTAAAATTAATTTAACCTGCAGCTTTGCAGATTGCTAAAAAGTCTTCAGCTTTTAAAGATGCGCCGCCAATTAAACCACCATCAATATCTTCCATTGCTAATAAATCCGCTGCATTAGCCGCGTTCATACTACCACCGTATTGGATACGGACTTTTTCAGCGACTGCTGCATCTTTTTCAGCAATAAACTGACGAATAGCCGCATGTGTTTCTTGCGCCATTTCAGGTGTGGCCGTTTTACCCGTACCAATCGCCCAAATAGGCTCATAAGCGATGACACCTTCAGCAAGTGCTTTAACACCACTACGCTCAATAACAGCATTAATCTGACGTCCACAAACTTCATTTGTCACACCAGATTCACGTTCTTCCAGGCTTTCACCAATACATAAGATAGGCTTAAGCCCTGCTTTGCGAGCAACTTCAAATTTTTCAGCCACTAATTCGTCTGTTTCACCATATAAAGTACGACGTTCTGAGTGGCCCACGATGACGTATTCAGATTTAAAATCCAGCAGCATATCCGCTGAAATTTCACCTGTAAAAGCACCACTCGCTTCAGTGCTGAGGTTTTGACCACCCCAGGCCACTTTAGAGCCTGTTAGTTGCGCTGACACGTCAGCAAGATAAATTGCAGGAGCACAAATAGCAACTTCGGCTGATTTTACATCACCCATTCCGGCTTTAATGCCATCCAGTAAATCTTTAATACTTGAACGTGAGCCGTTCATTTTCCAGTTACCGGCAATTATCGGTTTGCGCATTAATTATCCCCTAAAATTCCGTGTCAAAAATAGCGCAGAATAATAACGTCCATGCGCCAATAAAGCAATGAAAAGCCTAAGAAAACACCATGATATTCAGAGAAATACCGCCTCTAGCACAAGGATTTTTTAACCATATCAGCTAGCTGTTTAGCCACAAACTCGACTTGTGATTCATCCCTCCCCTCAACCATGACACGAACCAAAGGCTCGGTGCCTGAGGAACGTAACAATACACGTCCAGTATCCGCTAACGCCTCTTCAGCTCGGGCTAAGGCAGCTTGAATAGTTGTGTGATTATCTAAATCGGGCTTTTCTGCAACACGCACATTAATCAGCATCATGGGATATTTTTTCATCCCAGAGGCTAATTCTTTCAATGATTTACCTTGCTCAACTAAAGCAGCTAAAACCTGTAAGGCAGCAACAATACCATCACCTGTGGTTGTTTGGTTCAGGCAGATTAGATGGCCTGAGGACTCGCCACCTAAACACCAATTCTTTTTGAGTAGTTGCTCCATCACATAGCGATCACCCACACCCGCACGGCTAAAAGGTATTTCATGTTCTTTAAAGGCATGTTCTAAACCGAGGTTTGTCATCAAGGTACCAACGACACCGCCTTTTAACTTGCCTTTAGCATAGGCCGCCATGGCCATAACATAAAGTAATTGGTCACCATCAACCAACTCACCTTCATGATTGACCATAATCAATCGATCACCATCGCCATCAAAGGCGATACCTAAATCGGCTTTATGTTTGATAACTTCTTTTTGTAAATTTTCTGGATGAGTTGATCCATAACCTGTATTAATATTCATACCATCAGGTGAATCACCAATACTAATTAGCTCAGCACCTAATTCAGAAAATACTTTTGGCGCGATGTGATAAGTCGCTCCGTTAGCACAATCCACCACAATTTTTAAACTTTTCAGATCTAAATCAGTGGGAAAAGTATTTTTACAAAATTCAATATAGCGTCCTGGTGCGTCATTTATTCTTGATGCTTTACCAAGGACAGATGATTCACAACAGACTAATTCCTGCTGCAGTACAGATTCAATCGCATTCTCAACTTCATCAGACAATTTTTTTCCTTCAGCAGAGAAAAATTTAATTCCATTATCAGCAAATGGATTATGTGATGCACTGATGACGATGCCCGCCTGGGCATGCAGGGTACGAGTGAGCTGGGCAATGGCTGGCGTTGGCATAGGACCCAATAACTGGACATTCACACCCGCAGCGGATAACCCGGCCTCTAAAGCTGACTCAATCATGTAACCGGAGATACGCGTATCTTTACCAATCAGTATTTTACTGCCTTTTCCTGTACCTAAAACACGGCCAGCAGCCCAACCCAGTTTAAGCATAAAGTCAGGAGTAATTGGATAAGTTCCAACTGTGCCACGAATACCATCTGTACCAAAAAACTGTTTTTTCATTTTAATTCCAATACGACTAAATTATTTTGCTTCTTTTATTGCCCAACATAACTTTAATGCATCTGCTGTTGCTTTGACATCATGAACACGAAGTATGGATGCATTCATCCATGCAGCTAATGTTGCCAGCGCCACGCTACCATGCAAACGTTCATCAACGGGAGCATTATTTAAAACTGCGCCTATCATTGATTTACGTGACACTCCGACTAACAAAGGAACGTTGAATTCCAGAAATTCATCAAGGTGTTTAAATAAAGAAAAATTATGCGCTACTGTTTTACCAAAACCAAAGCCTGGATCAACAATAATATTCTCATGTTTAATCCCTGCTTCAACGCAGTCATTAATTCGCGCGCTTAAAAACTCTTTTATTTCTGTCACAACATCTTCATAAGCGGGTTTATGTTGCATGCTTCTTGGCTCACCTTGCATATGCATAATACACACTGGAACATCAAGCTGTGCAGAAACGATTAATGCGTTTTCACTTCGTAATGCATTGACATCATTTATCATTGAAGCCCCTGCATTAACGGCTTCACTCATCACGGCAGCTTTGCTTGTATCAATAGAGATGGGGATATCTGACTCATTTCTAATCGCGGTTATAACAGGAATAACTCGCTGGCATTCTTCATCTATAGAAACAGCTTCAGCTCCCGGACGAGTAGACTCTCCACCAATATCAATTATGGCGGCACCGTCTGCAATCATTTTATTTACGTGCTT
This sequence comes from Gammaproteobacteria bacterium, assembly GCA_026197095.1. Classification (GTDB taxonomy): domain Bacteria; phylum Pseudomonadota; class Gammaproteobacteria; order UBA6429; family Thiohalophilaceae; genus JAGLTQ01. Next base: position 4,609 of record JAPHTF010000175.1, read on the forward strand.
AACTGCCGTGTCATGTTGAAAGTAATTACCACCATCGGAAAATGAATCCGGTGTTACATTGAGTATCCCCATAACAATCGGGTAATTTTGTCCAAACAAATTATTCATATTAATCTAATTCAGGTGTTTGAGGTTTATCTTTGATAACAAGATATTATGTACTAGTGGTTCTTCTGCAATCTATAGCAACCGCGTAAAACTGTGACAGTAATGAACATTAAATAATTAAAGTATTTCAGATAAAAAAATGCCCCGCAATTGCAGGGCATTTTTTAACTATTGTTTAGTGCTCACCAGCCGGGCCACCAATTTTACCTTCTGAAGAAGCTTTGTCTTTTTTAGCATCATCACCAGGCTCAGCTGTATTTTTTGTATCGCCACCCCCTGATTGATCTTCCCATCCTTTAGGTGGTTGAGGTGTTTCACCTTTCATAAGAGCAGCAATCTGATCTTTATCAATGGTTTCATATTTTATCAAGGCATCTGACATAGCATGAAGAACATCAATGTTTTCTTTAAGAATTTTTTCTGCTCGCGCATAATTTCGATCAACAATATTACGGATTTCCTCATCAATAATATGCGCGGTTTCATCTGAAAGACTCTTATGTTGAGTTACAGAGCGACCCAAGAAAACTTCACCTTCTTCTTCACCAAAAACCATTGGTCCTAATTTTTCAGACAGCCCCCATTGCGTAACCATATTGTGCGCAAGTTCAGTGGTGCGTTGAATATCATTTGACGCGCCTGTGGTCACTTTGTCTGCACCAAAAATAAGTTCTTCGGCTATACGTCCACCAAATAAACTGGAGATCTGACTTTCCAATCGTTCCTTACTATAACTGTAGCGATCTTCCTCAGGTAAAAACATTGTTACACCCAAAGCACGGCCACGAGGAATGATTGTTACTTTATAAACAGGATCATGTGATGGCACTTTCAAACCGACAATGGCATGACCCGCTTCATGATAAGCGGTGAGTTTTTTCTCATCGTCATTCATTACCATCGAACGACGTTCTGCGCCCATCATAATTTTATCTTTGGCTTTATCAAACTCACTCATTTCAACTAAACGTTTATTAAAACGTGCAGCAAACAAGGCCGCTTCATTAACAAGGTTTGCTAAATCAGCCCCAGAGAAACCTGGCGTTCCACGCGCAATCACTTTTGCATCAACATTATCTGACACAGGCACCTTACGCATATGCACTTTTAAAATTTGTTCACGACCTAACATATCAGGTAAAGGTACAACCACCTGACGATCAAAACGGCCTGGGCGCAATAATGCAGGATCAAGAACATCAGGACGGTTAGTTGCAGCAATAACAATGACACCTTCGTTACCTTCAAAACCATCCATTTCAACGAGTAATTGGTTCAAGGTTTGTTCACGTTCATCATGACCACCACCTAAACCAGCACCACGATGACGGCCTACCGCATCGATCTCATCAATAAAGATAATACATGGCGCATGTTTCTTGGCTTGTTCAAACATGTCGCGCACACGTGATGCACCAACACCAACAAACATTTCAACAAAGTCAGAGCCTGAAATGGTAAAGAAAGGTACTTTTGCTTCACCGGCAATGGCTTTAGCTAATAAGGTTTTACCTGTACCGGGTGAACCCACCATTAAAACACCACGTGGAATTTTGCCACCGAGTTTCTGGAACTTACCCGGATCACGTAAGAATTCGACTAACTCGCCGACTTCTTCTTTAGCTTCTTCAACACCAGCAACATCACTGAAGTTAATTTTAATTTGATCTTCGCCTAAGAGACGCGCTTTGCTCTTACCAAAAGACAACGCACCACCTTTACCGCCACCCCCTTGCATCTGACGCATAAAGTAGAGCCAAATACCGATAATGATTAAGAATGGGAATGATGAGATAAAGATCTGCATCCAGATTGATTGTTCTAATGGTTTCGCTTTGATTACAACGCCACCCTTTAGCAAATCACCAATCATGGCTTTGTTATCTGTTTCAGGACTATAGGTACTGAACTTTTGACCACCTTGTAAAGTTCCCGTAATAACACGCCCGGTCAGCATAACATCAGTCACTTGCTGCGACTTAATGCTACTAATGAATTCTGAGTAACTGATTTCTTGTGTTTGCTTGTTTGTAGTCAGATTACTGAAAACCGACATTAAAATAACGGCAACAACTACCCATAAAATGATGTTTTTAACTAAATCGTTCAATGTTTTCTACCTTCAATCGTCCCTACAAAATTCGCGCTTTGTTAATACTATCCCTTCTTAAACTGCTTCGCCAATAAATATACCTCTGACGAACGTGCCCTTGATGCTTTTGGTTTACGCACTACAATTTTAGCAAAATGCTGACGTAATTCCTTCTTATATTCGTCAATACCTTCACCGGTAAAAACCTTAGTTAAAAAGCTGCCACCCGGCTTAAGTACATTTTGAGCGAATTCCAGTGCTAATTCTGCCAAATACATCATTTTGGGCTGATCAACAGCCTTCATACCACTTAAGTTAGGGGCCATATCTGAAATTACAAGGTCTACCCACTTTCCGTCTAATTCTTCCACGAGTTCATCATAAACAGCCTGTTCCGTAAAATCCCCCTGAATAAAGGTGACATCACCTAATGCATCCATTGGCAGGATATCTAATGCAATAATACGGCCAGAGTCGCCGACCCGTTTGCTCAATAATTCACACCAGCCGCCTGGTGCCGCACCTAAGTCAACTACTGACATACCGGGTTTAAGCAACCGATCCTTGTCATCCATTTCAATCAGTTTGTATATGGCACGAGAACGATAGCCTTCTTTTTGGGCTCGCTTAACAAATTCATCACTGAAATGCTCAGTTAACCACTTGTTACTCGTTTTTGATCTGGCCATGTTATGAATCTCAAATATCTCTTAATTAACGCAGTGTTTTTATCAAATTCTGGTCATTATAACCTGAATATCTCGTGATTTATCATTCCTGAAGCGGTAGACTAGGCGCCCTTCAGTTTTTCTAATTTTGGATTTACCTCATGGGCACGACACATAACACTATCACCTCAAAACAAATTACATTCTTACGAAAAAGTTGCCACCATATTAAACCGATAGTAACGGTTGGCGGTGCAGGTCTAACTGAAAATGTTATAGCAGAAATTGAACTTGCTTTGAGTCACCATGAATTAGTTAAAATGAAAATTAATACCGGTGATCGTGACGAACGAAAAGCGATAATTGATAAAATTGTTAACGAAACAGGTGCTGTCTTAGTTCAAACTATTGGGCACACTGCGAGTTTTTATCGTGAAGCTGATAAGCCCGTCATTAAACTGCCAAATGTTTGATTGTAGGTCGGTATTCATGCCAATGACACGCTATATGTAGAATACAAAACCAACTGTTCATAACTTAACAAAATAATCGGATGTTTTTACACTCGCGTTGGCCTGAAGGCCAACCTACGTTATTACTCAAATTTAATAGTAAGTCGGTATTTATGCCGACGCTGCACTAAGTGAGCAACGCCTTTCTCTTTAAACCTGATACCACCAACGCTAAGCCTGCCAGACTATTAATCAAGAATAATGTCGAAGTAATTCCATGAAGGCGGCCAAATTGAGATTTATTTTCTCCGCTTAAACCTGCAGCTGTTAACTCTTCCATCATGGGCTGAAAAACAAACTGAATAATAACAATTACAACCAACATGCCAACCAAAGTCCATAACTGCCAATGGCGACGATTAAAGCCATACTGTATTACAATAGCGGCGATTAATGCTATTGCAGAAAAAATGCCTACATAACTCATTATCGTAAATAACTGACCCGCAACATTCCCTGCTATTGATTTTTCTAACATTTGGAATAATACCGGGGTCACAATATAGCCAATGGCCCACATGCCACCTACCCATATTGTTAATAGAATTTTTTCGCTGATTTGAAACATAAGTATCTGTTGTTTTAGAAATAAATATTTAACGCAAAGAGCGCAAAGGCGCTATGGACGCAAAGAATTTTTTTAATATTTATATAAATCTACTTTGTTGAATTTTGAATGATAACCAAAAAATTAACTTATAAACAAATAAAAACCTCTGCGCTCTTTGCGTCTCTGCCTCCTTAGCGTTTAAATACAGAAGCTATTTGTAAGACACAGAAATGATTTCGTATTCACGATCACCACCCGGCGCGTTTACGACAGCTTCATCATCAACTGATTTTCCAATCAAAGCACGAGCAATAGGTGATGTAACGGAAATAAGATTCAGCTTTATATCTGCTTCAAGTTCACCAACAATTTGATAAGTCACTTCTCTATCTTCAGCAACATCAAACAGCTCAACTGTAGCACCAAAAACAACTTTATCACCTGCACGGTTTCCAAGATCAACAACATCAATAATTTCCGCATTTGATAAAGCCGCCTCAATTTCTTTAATACGGCCTTCAGCAAAACTTTGTTGTTCACGCGCAGCATGATATTCAGCATTTTCTTTTAAATCACCGTGTTCACGCGCTGTTGCAATCGCTTCAACAATGCGTGGACGAACCACTGTTTTTAATTCTTTTAACTCAGCGCGCAATTTTTCTGCGCCTGTTGATGTCATTGGTGGTCGACTCATCACACCTCTCCTAATAAAAGTCTTGTAAGCGAGTCACTTCGCTTAAATCTTTTTGTTGTAAAGCCATGCATAAGGCTTCACCACCCGCAAGGGTCGTAGTATAAGTCACTTTATATTGCAAAGCATTGCTACGAATGGTTGCAGAATCAGCAATGGCCTGACTACCCTCCGTTGTGTTTACAATCAAATTTATTTCTTCATTTTTGATCATATCAACAATATGAGGACGTCCTTCCAGTACTTTATTAACAAGTTGAACTTCAATTCCTGCTGCTTCGATCACTTTTGCAGTACCACTGGTCGCAACTAATTCAAAACCAAGTTCTTTAAGGCTTTTCGCTACGTTAACAATACCGGTTTTATCTGTTTCTTTAACACTTAAAAATGCTTTACCTTTTTTAGGTAATACAACACTTGCTCCTAATTGTGCCTTTGCAAAGGCTTCAGCGAAAGTTTTACCTACACCCATCACTTCTCCGGTTGATTTCATTTCAGGTCCTAAAGCAGGATCAACACCAGGAAATTTATTAAAGGGGAACACGGCTTCTTTTACTGAATAAAAATCAGGAACAATTTCTTCCAGGGCATTTTGTGATTTAAGCGTTTGCCCAACCATACAACGCGCGGCAATTTTAGCTAACGGACGACCTGTTGCTTTTGAAACAAACGGTACCGTACGGGAAGCACGCGGGTTAACCTCCAGGACATAAACGGTTTCACCTTGAATCGCAAACTGAGTATTCATTAAACCAATAACATTTAATGCTTTGGCCATTTTACGAATTTGCTCGCGCATTTTATCTAAAACAGTGTCCGACAAATTGTACGGAGGCAAAGAACATGCCGAATCACCTGAATGAATGCCGGCTTGTTCAATGTGTTGCATGATGCCGCCGATTAAAACGTCTTCACCATCACAAATTGCGTCAACGTCAACTTCAACTGCATCATCAAGGAAGCGGTCAAGCAATACAGGAGAATCGTTTGAAACTTTTACTGCTTCATTCATATAACGACGGAGTTCTTTTTCGTTATAAACAATTTCCATACCACGACCACCTAATACATAAGATGGACGTACAACTAATGGGTAGCCAATTTCATCCGCCAACTTAACCGCTTCTTCTTCTTCACGTGCGGTTCTATTGGGTGGCTGTAACAAACCATTTTTTTCAATTAACTGTTGAAAGCGTTCACGATCTTCAGCCAAATCAATTGAATCAGGCGTAGTACCAATAATGGGGGCACCTGCTGCCTCTAAATCACGAGCAAGTTTTAATGGTGTCTGGCCGCCATATTGTACAATGACACCTTTTGGCTTTTCGAGTTCGATTAACTCAATTACATCTTCAAGAGTAAGAGGCTCAAAGTACAAACGATCAGAAGTGTCATAATCTGTTGAAACAGTCTCAGGATTACAATTCACCATAATGGTTTCATAACCATCTTCACGCATCGCTAATGCAGCATGTACACAACAGTAATCGAATTCAATGCCCTGACCAATGCGGTTTGGGCCACCACCTAAAATCATAATTTTATCTTTAGTGGTTGGTGCAGCTTCACACTCTTCTTCATAAGTTGAATACATATAGGCCGTGTTTGTAGCAAATTCAGCAGCACATGTATCAACCCGTTTATAAACAGGGCGAACATTTAAATCATGACGTTGTTTTCTTAATAACAACTCATTTGTATTAACTAATTTAGCTAAACGACGGTCAGAAAAACCTTTACGTTTTAAATAACGTAGTCGTTTCGCATCGAGAGCTTTAATACCTTGCTCTTTAACTTCCATTTCTAATTTAACAAGTTCTTCAATTTGAACCAGGAACCAGGGATCGATATATGATAAGGCGAAAATCTCATCAACGCTTAAACCGGCTCGGAAACCATCTGCGACATACCATAAACGATGTTCACATGGTGTTTTGATTTCCTGACGTATAATATCCATTGCACCATCAGCGCTGAGATCAACCATTTCATCCAAACCATCAACACCAATTTCTAAACCACGCAGTGCTTTTTGTAATGACTCTTGTTGCGTACGACCAATCGCCATGACTTCACCCACAGATTTCATTTGCGTAGTTAAGCGATTATCGGCTTTTGGAAATTTCTCAAACGTAAAACGAGGAATTTTTGTTACAACATAATCAATTGTTGGTTCGAATGATGCGGGAGTAGCACCACCGGTAATATCATTTTGTAATTCATCCAGCGTGTAACCCACAGCAAGTTTTGCTGCGACTTTTGCAATAGGGAAACCGGTTGCTTTTGACGCTAAGGCTGAAGAACGTGATACACGTGGATTCATCTCGATAATGATCATGCGACCATTTTTTGGATTAATTGCAAACTGAACGTTTGAACCCCCCGTATCTACACCGATCTCACGTAATACGGCTAAAGAAGCATCACGCATGATTTGATATTCTTTGTCCGTTAATGTTTGTGCTGGTGCAACCGTAATTGAATCACCGGTATGCACACCCATGGGATCTAAATTTTCGATTGAACAAATAATAATGCAGTTATCTTTATGATCACGCACCACTTCCATTTCATATTCTTTCCA
>JAPHTF010000071.1 GCA_026197095.1 Gammaproteobacteria bacterium
GCGTAATAATGTATGACAATGATTTACCTAACCATTCGGCAACTCTTTTTTGGGTATCATTAGTAGCTGTACTGTACCATCCTTCATAGCAGACTACCCGGGACAATTGAACGCCTAGCATAATGCCATAGGCACGCGGTGCATTTGCATTTTCAGGATGTAGTGCTTCTTTAACTAAAGACGGGAGTTGCCATTTTTCAGCCAGAGCCAAGCTTAACTCATCTAATGTAAAACCTAGAGTCAAATACTGGGCTTCTTCAGAAGGCATGTGTTCTTCTATTTTTAACTGGGCTATTTTGTCTAGCAGCTCAGGTGCATTCATTGAGACAATCATTTCACCGAGAAAATGAAGGTGCGTAGCGGTAAAGACTTCATCGGGTGTCATGTCACGTCGTAATGCAGCCCAATCAGTTGCAAAACGAGCAGCATGATACGCCCGGTTAAATGTCTGAAGAAGTCGGTACTTGGCCTGGCCCTCCAAAACATCACCAACTGCAGGTAAAGCATCAGGAAGTCTTGTTAGCTGATCAGTCCCCATTAATCTGAAAGCCTGATTGATATGGGTAATTTCGGTAGATAATCGGCCTTTGCGTCGGTTGTTTGATTGACGCAGTATATGTACGATTAGACTAGGATCACGTTCAACGACATGGGTGATTTCCTTGATCGGAATATCTTCTTTCCGGCATAAATACCGTAACTCTTTAATCGTGTGCTTAAGAACTGGCACAGGCTGTTTTTCAGCCAATTCAATCCATTTATTTAAATTATTATTCATTGAGCACTCTAACAGCGTAAATTCCTTACATTATTACCCGTTATTTTTTTAAGTATATAAATAATGGGAAGAATATCTGTTTTTTAACAGAAATTATTAGTTTTATACAAGCACATATAAATATATCGGTCAGAGTAATAATTTTCTAAAGTAAATATTATAACTGGTCGATATGAAATGTAATGATTACCATGATAAAGTATTAACAGATTAAGTTTGTAGCCAGCTATTTAGGATTTAATTAGAAAAATGAAATTTATTATCGGGCTTGTTGTTACCGTAGCTTCTATCGTCGTAGGGTATCTTGCATCAGGTGGTGTACTGGGTGCTTTATGGCAGCCATTTGAAATATTAATTATATTAGGTGGTGCTATTGGTGCTTTTATCGTTGCCAATCCGGCTAATGTCGTAACCGGTACACTTAAAGGTATTTTAGGTCTGTTAAAAGGTAAAAAATATAAAAAAGAAACCTATATGGATTTATTAGGTTTAATGTTTAAGCTTTTTTCCAAGGCGCGTAAAGAAGGATTAATGGCACTTGAGGATGATATTGAAAATCCTCATGAGAGCGAAATTTTTAAAGAAGTACCCAAAATTTTAGCCAATCATCATTTAATCGATTTTATATGTGATTATTTGCGTTTAATGGTGGGCGGTAATATGAATGCATTTGAGTTAGAAAGTTTAATGGATCTTGAATTGGAAACTCATCACCACGAAGCAGAAGCCCCGAGTCATGCATTACAGGCTATGGCAGACGGTTTACCCGCATTTGGTATTGTTGCCGCAGTAATGGGGGTTGTTATTACCATGGGTTATATCAGTGAACCACCTGAAGTACTTGGGCATCATGTTGGTGCTGCACTCGTTGGTACGTTTATGGGTATCTTAATGGGTTATGGTTTTGCTGGCCCCTGGGCTGCATCGATGGGGGAGCAGGCAAAAGAAGAAGGTTTGATTTTTGGTTGTGCCAAGACGTGTATCATTGCAACGTTAAATGGTTATACACCTCAGATTGCTGTCGAATTCGGACGTAAAGCCCTCACCAGTGACTTAAGACCAAGCTTTATTGAATTAGAAGAATATGTGAAGGGAGCAAAATAATTTTTTCGATTATTGATTAAATTAGAATAAGACTTTTAAGTGGCTGATGATAAAAAACAACCGATAGTCATCAAGAAGATCGTCAAAGGTGGCGGTCATCATGGTGGCGCATGGAAAGTGGCTTATGCTGACTTTGTAACCGCGATGATGGCATTCTTCCTTTTGCTTTGGTTACTGGGGGTTACCGATGAAGCCATGCGTGGTGGTATATCCGAAATGTTCAAAGCACCCTCTCCTTTAATCGGCCCAGGTGGTGCAAGTACCAGCATGATTAAACTTGGCGGTACTAAGGAAATTCCACATGGCGATGGCGAAAAGCTAAATCAAAAAGCACCGAATGAAGAAGTAAAACCTGAAGTCAAAGAAGTGATTGATACTGTAGCAATTGCTAAAGAAAAGAAAACATTAGATCAGTTAATGGAAAAATTGAAAGAAACTATTGAGCAGAGTGATATGCTCAAGGATTTCAAAGACCAAATGTTACTTGAAGTCACTCCTGAAGGCCTGCGAATTCAGATTATCGATAAAGAAAAACGTCCCATGTTTTCAGCGGGCAGTGAAAAATTAAAACCTTATACACGCGTTATATTACGCGAACTCGCTAAAACCATTACCAGGTATGCTCCGAATCAAATTAGTATTACAGGACACACTGATGCCTCTGTATTCGGGCAGGGAATTATTGAGTATGAAACAATTGATGGTGAAGTGCTTAGAAAAAAATACAGCAACTGGGAACTCTCAAGTGATCGTGCGAATGCTGCCAGAAGAGAATTAATAAAAGGAGGCATGCCAGCCAAACAAGTTGGACGTGTGGTTGGTTTATCATCAAGTGTATTATTTGATAAGAATAACCCCTATAGTCCGGTCAACAGAAGAATAAGTATTATTGTTATGAATCAGGCAACGCTTGATTCAATTGCTAAAAGTGAAGGTAAAACAGCCGTTTCAACAAATTAAGTTAAGCCAGAGCATATTCAGTTTATCTGCATATAACATAGTATTACTTGCGTCGCTTTTCGTTGACCGAGGCAAGAATACGTTGATAACTCTTCCATCGCTGCTCTGATATTTTTTTATTTTTTACCGCATCAAGTAATGCACAGCCAGGCTCACTTTTGTGTGCACAATCTCTAAATTTACAATGACCAATATAAGGTTTAAATTCAGCGAAACCTGCCGCAACATCCTGTTCAGATAATTCAATAAGACCAAATTCTCTGACTCCAGGTGAATCAATAATGTGTCCTTGATTTTGTTCTAATGGATAGAGGTAGGCGGTTGTAGTGGTATGTTTACCTTTACCCGTTGCTTCAGATATTTCACCAATACGTGCATTTGAATCTTCAAGAATAGTATTTATTAAAGATGATTTCCCAACACCAGACTGACCGACAAAAATATTATTATTATCATTTAAAAGCTGAATTAATGAATCGAGCCCATGAGCTTGTTTAGCACTGGTGTATATGACAGGGTAGCCAATATCCTGATAAAGTTGCAGGCGTTGTTTTAAATCTGAAAATACATGTTCGTCAAATAAATCAATTTTATTTAAAAGTATAATGGGTTTTAAATGACTGTTCTCAGCCGCGACAAGATATCGATCTATCAGTCCTTCATTAAGCTCAGGCTTGTGTGCAACCACAATAAACACCTGATCAATATTTGATGCAATTATGCGCAAGTTGCCATTGATGTCGGGGCGCTGCAAGATTGATCGCCGATCTTTAATCGCTGTAATTACGCCTGATTTTTCATCTTCTCGTTGCCAGTAAACAACATCACCACAGACAACCTGGCCAATTGATTTTCGTTGCTGGCATTGATACAAATTGTTCTCAAAATCTTTGACCAGAGTATAGCTGCGATAGGCTGCTATGACGGTTCCTTGTTTTTGTTCCATACCACTCATTTATAATTGATCGATTTTCGCTGCACAGATGAAGTCATATAATGTAACTCCAGCTGCTGAGTGAGTTGTGAAATAGATTGAGCAAGTGTTATATCCAAATGTAATGTATGGATGGTGATTTTCTTGATGAGTTACCCATGCGGTTGCATTAATAAATGCAAGTGTTTCATAGTAATTTTTAAATGAAAATTGCCGTGAGATTTTTTTGTTTTCTTTAGAATAATCCCACCCTGGAATTTCTTTAAGGTAGTCTTTTATTTGGTCGTGGTTAAGAAGTTCTGGCGGCATTTCATTATGGCAGTGTTGCATATGAAGTTGTTGACCAGAACTTAACACAAAGTTTATTTATCGAATTTATAAAAAGTCATATTAAGATATTCAACAACATCATTAACATCATTATCAGGCCATTGAACCCCCAGGCTATCACGACAACGTTTAACCTGTTTAATTAGTGCAGGGTAAGTTTCAATTCGATTGTTCTCACGAGTATAGATACCAGAACCATCACCACCTTGAATAGAAATATGGCAACTTGTGCAATTACTGTCATGTAATTCTTTGCCATGGCTCATATCAGCATTTGCTGTAAACGAAGTAACAATTAAACTTCCTGTAAGGCAAATATAAGAAATGTGTCGAATCATAGTCATATCCTTAATGATAATTATTGTTCAATTTTAGCTGATAAATGGGCCACGCGCACGGGTGCGGGTGGATGCGAATCATGAAAAGCAGAATATAAAGAATCTGGCGTTAATGTGTTCGCATTGTCGCGGTACAGTTTCACTAACGCTTTAATGAGTGTTTGTGGTTTGCTTTGTACAGCAGCAAAGTCATCGGCCTCAAATTCATGTTTTCGACTTATGAAAGACATTACAGGCTGTAGGTAAATACTGAATAAAGGGGTAACCATGCTAAAAAGAATTAATGCCATATAGGTTGAGGCATTACTGACACCAAGTGCATGATAAAAAGCATCTTGCTTAATTAACCAGGCCAGTAAGGCTAAGCCGAATAGCGTAATGATGGCATTTAAAATCAGCCCTTTACGGACATGATGATGTTTAAAGTGGCCTAATTCATGTGCAAGTACCGCTTCAACTTCATTGGGCTCAAGTGTTTCAAGTAAAGTGTCAAAAAACACGATACGTTTATTTTTACCGAGACCAGTAAAATATGCATTTCCATGGCTAGAGCGTTTAGAACCATCCATAACAAAAATGCCGTTACTGGAAAATCCGCAACGATCCATTAATTTTGTAATGCGTTCACGCAATACTTCATCTTCTAAAGGCATGAACTTATTAAATAGAGGTGCAATAAATGTGGGGAAAATCCAGGATATTAATAAGCCAAAACTTAGTAATACTGCCCACACATAAATCCACCAAAATGGCGATGCATCTTGCATCAGCCACAAAATGCCTGAAATTAACGGCACAGCTAAAACCAAAGTAAGCATAGTTTGCAGTGCCATGTCCTTGATGAATTGTGAAATGGTCATACGATTAAAACCATAACGTTGTTCAATTTTAAAGGTTCGAAAGAGTGTAAAGGGTAATTCGATGATGGCAGAAATAAACATAATACCAAAAATAACCGCAAGACCCGTCAGGATTTCATTGTAGGCGTATGCTCGAAAAAAAGTATCGATCAAATTTAAACCACCACCCAATGTCCAGAGTAAAAGTAAAATGGCTCCATAGATGAGTTCAATTTTATTCACTGACAACTTTGCTAAAGTGTAATCAGCGGCTTTATGGTGTTGCTCTAATGTAATGTGTTCTGCAAAGGCATTTGGAACAGAAGCACGATTTTGAGAAATCGCTTTAGACTGACGATTTGATAACCATAGTTGAATCAACAGAGAAAGTAATAGAGCTAAAACAAATAAAATACTAAACGTTTGCATAAATAACCATTTTAATTAATTAAATAACATCGGCAGGCAGGTTAGCGTTTGCTAGAATGATTAGCAAGTCAAAATTCCATGAATGCGGAGCCCTATATCAGCCATATTGAGTTCTCATTCCTAGCAAATAATAAAGGGTAGCCTTATGACACAAAACGCAAGCAACTTAATCTGGATTGATCTGGAAATGACGGGGCTGGATACACAAAATGATGTGATTATTGAAATAGCCACTATTGTTACAGATAGTGAGTTAAATGAAATTGCAGAAGGTCCAATGCTCGCCATTCACCAAAGTGATGAGATTATGGGGAACATGGATGAATGGAATACAAATCAACATGGCAAATCGGGTTTAACTGAGCGCGTTAAAAATAGCAAATTGACAGCGACTGATGCTGAAAAAGAAACACTAGAATTTTTGCGTCAATATGTACCAAAGGGGGCATCGCCAATGTGCGGCAATAGCATATGCCAGGACAGACGTTTTATGGCTCGGCTGATGCCAGAACTTGAAGATTATTTTTTATATCGTAACCTCGATGTGAGCTCACTTAAGGAACTGGCTAAACGTTGGGCTCCCGATGTTGCTAAAGGTGTGACTAAATCAGGAGCTCATCTTGCATTGGATGATACGCGTGATTCAATTAATGAATTGCGTCATTATCGCGAACATCTTTTCAAATCCTTCTCTAATAGCTAGGCTCTGTTTAAGCATCTTGGCTATTGTCTATATAAAAAGTATTCACAGGGTCATGAAATCGTCATTTTATGGCATTGAATATAAAGACAAGTATAAACAAATTCGTCAAAGCTTTGGCGTTCATTTAAATATGTATTTTAACTCATTGTTTTAAATAGGTTTTGTTCTTTATTTAATTGCTGGTATGTCTTTTGCATTACAGTAAATAAAGTAGAAAACCCTGTACAACAGGAAAGAAATCGAAATGGCAGATGAAGAATTAGAACTTGATGTAAACCAGGCAAAAGGCAACAAGACAACAACCATCTTGTTAATTGTATTAATTGTCCTCGTTTTAGTTATGGGTGGCGTGGGTGCCTGGCTATTCTTAGGAAAAGATAGCGGTGGTGGTGAGGAGTCATCCGATGTGGATGGGAAAGCAGAAAATGTGCTTAAACCCTTGCATTATTTATCACTGGTACCTGAATTTGTCGTGAATTTTGGTCCCGGTTCAAAAGTACGGTATTTACAAGTTGATCTACAGGTATCAACACGCGACGAAAATGCATTAGTGACTATAAATACTTATCGGCCTGTATTACGCAATGATATTTTAGTTTTATTAAGTGGCTTGAGTTTTGATGAGTTAAGCCAACGTGGTGGTAAAGAAGCTTTACAGGCGAGTCTTTTAAATACCATTAATAAAATTGTCGTTGATGCAATGCAGGGTGAGAAGAATAAAGAAAAAAATGAAAAACAAAATAATGCGACAAACGATAAACAAAAAGCTGGGGAAATTGCAGGGCCAGTCGAAAATGTATATTTCACCAGCTTTATTATGCAGTAAGGATTAGACATGTCGGTTAACGAACTATTATCACAAGATGAAATTGATGCGCTGTTACACGGCGTCGATGATGGTGAAGTAGAAACAGAAAACGATCTTGAATTACAAGACGGTGTCGCGCGTGAATTTGATTTTGCTTCACATGATCGAATTGTTCGTGGTCGTATGCCGACACTTGAAATGATCAATGAACGTTTTGCTCGCAGTTTCCGTATATCTTTATTTAATATGTTACGCCGTTCAGCTGAAATTTCAGTAAGCGGCGTTCAAATGGTCAAATTCTCTGAATACCTTCATAGCATGTTTGTGCCCACAAGTTTAAATATTGTAAAACTTCACCCTTTACGTGGCTCAGCATTATGTGTGCTTGATCCAAAGCTTGTATTTATTCTGGTAGACAATTACTACGGTGGAGTAGGGCGTCACGCAAAAATAGAAGGGCGTGACTTTTCAGCAACGGAACAACGTGTAATAAGTATTGTATTACAAGACGCCTTTAAAGATTTGGAAGAGGCATGGAAGCCCGTAATGAAGGTGAATTTTGAATTTTCAAGTATGGAAGTTAATCCTCAATTTGCAAACATTGTCAGTCCAACTGAAGTGGTAGTCGTATCAACTTTCCATATTGAGCTCGATGGTGGTGGTGGAGACTTTATGGTAACCATTCCCTATTCAATGGTTGAGCCGATCCGTGATTTACTTGACGCAGGTATTGCCAGCGACATTACAGACAAAGATGAACGATGGGTCATATCGCTACGAGAAGAAATCAAACTTGCAGAAGTTGAAATGTCATGCAACTTAACTGAAATTACACTACCACTGTATGATGTTTTGAATTTAAAAGAAGGTGACATATTACCCATTTCGATGCCAGACGTCGTGACTCTTCGTGCTGAAGATATTCCCGTTTTACGAGGGAAAGTGGGTGAGTCTAGAGGAAGTAAGGCAGTAAAAATTACTCAAGCAGTTGATCATTCTATTGACAACGAATTAGCTGGTTTAGGTACAACACAAAAACGATTAGAAGGTGGACATCATGAGTGATGATAAAGATGATTCAATGGATGAATGGGCAGCGGCAATGGAAGAAGCTGGAACGCCAATGGATAAAGCTGAAAATGTTCCGTTAGACAAGTTACAGAGTTCAGCAAGGTCATCAGGTGAGGATATAAATCTTGATGTTATTTTAGATATACCTGTCACCATCACTATGGAGATTGGAAGCACTAAAATAAATATTCGAAATTTGTTGCAACTTAATCAAGGTTCAGTGGTTGAGTTAGATCGCATGGCGGGTGAACCCCTTGATGTTGTTGTTAACGGGACATTAATTGCGCACGGAGAAGTTGTCGTTGTAAATGAAAAGTTTGGTATTCGACTAACAGATATTATTAGTCCAGCCGAACGTGTTAAAAAACTTAAATAAACAGGATTGTTTCATGCGCATCTTTACGTCCTTTTTTATATTGCTATTTACGCAACTAAGTTATGCCGCAGTCGCTGCTGATTCAGTAAAAGAAAAAGGTATTCCCTCACTCACTAATGAACCTGTTGGTTTAGGAAACTACCTGCAGATGTTTTTTGGCTTGTTTATCGTGGTTGGCCTTATTGTAGGTATGGCGTGGTTTATGCGCCGTATGGGCAATATGAGTGGTGCAACAACAGGTAACTTAAAAGTACTTGGTGGTGTTTCTGTCGGGCAACGTGAACGCATTGTTTTAGTACAGGCAGGTGATACTCAATTACTGGTTGGTGTTGCACCGGGAGAAATTCGTACTTTACATGTTATGGATGAGCCTATTGCAACCACGCAGACTAATACAAACGTTTCTTCGGGTTTTGCTGAAAAACTTCATGCCGCAATTAAAAACAGAGGCGGCGCATGAAGATTATGCATAAGTTATTTTTTATAATTTTAGCTGTAGTGTGTGCATGGGCCCTGCCTGTGCAAGGTGCTTATGCTGAACTCGGCTTACAAGCAGTTACTGTAACTACTGCACCATCGGGTGAACAATCTTATAGCGTTAGTATTCAAATACTCATTTTAATGACCGTGTTAACGTTGTTACCGGCAGCGTTAATGATGATGACATCATTTACACGAATTATTATCGTTTTATCTATTATGCGTCAGGCTTTAGGTTTGATGCAGGCGCCTTCTTCACAAACACTCATTGGTTTATCTTTATTTTTAACGTTTTTTATCATGGCGCCTGTTTTTGATCGCATTAATACAGAAGCTTTACAACCTTATTTAAGTGAAAAAATGACGATACAAGATGCGGCAGAGGCGGCTGGAAAACCATTGCGGCATTTTATGTTTGGTCAAACACGTGAATCTGACATCATGACATTTTCACAAATTGCAGGACATGAAAAATTTGCTACGCATGCTGAAGTGCCTTTTTCTATTTTAGTACCTGCCTTCGTTACCAGTGAATTAAAAACCGCATTTCAAATTGGCTTCCTGTTATTTATTCCTTTTTTAATTATTGACCTTGTGGTCGCGAGTGTATTGATGTCAATGGGTATGATGATGCTGTCTCCCATGGTTATTTCATTGCCCTTTAAAATTATGTTGTTTGTCCTGGTAGATGGCTGGAACCTGATTATAGGCACCTTAGCATCAAGCTTTTATGTATAAAGAGGAAAAGTTATGAGTCCTGAAGATGTGCTTACTATATTTCAACATGCTTTACAGGTTTTATTAATGTTGATTTTAGTGATTCTTATACCTGCGTTAGTCGTAGGTCTAATGGTAAGTATGTTTCAAGCGGCGACGCAAATTAATGAAATGACATTAAGTTTTATCCCCAAGCTTATTATTACAGTTGTGACTTTAATGATAGCCGGGCCATGGATGTTACGCTTAATAATGGATTATACCCAACAACTTATCCAAGACATTCCATACCTGGTAGGCTAATTGTGATTATCTCCGCCACAGAAATCACTGCACTCATCGGTGCTTATTTATGGCCGCTATTTAGAGTTTCTGCAATGGTGGCATCCGCTCCCGTATTTGGTACACGCAGTGTGCCAACTAAAGTCAAAATCATGACAGCTTTAGCCATCACATCTGTTTTAGTGCCCATCTTACCGGCACCAGAAGTTAATGTGTTTAGCCCACTTGCAGTTATCATAATTGCGCAGCAAATTCTCATTGGTTTGATTATTGGTTTTACTGTACAGCTTGTGTTTAGTGCAGTAATAACAGGAGGTCAAATTGTTGCCATGCAAATGGGTTTAGGTTTTTCACTCATGGTTGATCCACAAAATGGTGCACAGTCACCCGTATTGAGTCAGTTTTATATTATTTTAGTGATGCTGGTGTACCTTGCAATAAATGGTCATCTTGTTTTAGTGGAAGTATTGGCTGAAAGTTTTAATACCATGCCTATTTCAGCTAAAGGATTAGTGGCAGATGACTTTATGCAGGTTGTTCGCTGGGGTGGAAATATTTTCGCTGGTGGTATGGCTATTGCTTTACCCGCAATAGCATCGTTACTCGTGGTTAATGTTGCTTTTGGTGTGATGACTCGTTCTGCTCCTCAGTTAAATATTTTCGCCATTGGCTTTCCTATCACGATGTTACTCGGCTTCGCTTTAGTCATGATTACGTTGCCTAACGTAGCACCAAAATCGATCACGTTATTCAGCGATGTATATCACCTGATACAAAACATCTTAGATATCAAGCCAGGTATTAAATAATGGCAGAAGATACTGGTCAGGAACGCACCGAACAACCCACCCCCCGACGAATACAACAAGCTCGGGAAAAAGGGCAGGTACCAACATCTCGTGAATTAAATACGATGCTGATGATGCTTATCGCGGGTGCAAGCGTGATGTTCATTGGCCCAGGTATTGTTGATAATTTTTTAGACATGTTTCGTCGTTACTTAAACATTAGTCGTGAAAATATCTTTGATGTTACCGCAATGCCTGTGATGTTAGAAACTGCAATCATCGACGCTTTAATTACCCTGGCGCCATTTTTTACATTAATGGTGTTAGCCGCCGTTGCAGGTCCACTCATGATGGGCGGTGTAACTTTTAGTGCTCAAGCACTTTCATTTAAATGGGATAAATTAAATCCGATTACCGGTTTGGGACGGGTGTTTTCTAAAAAAGGCTTGGTTGAACTAATAAAAGCATTAGTAAAATTTCTTATTATTGGCACAACAGCCATATTATTTTTATACACACAGATTGACGCTTATTTAGGTTTGGGTAGTGAGCCTTTAGTTCAAGCCCTGCCACACATGGCGAACCTATTGATCTGGTCATTCCTGGCGATAGCATCGGTCCTGGTTTTTATTGCACTCATTGATGTGCCGTTCCAGATTTGGGATTACACACAACAATTGAAAATGACATTCCAGGAAATCCGGGATGAAAATAAAGATACTGAAGGTAACCCGGAAGTTCGCGGTCGCGTAAAACGCGTACAACAAGAAATGGCACAACGCCGCATGATGGCAGAAGTGCCTAAAGCGGATGTCATTATTACCAACCCGGAACACTACTCCGTTGCAATTAAATATGATCAAGCAACGATGTCTGCGCCTGTTGTTGTTGCGAAAGGTGTTGATGTTATAGCGATGCAAATCAGAACTATCGCACGTGAACATGAAATTCCGATTTTACAAGCGCCTCCTTTGGCGCGTGCATTGCATCATACCACTGAGATTGATGCAGAGATTCCAGCAGCCTTGTATTTAGCCGTGGCGCAAGTATTGGCATATATCTTTAAATTACGTACTGATCCTCGTTGGAATAAACGTAAAAAAGAACACAAAATAAATGATCTTCCTATCCCTGATGATATGAAGTTCGATAAGTAAAACTATGCAGCATTAACAACAGGTATTCATTGTGGCAGAACAAACAGCCTTTTTAAACAACGTGAGATCCATCGGCAGTAATGGTTTAGGTGCACCAATATTACTCATGGTCATGATGGCCATGATTGTTGTGCCACTTGCACCATTTATGCTGGATGTGTTTTTTAGTTTTAATATTTCACTGGCATTAGTTGTTTTATTAGTTACTGTATACAGTTTACGTCCTTTAGAATTTTCTTTGTTTCCAACCATTTTACTTATCACAACATTATTACGCCTTGCCTTAAATGTTGCTTCCACACGAGTTGTCTTACTTGAAGGTCATACCGGTGGCGATGCAGCAGGTCAGGTTATTAAAGCCTTTGGTGAATTTGTTGTCGGCGGGAATTATGCCGTTGGTATTATTGTCTTTGCTATTCTTGTCATTATTAACTTTGTTGTAATCACAAAAGGTGCAACACGTATCTCTGAAGTCAGTGCGCGTTTTACCCTGGATGCTATGCCCGGCAAACAAATGGCAATAGATGCAGATTTGAATGCAGGTTTAATTGAGGCGGACGAAGCTCGCCGGCGTCGCGATGAAATCAGTTCAGAAGCTGAGTTCTATGGTTCTATGGACGGTGCCAGTAAATTTGTTCGTGGTGATGCTGTTGCTGGTATATTAATATTATTAATTAATATTTTGGGTGGTTTAGTCATTGGTATTTTACAACATGACTTGAGCTTCGCTGTTGCTGCTAAAAATTATGTTTTATTAACCATTGGTGATGGTCTTGTCGCACAAATCCCTGCTTTATTACTTTCAACAGCGGCGGGTATTATTGTTACGCGTGTATCGAGTACACAAGACATGGGACAACAAGTCTTAAGTCAGTTATTCCAAAACCCAAAATCCTTAGCGGTGACTTCAGGTATCCTTGGTGTTATGGGGATTATTCCCGGTATGCCACATTTTGCTTTTCTTACTTTATCTTTAGTCAGTGGCCTCGGTGCTTATTACATTAAACAACGTCAGTCACGTCCTGAGGTTAAGGAAATTCCGGTAGAAAAGGTGGAGCAAGCACCTGAGAGCAGGGAGTTAAGCTGGGATGATGTTACACCAGTCGATACAATTGGCCTGGAAGTGGGCTATCGTCTTATTCCAATGGTTGATAAAGAGCAGGGCGGCCAGTTAATGTCTCGCATTAAAGGGGTACGTAAAAAGTTATCTCAAGAACTGGGCTTCCTTGTACCTGCCGTTCATATACGAGACAACCTTGAGTTACCGCCAAATGGGTATCGTATTACGTTGATGGGTGTCAGTGTTGGTGAAGCGGATATTCAACCTGATAAAGACATGGCCATCAATCCAGGGCAAGTATATGGTTCTATTGCGGGCGTAGAAACAAAAGATCCGGCTTTTGGCCTGGATGCACTATGGATTGAAGGCTCACAACGCGATCAAGCTCAAACCTTGGGCTATACCGTAGTCGATTCAAACACAGTTATTGCCACTCATTTAAGCCAGTTGCTGCAAACGCATGCCAATGAATTACTGGGTCACGAAGAAGTTCAACATCTGCTCGATAAGCTGGCTGAATCTGCGCCTAAACTTGTCGAAAACCTGGTGCCCGATACATTGAATTTAGGCACCATAGTTAAAGTGCTCCAAAGCTTATTAGCTGAAGGCATACCGGTACGTGATATACGCACGATCGCCGAAACATTGGCAGAACATGCGTCAAGAAGTCAGGATCCTGACGAATTAACTTCAGCGGTACGCACCTCATTAGGGCGCATGATTGTGCAACAAATCAATGGCATGGCGGCTGAGCTCTCGGTTATTACGTTAGATCCAAATCTGGAACAGTTGTTGCATCAAGCAGTACAGGCAGACGGTGTAGGTGGAGTTGAACCAGGTTTAGCGGAACGCTTATTTAATGCGTTACAAGAAAGCGTTCAAAAACAAGAAGCCATGGGACAATCAGCAGTGCTTCTTGTATCGGCCCTGATCAGAACCATGTTAGCGCGATTTGTGCGACACACGATTCCGAACTTGCACGTACTGTCTTATAACGAGATTCCCAGCGACAAGCAGATTCGCATTGTTGCAACTGTTGGCCAATAGAGTGAAGAAGAGCTCGGCAGGGGGAAACAAGCGCCATATGACATAGCCTGGAAAAGCTTTAACCAAGTCGGAACAACAGAGGCCGAGTAAGATGAAGATAAAACGTTTTGTAGCCGAAGATATGCGTACCGCGTTACGCAAAGTGAGTGACACACTTGGACCTGATGCGGTTATTTTATCCAACAACCGTATTGATGAAGGTGTCGAGATTGTTGCGGCAATTGATTATGATGAATCATTAATTAATGAACCGGCAAAAACAGCTGTCACTCAAAAACCCAATCCTTTTATTCAAGATGATGAAAGCGTGGCCCGCTCTCACATAGCGCAGCGTAATCGTGAAGCAGCATTAGATGATGTGCGCTATGCTCGAAATATTCCGGCTTCTTCTACACAAGATGAAATCAAAAATGCAATAAAATCTTTTCAGGCCTCATCTCCATCATCTAATAAAACAAAGAACAACCAACACCTCTGGACAGAAGAGCCTGCATTTATGGAAATGCAATCAGAACTTAAATCTTTAAGAGGATTATTGGTCAATCAATTTTCAGGATTAAGCTGGGGCAAAGAAGTTCAATACCATCCTCTACGTGCACGCTTATTACAGCGTTTAATGTCATTAGGTTTAAGCCCCAAACTTTCTAAAGATATCGCAGCGAAAGTTAATGAAGAACAAGACTTTGAACATAACTGGCGCCTTGCGTTAGGTGAGTTAGCGCATCGCATTCCTGTTGGAGAAAATGAAATTATTGAAAAGGGTGGCATCGTTGCACTTGTGGGAGCGACAGGTGTTGGTAAAACAACAACTATCGCTAAACTTGCTGCACGCTATACACTAAAGCATGGGCCACACCGTGTAGCTTTAATTACAACTGATAATTACCGGGTTGCCGCACATGAGCAGTTACATAGTTATGCTCGTATCATGGGTGTTCCTATGCGTGTCACAGGAGATGCTGAAAGTTTACGTGAAGCGTTAGATAGTCTACGTGATAAAGAATTAATTTTGATTGATACGGCCGGCATGAGTCAAAGAGACATGCTGTTAAATAAACAATTTGCGATGTTGCAAAGTAAAGCCTTGCCAGAAATTAAAACCTACCTAACCTTGGCAACAAATTGTCAACGCGGAGTGTTAACTGAAACAGGTGCCAAGTTTAAGGAAATGAATTTAGCCGGCTGCATCTTAACTAAAATAGACGAGACTACGAGCATGGGAGGCGCACTAACAGTAGCCATTGAGAATGATTTACCTATTTCATACTTCTGTGATGGTCAACAAGTGCCAGAAGATATTCACTTAGCACGCGCGCACAGTATTGTCAGTCGAAGTGTTTCAGTCATGCAGCACATGGCTTCTGTGAATGCCTATGATGAGGCGACTTCATTAACGATCGGTGGTATGGTTGCAAACGGAAATGGTTGATATCCTAGACTTTTCCACCCTAACTGATCAAGCCACAGGATTAAGAAGAATGGCAAAACCACACCCAGTTCGAGTAATTACTATTGCTAGCGGTAAAGGCGGCGTTGGTAAAACGAATGTATCTGTAAATCTTGCAATTGCACTTGCTTCTCAAGGCAAAGATGTCACTATTTTAGATGCTGATTTAGGACTTGCTAATATAGATGTCATGTTAGGCCTGCATTCGAATAAAAATCTTTCTAATGTTATGAATGGTGAATGTGACTTAGATGAAATTTTGCTTGATGGTCCACTCGGTATAAAAGTTATTCCGGCTTCTTCGGGTGTTAAAGATATGGCTGAAATGTCGCCGGCACAACATGCCGGGCTTGTTAGCGCGTTTAGCGAATTAAGCCATAATATAGATGTTTTACTCGTTGATACAGCTGCGGGAATATCAGACAGTGTTGTCAGTTTTTCACGTGCTGCTCAAGAAATCATTATTGTTGTTTGTGATGAGCCTGCATCAATTACAGATGCCTATGCATTAATCAAATTGCTAAATAAGGATCAAGGAATATTCAAATTTCATATTCTCGCCAATATGGTTTCGGGTCCTCAACAAGGTCGTGAAGTGTATGACAAGCTATCAAGAGTTTCTGATCGTTTTCTTGATGTTGCACTCGATTATATCGGTCATGTGCCTTTCGATGAGCACTTGCAAAAAGCGGTTAAGCGTCAAAAAGCCGTCGTTGAAGCGTTTCCACGCAGCCGAGCTAGTCAAGCCTTCCAAACATTGTCAAAAAAGGTAAACAATTGGCCTATACCCACGGCATCTGGTGGACACCTTGAATTTTTTGTGGAAAGGTTAGTATCAGGACAAACATTGGAGGTTCTGCCATGAATGGCATAGCAGCATATTCCGCACAACAACCTAATTACATAGATGACATGGTAGAGCGACACGCACCGCTAGTGAAACGTATCGCTTGTCATTTAATCAATCGCTTACCTGCCTGTGTTCAACTTGAAGATATGATACAGGCGGGCATGATCGGATTACTGGAAGCTTCAGGCAAGTACGACGAAACGCAAGGAGCAAGTTTTGAAACTTATGCGGGTATTCGTATTCGCGGTTCCATGTTAGATGAAATTCGAAAGAATGATTGGGCGCCTCGATCAGTACATCGTAAAGCAAGAGAAGTTGCTGAAGCAGTACGTGAAATTGAAAATGAACATGGTCGTGATGCACGAGACATAGAAATTGCCGAAACGCTCGATATGAGTTTAGGTGAGTATTACAAAATTCTGCAAGATAATAGCTATCACAAGGTTCTTAGCGTAGACGACACCAGTGTTGTTACTGGTGAATCAATGCTCGATAGTATGTCTGATAATGCACCAGGTATTCTTGATGGCATGCATAAAGATGATATGCAACGCTTATTGTCTGAAGCAATTGCCGGTTTGCCTGAACGTGAGCGTTTAGTGATGGCACTTTATTATGATGAAGAGCTTAATTTACGCGAAATTGGTGCCGTTATGGGTGTCAGTGAGTCTCGTGTTAGCCAGATCCATAGTCAGGCGATCATCCGTTTGCAGTCGAGAATGACAGGTCCACTTGATTAGAACCAGACTTCGATATGGGCTTAGGTCTGGATTTAGTTCAGAACTAAGCCTTGAAAATATTAATTTCACTCACTTTTATTGAAATAACTGCCTAAAAATTGTTCATTTCCACTTTACTATCCCTGTAACAAAAAATAGTAAAAAGTTTTTCTCTCTTTTTAACTATTGTTCTCTCTTATATCCTTAAGAAATTTATAAAGCTGGCCGATAACCTCTATAACAATAGTGATCTCCTTTGTTGTAGCAGGATTAATATGGCAATAGGAAAATCAATTTAAATGTGTACTGCGGAGGATAACTTGTGGACACGGATATGAAAATTCTTGTTGTAGATGATTTTTCTACAATGCGTCGAATAATTAAAAACTTACTACGTGATTTGGGCTTTAATAATACTGATGAAGCTGATGATGGCTTGACTGCATTACCCATGTTAAAGACGGGTAAGTACGATTTATTAGTGACCGATTGGAATATGCCTGGCATGCAAGGTATCGACTTACTTAAAGCGGTACGTGCAGATGAAAATCTACAAAATATCCCCGTGCTGATGGTAACTGCGGAACAGAAAAAAGAGCAGATTGTTGAAGCGGCTCAGGCTGGTGTTAATGGCTACATAGTTAAACCCTTTACGGCTTTAATTTTAAAAGAAAAACTAGAGAAAATTTTCGCACGTATTGGTTAATGCCATAAGGGGTTGTTGAATCATGATTGAAGATGATGAGCTTATAACAGACGATAATATAGCACGTGTCAGAGACCTGTTAGCATGCATGCAAAAAGGCAATGAAGAAGATGCTATTGAGATTATTGATGAATTAACAACAATTCGTGAGACTGAGTTATATCAGGATATGGGTAAATTAACCCGTGAATTACATGATGCTATTTCTAATTTTGGAATGGATGACTCAATCAACATTATGGCTGAACAAAGCATTCCTGATGCAAGAGAACGTTTGAAATATGTCATATCTAAAACTGATGAGGCAGCTAATAAAACGCTTGAAGCCGTAGAAGAATCTATACCTATCTGCGATAACTTAAATAATAAGGCATCAGAATTGCATGAGTCATGGAAGAAATTTACCAATAGAGAGCTATCTGCAGATGAATTTCGTACTTTGAGTAAAGATATCAGCCATTTTTTTGATAAAACGGCTGAATTGGGCACAGTAAAAGATCATTTAACATCGGTCTTATTGGCTCAAGAATATCAGGATTTAACAGGGCAAATAATAAAGAAAGTCATTAATCTTGTTGGCGAAGTAGAAGATAAACTTGTTGGATTAATTAAAATAACCGGTGCTCCCCAGGTGACCAAGAAATCTGGTGGTGACGCAGGTACGCTTGATGGTCCACCTGTTCCTGGCATTGCACATAAAGACACTGTTTCAGGTCAGGACGAAGTTGACGATTTACTTTCAAGTTTAGGTTTTTAATAACAATGTTGGAAATTTGCTGCTATGGATGATGAATTACTTGAGGACTTTTTGATTGAAGCAGGAGAGATTCTTGAGCAACTGAATGAGCAGTTGGTAGAACTTGAGAATAGTCCTGATGATTCAGATTTATTAAACGCAGTCTTTCGTGGTTTTCATACGATTAAAGGCGGGGCAGGTTTTCTTGCAATAGATGTTATGGTTGCAATTTGTCATCGCACTGAAGATATTTTTAACATGCTTCGTAATAACGAGCTCAGCATTGATAATCATTTAATGGATACCGTTTTACCAGTGCTTGATGTCTTAAATGCACAGTTTGATGCATTACGTAGTGGCGAAGAACCCGAAGCGGCTGAACAATCCTTGTTATCTGCACTTGAAGGTATTATTTCTGGTAAAGCAGCATCAGAAGATGTTGCAGAAGAATCACAACCTGTCGCTAAAGTTGTGCAAGAAGCGACAGCATCTGGCTCAGAAGATATTTCAGATGATGAATTTGATGCATTGCTTGATGCATTAGAAAACCCTTCAACAGAAGCCCTTAAAATTCAGACTAAAACTCACTCAGATGAAATTACTGATGATGAATTTGAAGCGTTGCTAGATGACTTGCATGGTAAAGGACAGTTCTCTGGTGAAGCAAAGGCTAAGAGCGCAACAACAAGTTATGAAGAAAGTAAAAAAGAGGATGAAATTTCCGAAGATGAATTTGAAGCATTATTAGATGACCTGCATGGTAAAGGATCATTTTCTGGAGATGTTGCTAAACAATCTGGTAGTGAGGTAAAAGAATCTAAAAGTTATGAAGAAAATAAGAAAGACGATGAGATAACTGAAGATGAGTTTGAATCTTTACTTGATGATTTACATGGTAAGGGCCAATTCTCTGCAAATACACAAACTGATGAAAAAGCATCAGTACCTGAAGCTGCAAAAAAATCGCTAGCTAAAGCACAACCACCTGCCAGAAAAGACACATCTATAGCTGCAACTAAAGCAGCTGTTCCTGAGAAACCTAAACTGGTTAAAGATGCAAAACCTGCAGCAGAAACCTCAGTTCGTGTTGACACTAGTCGCCTTGATGAAATTATGAATATGGTAGGCGAACTTGTATTAGTTAGAAATCGTATTTCTCGATTAGGTTCAGAGGGTGGAGATGCTTCTGGTGAAGAAATGACTAAAGCTATTGCAAACCTTGATTTAGTGACTGCAGATTTACAATTATCTGTAATGAAAACACGGATGCAACCAATCAAAAAAGTATTCGGACGTTTCCCTCGGGTTGTTCGTGATTTAGCTCGGAGTTTAAATAAAGATATTAAATTAGAAATGATCGGTGAAGAGACTGATTTAGATAAAAATTTAGTTGAAGCACTAGCGGATCCGCTTGTTCATTTAGTTCGTAATTCAGTCGATCATGGTGTAGAAATGCCTGATGTCCGAGAAAAAGCAGGAAAACCTCGCCAGGGCACTGTGACTTTAGCGGCATCGCAAGAAGGTGATCATATTTTACTTTCAATCACGGATGATGGTGGTGGTATGGATGCGGATGTTCTAAGAAATATAGCGATTAAAAAAGGTATACATGATAAAGAATCAGCATCACGGTTAACGGATGTAGAGTGTTATAACTTAATTTTTGCACCAGGTTTTTCAACTAAAGAAAAAATTTCTGATATTTCAGGCCGTGGCGTAGGAATGGATGTCGTTAAAACAGGCATTACCTCTCTAAATGGTTCAATAGAAATTGATTCCAAGTTAGGCGAAGGGACGATTATCAGAATTAAAGTTCCTTTAACGCTCGCAATTATGTCTACCTTAATGGTGCGGCTAAAAGATCAATTGTTTTCTTTGCCTTTGGTAAATGTAAATGAAATTTTCCATCTGGATTTAACCAAAACAAATATCATGGATGGAAAACGCGTTGTTCTTGTTAGAGGAAAAACTTTACCCTTATATTACTTAAATAACTGGCTGGTTAATGGAGAAAGGAATGCTCCTTTACCTGATGCAGGACATGTCGTGGTTGTTCATATAGGTACGCAAAAAGTTGGTTTTATTGTAGATGAACTTATAGGGCAGGAAGAAGTTGTTATTAAACCATTAGGTGCAATGTTACATGGTATTTCTGGTTTAGCCGGCGCAACTATCACAGGTGATGGCGGTATAGCACTTATACTTGATATTCCTGGCTTAATGAAAATGTATGCCTAATGTTGCAGAAAATTGTTTAATTAATGATGATAAAAATTAAAGAGGATATTTGAATGACAACCCGTGTCCTGGTTGTAGATGATTCTGGCTTTTTTAGACGTCGAGTAAAAGAAATACTTGAAGAAGATCCACTGTTAACTGTGATTGGCGATGCTGCTAATGGTCAGGAAGCTATTGATAAAACAATAGAACTAAAACCAGATGTAATAACAATGGATATTGAAATGCCGATCATGGATGGCATCAAAGCAACGCAAAAAATTATGCAAACAAATCCAACACCCATCGTAATGTTTTCATCGTTAACGACTGAAGGTGCAAAAGCAACATTAGATGCGCTTGAAGCGGGTGCATTAGATTTTTTACCTAAACGATTTGAAGATATTTCACAAGATCGTGATGAAGCAAAAAAATTACTTTGTCAGCGTGTTCATGCTATTGCTCAAAAAAAGCATATGCTGCGAAAAACAGTATCTTCAGTAAGTGCATCATCAACCACAACTTCTTCGGCAGCATCTTTCACCAGAACACCGGTTAATATTGGTAAGTCAGGTGGAATAGATTTAGTGGCTATAGGTACATCTACCGGTGGGCCACTTGCTCTGCAAAATATTTTGCTCAATTTACCGGCTGATTTTTCTAAACCTATTGTAATGATTCAGCACATGCCGGCGACTTTTACACCTGCATTTGCGAAGCGTTTAGATCAAATGTGCAAAATATCAGTTAAGGAAGCAGAAGATGGTGACCAGTTAAAACCAGGACTCGCTTTGTTAGCACCGGGTGGTAAACAAATGTTAGTTGAAGGTCGCGCTGGAAATGCGGTAGTCCGTGTTATTGAGAGTGAACCGAGTTTAACCTATAAGCCATCGGTTGATATTACCTTTCGTTCTATAAACAAAGTATTTCCAGCAAAAACGTTGGCCATTGTTTTAACAGGAATGGGCGCGGATGGGCGAGAAGGTGCTCGTACATTAAAAGCACAAGGCTCAGAAATTTGGGCACAAGATGAAGAGAGTTGTGTTGTATATGGAATGCCTGCTGCAATTGTTGATGCTGGTTTAGCAGATAAAATACTCAGTCTTAATGATTTTTCAGAGGCCATTGTAAAACGCGTATGAAAATAGATTTTCTGACAATTATGGGTTTAATTATTGGTGTATCCGCTATTCTGGTGGGACAGCAGCTTGAGGGTGGTAAATTATCAACGTTAATTAACGGACCTGCGGCATTAATTGTTATTGGAGGTACATTAGGTGCCGTTATGTTGCAGTCACCTATGACAGTTTTTATCCGTGCGATGAAAATGTTGTGGTGGATGATAAGCACGCCTCAATTTGACAGCGAAGCCGTTATTCAGAAAATTATAAGCTGGAGTAATATTGCACGACGTGAAGGTTTGCTCGGATTAGAGAACCTGGAAGATGCTGAGAAAGATCCCTTTTCAAAAAAAGGATTACAGTTATTAATCGATGGCAGTGAACCAGAAGCAATTCGAACCATTATGGAAGTTGATATACATACACGTGAAAGCTTTGATATTCAGGCTGCTCGCGTTTATGAAAGCATGGGCGGTTATAGTCCTACCATTGGTATTATTGGTGCCGTTCTGGGTCTTATCCAGGTTATGGGCAATTTATCAGACCCAGGTAAATTAGGTGGAGGCATTGCAGTCGCATTTGTCGCAACAATATATGGTGTTGCGTTAGCCAATCTTGTTTTATTACCAATTGCAAACAAACTAAAAAGTATCGTGTTAACGGATGCGCATTATAATGAAATGATTGTTGAAGGTTTAGTTTCAATAGCAGAAGGTGAGAATCCCCGTAACATTGAAACAAAACTATTAGGTTTTCTTCGCTGATTATTATCAGGTATGAATCATGGCCAGAAGAAAATCTCCCCCACATGAATCCGAAAATACCGATCGTTGGATGGTATCCTACGCAGACTTTGTAACTTTACTCTTTGCTTTTTTTGTTGTTATGTATGCGATATCTTCGATTAATGAAGGTAAATACCGTGTACTTTCTGACACAATGACAGAAGCATTTAAAGTTTCCCCCAAATCACCGGATCCCATACAAGTTGGTAAAGAACCCACGGCGATTAAAGCTAACGAGCAAGGTAGTGAAATAATTAAACCTGTACAAATATTACCTAAACCTCAGCGTACTTATGCTCGTGAGATGAAACAAATTGCTGATACAGTGAGTAAGTCTGTTCAGCCGCTTATTGATAAAGGTTTGATAAAAATTACCCAACACAAACTGTGGGTTGAAATTGAGATGAACACAAGTATCTTGTTCTCTAGTGCTGATTCTGAGTTAGCAGAAGAAGCTTTTCCTGCATTAAAAGCATTAGCAGGTGTCTTAAAAACATTACCAAACTCAATTGATGTAGAAGGTCATACTGATAACCTTCCAATCAGCAATGACCAATTTCCTTCTAATTGGGAGTTATCTGCCGCGCGCGCTGCGAGCGTCGTTCATCTATTTACGCGCTATGGCGTATCTCCACAGCGTTTATCATCTATTGGTTATGCTGAATATCGTCCAATCGCAGATAATACAACATCTGACGGTAGATTACGTAATCGTCGGGTAAAAGTTGTTATTTTGGCTGATAAAAATGCACGCCGCATAGCAGAAATTGATCGAGATGTAGACCAGGCTAAAATAGAGGATAATGGGTTAAAATCAGATGAGAGCAATAAAGCGAGCGTGGAAGGTGGGCAGTGAAAATTTGGGCAATTGCCAATCAAAAAGGCGGGGTGGGTAAAACAACCTCTGCAGTATCACTTGCGGGACATTTAGTCTCACAAGGTTTACGCGTATTACTTGTTGATATGGATCCACAGGGATCAATGACTTCTTACTTTAGATTTGATCCTGACGATATGCCTAAAAGTATTTATTCCCTTTTTCAGCTTGATGATTTTACCACTCAAAGCGTTTCATCCGCATTAGTCGATACTAAAATTGAAGGTTTAAAACTCCTGCCTGCTTCAACTGCGCTAGCCACACTTGATCGCCAGCTTGGAACAAAAGAAGGTAAGGGCCTGGTATTAAAGAAATCACTTGTCGCGTTAGACGATCATTTTGATTATGTACTCATCGATTGTTTGCCTATGTTAGGTATTTTAATGGTTAATGCATTAGCTGCGTGTGACACCTTATTAATACCCGTGCAAACAGAGTTTTTAGCTCTTAAAGGTTTGGATCGAATGATGAATACGCTTGAGATGATTACAAAATCAAGAAAGTCACCTTTAAAATCTATAATTGTGCCGACTATGTTTGATCGTCGTACTCGTGCATCACTCGAAAGCTTACGGGCTTTACGAGAAAAATATGGTGATAAAGTGTGGGATTCTGTTATTCCAGTTGATACTAAATTCCGTGAAGCAAGCCGACAAGGTTTACCTATTTCTTTAATGAGTCAATCAACTCGAGGCTCACAGGCCTACCAGCTATTGTTAGAATCTCTGCTTAATCCAAAACGAGAATCACACTTAAAACTCGTGAGTTCAACTAATGGCTTCTAATAAACACAATACACTTGTTGATGAGAAACTTGCGGTTTCTTTATTTTTAGATTCATTACTACGTGAGCCTGAAGAAGAAACGAGCATTGCTGTTGCTACACCTGAAATTACGCCTGTTGTGGAAATTAAACCCATTGAAACAGTTCCTGAGATTGAACCATCTATTGCCGGGAAGGTGAATGAGCCTGAAGCAAATGTTCTAACTGAAAAAAAGGTTGATTCAACGGCACATATAGATATCACTACAGATTCTATTGTCCCTGACTGGGCTAATGAACCTTTTCAAATTCTTTTGTTTGAAGTAGCTGGATTAAAGCTTGCTGTTCCTTTGATTGAATTAAGTGGCGTCATTGAATGGAGAGATACCGTTACTGAAATGCCAGGCCATGCTGACTTCTACATGGGAATACTTCAGCATTTGGGTTATAAAATAGCTGTTATCGATACTGCAAGAATGGTCTTACCCGCCAAAAAATTAGCACAATTTGCCGGTGATAATCCTCGTCAACGTGTTAAACATATCGTTTTAATCGATGATTATCGCTGGGGACTTGCTTGCGACAATATCGGGGAAGTGATCACCCTAAGGCCTGAAGAGGTGCGCTGGAGAACATCAAAAACAACCCGGGGATGGCTGGCTGGAACGGTTATTGAACATATGTGCGCACTGTTAAACAGCGAAGGTTTCTCTAAAATGCTTGAACAGGGGGGTACTATTTCAGACTAGGGTAATAAAGAGCCGTAAAGAATAATAAATTGAGATTTTTGGCATATTAAATGCAGTATTATCAGCAGGGAAGGTCGTGTGTCATAAAATTGGCATTTGAAGTACTACCTTCCGAAGATCCAGGAGATTAATAAATGAACGATGTGGTTGAAAATAAAGATGATTCGATTATCCAATGGGTAACTTTTCATCTTGAGAATGAAAAATATGGCATCAAGGTCATGCAAGTTCAGGAAGTCTTGCGTATGACTGAGATTGCTCCTGTTCCAGGTGCACCACATTATGTTTTAGGCATCATTAATTTACGTGGCAATGTTGTTACCGTTATTGATACACGCAGACGCTTTGGATTGTCTGATGCTGAATCAGATGACGAAACCAGGATAGTTATTATTGAAGCAGATAACAATGTTGTTGGCATATTAGTTGATAGTGTTGCAGAAGTTGTTGATTTGAAAACATCTGAAATAGAAACGGCTCCAAACGTAGGGAACGATGAAAGTTCAAAGTATATTCAAGGTGTTTCAAGTCGAAATGATGAATTATTGATTTTGGTTGATGTAAATAAATTACTATCTGATGAGGAATGGCAGGAAGTTGCTTCACTGTAAATGAATTAGCTTATGACTGCTGTTAGATAAAATGGTTGATATCGGAACATCTGATAAAATTACTAATCTCTGGCCAGCCCCACCAAGCAGACCCGTTGAAAAGTCTGGTCTGAAAGATAAGTCATCACAACATCAACAACGTAATAAAAAAAACAAAAACGAAGTTAAAGAAGATGGTCCTGGTAAGAACATTGATGAATATGCTTAATAAATATTCATTAATAATTCAGACACTCTAATCATTGCTATAGAGAGAAACACAATGGAACTACTTACTCAATATTTAAATATTTTAAGTGCAACAGAATGGCTGTTGGCTTCTGTAGCGGTAATTCTTGTCATGAGTTTATTTTCATTTAGACGCCAACGTAAATTACAGCAAGAGCAAACTGTTTCTATGCAGGCTTTGCAGCGTGATTTACGCGCATTAGCTAATGCAGCAGTGGGTGTTGGTGGCCGAGTCTTAGAAATTGAACGTCAGCAACGTAAACGTCCTGCAGCCATAAATGTACAAGAACCTGTGCAAGCTCAAGTTTCAGCACCTATCGAATTTTATAATCCCTCCAGCCATCCTTATGAACAAGCTATTCGTATGGTTCAGACAGGTGCCAGTGTTGATGATATAGTCACTGTTTGTGGATTAAGTAAATCAGAAGCAGAGTTAGTTAGCATGATGCATCGACTTGATAAGGCTTCTTAATTTAATTCTTAATACCTTATTTAATTATTTACCAAAATCTAGAAAAAATGCCGGATTTAATCCGGCATTTTTTCTATATAACGTGTTTCTATCTAATCATCTGATTTTGTGAAAACCTGTTGTAATTCCGGCTTGTTTGTCGCTGTAACAGGAGCGGGTGTTGGAACTTCCTTTTTTACTTCCTTAGGCGCTTCTTTAACTGCTTGCGGCTTTTCTGCCTCAGCTTTTTGAGCAACAGGCTTTTCAGTTGTTTTTTCTACTCCAGCGTCTTTAGTCACCACTTGAGTGATAGCTGCAGGTTTAACTGTTTCAGTTTTTTGCACCTCAGGTTTAGGCTTAGGTGTCTCATGAAAAACAGGTGCATCTGCTTTTACTTCCACTGGCTTAGCCGGATCGGTCGAAACAGCTTTCTGTTTTTGCTCTGTGTTAGCACTAGTAGTAGCGGGAGCAGGTTTATGGACTACAATATCATCATTCGCTGTGGCTTGTTTGGATGCATTTTCACTACTGGTTTGTGCCTGCTCTTGCCCTGATTGTTGATTTGTATTTTCGCCTGAATTCTTAGCACTACGGCGCCGGCCGCCTCGCTTACCACGGCGGCTTTGTGATTGGCTTTGACTGCTATCTTTTTGCTTGCCTTTATTCGAAACATCATCACGTGCTTCAGTTGCCTTTTTCTGTTGCTGTTGTTTGGGTTTATTGTCGCTTTGTTTTCTTTGTTGTGTATTCGCAGGGCGACGTTGCTGGCTATTACGACGGTTTTGGTTGTTTCCAGCGTTACGTCGTTGTTGCTCGTTATTAGAAGGCTTTGCTTTTTTGCTTTTTCCTGTTCCAAACAATAACTGCCATAAACGAACCAGGATGTTTGCTTGACTTGATTTTGCAACGGGTCGTGGTGTAGCAGGGGTTACAGATTTAACAGCAGGTTCTTCTTTTACAATCCTGCGTGTTTCAGGAGTAACCATATTCTCTAGTGACGCATCAAGAGAAGCCTCAATCAAGTTGTAACTGCTTTGCGATGCATCTTCAGATGTTTCATCATCACGAATTCGTTGCACTTTATAATGAGGTGTTTCCATATCATTATTAGGAATTAATAAAACTTTAATGTTCTGACGCTTTTCTATATCAAATAGCATTTCACGTTTTTCATTTAACAGGAATGAAGCTACATCAATAGGCACCTGGGCAACAATACGTGCTGTTTTTTCTTTCATTGATTCTTCTTCAACAATACGAAGAATAGAAAGTGCGCTTGATTCAACACCACGAATTGTGCCCTGACCACTACAGCGTGGGCAAACTAACTGACTTGATTCACCTAAAGATGAGCGCAAACGTTGGCGTGACATTTCTAACAAACCAAAACGCGAAATTCGACCTACCTGAACACGTGCACGATCAACTTTTAATGCATCTCGCATTCTGTTTTCAACTTCACGTTGATTTTTAGCTGGCGTCATATCGATAAAATCAATAACAACAAGACCACCTAAATCTCGTAATCTTAATTGACGTGCAATTTCATCAGCCGCTTCAAGGTTGGTATTAAGTGCGGTTTCTTCTATATCACCACCTTTAGTTGCTCTGGCAGAGTTAATATCAATCGAAATTAATGCTTCGGTATGATCAATAACAAGAGCGCCACCTGAAGGTAAGCGAACCTCACGTTGAAATGCTGATTCAATTTGAGTTTCTATTTGATATCGGGTGAATAATGGAACGGGATCTTCATAAAGTTTTACCTTATGCAGATTATTTGGCATAACTTGTTCCATAAACTGACGTGCCTGTTCATAGATAGCAGGCTCATCAATAATAACTTCGTTAATATCATTGCGGAAGTAGTCGCGAATAGTTCGGGTAATCAGGCTGCTTTCCTGATAAATCAAAAATGGAGCTGAGCGACCTTGAGATGCGCTGTCAATAGAACTCCAAAGATTTAATAAATAATCCAAATCCCATTGCAGTTCTTCAACACTTTTACCAATACCTGCGGTACGGATAATAAGTCCCATATCAGAAGGAATATCTAGCTCTGATAATGCATCACGTGCTTCACTGCGAGCATCACCTTCGATACGACGTGAAACTCCACCCGCACGAGGGTTATTTGGCATTAATACAGAATAACGACCCGCAAGACTAATAAATGTCGTAAGTGCCGCACCTTTGTTGCCACGCTCTTCCTTAGCAACCTGGATGACAATTTCCTGTCCTTCACGAACAACGTCTTTAATGTTTACTCGGCCAGAAATCTCTACGCCTTCTTTAAAGTAGACTCGTGAAATTTCTTTTAAGGGCAAAAATCCATGACGTTCAGAGCCGTAGTCAACAAATGCAGCTTCCAGGCTTGCTTCAACTCGGGTGATTTTACCTTTGTAGATATTGGACTTCTTGGTTTCGCGAATAGCGGTTTCGATGTCCAGGTCATATAAACGTTGGCCATCAACCAACGCCACACGCAACTCTTCAGATTGAGTTGCATTAAATAGCATTCTCTTCATTATTAAACCTTTTTCTGGCGCTCAACCAGCGGGGAGTCGGCATAGCCGATCAGTTGGACTGTATGTTAATCAAAACCCGCTGGTGAAAAACTTCAGCACCTGAATAATACTCTCATGAGAGTCGCCAGATTTTGATTTACTGTCAGTCTCCACCGGCCGGTATTGATTCTGGCCGTGGGAGCGCTGTTAATTTTTTATTTATCTCCAGCAAATATTGTTTATTTTTTGCGGAGGTTTTGCTTCTATCAACATCCGAAATTTTCGCATGTTGCTAAACTCTTTTTAGTGTTCTCTATCTGCTGTTTTCACTAGCTTAAAAATACTGGTTAGTGAGGTGCAGGGCGGAAAAATTTTATCTGTAATTCCAAACACTTGTGTGGAATATACCAGTGTTAGCTTGAAGCATCAATGCTTGATTCAACTAGCTACAATGCTGTTACAATGCGCAAATGTCATCTAACGAACAATCCCAGGCTCCTGTTCAGCCTTCAAAAGCGCAATTTGTCGAAATAAGTGCCGATCATGCTGGCCAACGACTCGATAATTACCTTCTTTGCCAGTTAAAAGGGGTTCCGAAGAGTCTCGTGTACCGAATTGTGCGAAAAGGTGAGGTACGCGTTAATAAAGGCCGTATTAAGCCAGAATATCGCCTTAAGGAAGGTGATATCGTTCGTATTCCACCAGTCAGGCTGGCAGAGAAAAAAGAACCCGGGAAAGCGTCTGATAAGGTTTTAGAGCTGATTGAGTCTCGAATTTTATATGAAGACAACCGGATATTAGTCCTCAATAAGCCATCCGGATTAGCGGTTCATGGCGGCAGTGGCTTAAGTTATGGTGTTATTGAAGCACTTCGCGAACTTCGGCCTAATGATAAACAGCTTGAATTAGTGCACCGGCTTGATCGGGACACCTCGGGCTGTCTGATTATTGCAAAGAAACGCAGTGCCTTACGGCGTTTACATGAGCAACTGCGTGAAGGCACGATGGATAAGCGTTATTTAACCCTGCTAAAAGGTAAGTGGAAAGGGGCAAACAAATGGGTTGATGCGCCTTTATTAAAGAATGTTATTCGCTCGGGCGAACGACTTGTGTTTGTTGATCCGAAAGGCAAAGATGCACGCACTCAATTTATTCCATATTGTGTTGCTGAAGAAGCAAGTCTAATGAGTGTGAAATTAGATACGGGCCGTACTCATCAAATTCGAGTGCATGCTCAACATCTTGGATTTCCCATTGCGGGTGATGAGAAATATGGTGATGATGAATTTACTCAGCAAATGAAGGGCATGGGCTTGAAACGGCTGTTTTTACATGCATATTCACTAAAATTTCATTTACCTGAAACCGACACTGGTGAAGATGCGCCAATATATGTAGAAGCACCTCTCGATGAACCGCTAGTTAATGTGTTAAATAAATTAAAAATATCATTATGAATCATCAGGCAAAATTAATCGTTTTTGATTGGGACGGAACCTTAATGGACTCTGCCGCTCATATTATTGAATGTTTACAAACAGCACTTACCGATCTTGAACTGCCACAAAAAACTGACTCTGAGATCAAAAATATCATTGGTCTTGGTTTACGTGAGGCGCTGAATGTTTTGTTGCCGGAGATTAGTGAGCATGATTTGACTGCGTTAACTGCACGTTATCGCGATCACTTTTTTAGTGAAGAAAAAGAAAGTAGTGAGTTGTTTTCTGGGGCTCAGGAGCTGGTTGATGAATTACACCATCAAGATTACTTTTTAGCTGTGGCAACGGGAAAAGGTCGCCGTGGCTTAAATAAAGTGCTGAGTGAAACAGGAATGGGGAAATATTTTCCCATCACACGTTGTGCTGATGAATCTCATTCAAAACCACACCCACAGATGCTGCTGGATATTATAGATTGGTATGGGGTTGAAGCAAGTGAAACGATTATGATTGGTGATACTGATTATGATCTTCAAATGGCAAATAATGCAAAGGCACATGGCATAGCTGTGACATATGGCGTACATGAAAAACAACGCTTACTTGATTGTAATCCATTAACTTGTGTTAATAATATTGAAGACTTAAAACAATGGCTTTTAGGTTAAATCTTTAAAGGAAAGATCATCATGATTGATGAAATTAACAGTTCGAAAAATAAAAACAATAAAGAAGAATGGCAAGCCGATGTTATCAGCAAACTTGCATTTGCTGCCGTTAATGAACAACGACGTGCACGTAAATGGAGTATTTTTTTTAAAGCGCTTTTCTTTGTATATTTGTTAGTCCTTTTCATTACCGCTATGTCCTCATCAGATAGTTCAGGTAACCTCGGGAAGTCAAGCGAGCACACTGCATTAGTTGAAGTGAAAGGTGTCATTGCGGATGGCGGTGAAGCGAGTGCTGATAATATCATTCAAGGCTTGCGCGCTGCATTCAAAGAACCAAATGCAAAAGCGGTTATCTTGCGTATTAATAGTCCTGGGGGCAGTCCGGTACAGGCCGGTTATGTTTATGACGAAATTAAACGATTAAGATTAAAACACAAAGAGAAAAAGGTATATGCCGTTATTTCTGATATGTGTGCATCAGGTGGTTATTATATTGCCGTTGCTGCGGATGAAATTTATGCTGATAAAGCCAGTATAGTTGGTTCAATTGGCGTATTAATGAACGGTTTCGGTTTTACTAAAGCAATGGATAAAATGGGTGTCGAACGTCGTTTGTATACAGCAGGAACAAGTAAAGGATTTCTGGATCCCTTCTCGGAAGTCAAGCAGTCAGATAAAGAACATATCCAAGCTTTATTAGGCACCATACATAATCAATTTATCAGTACAGTTAAAGAAGGCCGAGGTAAACGTCTTGTTGATGATGAAAAATTATTTACAGGTCTCATCTGGACCGGGGAAGAAAGTGTTGCACTTGGATTAACCGATGGGCTGGGGAGCAGTAGTTTTGTTGCCCGAGAAATTATTGAAGCAGAAAAGATTATAGATTATACACCACGTCCTAATTATCTAGATCGTTTGGCTGATCGTATTGGTGTTGCAATGGCGAGTATTTTGTCTCGATCGTTTAATTTACAGTAAACCAAAAAGAGAGCAACTCATGCTCTCTTTTTTATTTTTTAAAATTATTAAATACTGCAAAAGATCAAAATAATTTTACTGCTAGTGTGTTATTCGTTTTAAAAGTTATAAAATAGAATAGTTTTCTTTTTCTAACATTTTCACTAACCTTATCAATGGCAGCCCCATTAAAGTATTGGGGTCTTCGCCTTCAAGTTTTTCAAATAGAACAATACCTAATGCTTCAGATTTAAAGCTCCCGGCACAATTGTAGGGCGTTTCTTTCTTTAAGTAGCTTTCAATCTGTTGATCGTTGAGCTGACGAAAGACAACATTAAAGGGCACTACCTCAGACTGATATTCATCAGTGGATGAATTATAAAGACACAATCCTGTATAAAAAGTGACAGTTTTGCCTGATGCATTTTGTAACTGTTTGATAGCGTTCTCATGCGTATGAGGCTTACCAATTATTTCATTATTGATAACCGAAACTTGATCAGAACCTATAACTAAAGCTGATTCATTTTTGTCAGCAACCGCTTTGGCTTTTGCAATAGATAAACGTTCAACAAGTTGTTGCGGTGTTTCATTTTTTAAAGCGGTTTCATCAACGTCAGGTGAAGCGATGTCAAAATCAATACCGAGTTTATCTAAGATCGCTTTACGAAAAGGGGAGGTTGAAGCAAGAATAAGTTTCATGGTTTATTTTATTTATTTAGAAATAAAAGATCCTACCACAGAGGGCACACAGGTACACAGAGGAAAGAAAAAATATAAACGTTAACTCTGTGTACCTCTGTGCCCTCCGTGGTTAAAAGATTTAATGATTTTTATTGAATTTCAATTAAAGTTTCATCGGGTGTAACGCTATCACCTTTAACTACATGGATGGCTGTGACCGTTCCAGAAATTGCCGCCTGAATTTCAGTTTCCATCTTCATTGCTTCAGTTATTAATACCGGGGCGCCCGCTTTTATATCATCTCCTATATTAACGAGCACTTCGACTATTACACCCGGCATTGAGGTAGTGACATGTCCGGGTTCTGTTGCTCGTGGTCGTTTGCCAGATGCTGATTTCTTACGTGGCTCACCTTCAGCGGCATCCAGATCCAATTCAGTTAATGTTTCAACCATAATTTCTTCAGGTACACCGTCAATGCTTAAATAGTAGGGGCGCATGTCCTGAGTTCGATGTCCGGCACCGGTTAAACCTATATGATAGGTTTCACCATGAATGGTGACGTTAAATTCTGTAGCTACTTGCTGGCCATTGTTATCTACATTCGCTGGCTCTAGTGCTTCGGGAACAAGTTTACCTTGCTCACGCTCTTCCAAAAACTTACGGCCAATATCCGGGAACATAGCGTAAGTTAATACATCATCTTCATTATGTGCGAGCGTACCAATTTCCTTACGTAACTTATCCATTTCATCTTTTAATAAATCTGCTGGTCGACAATCAATAACATCTTCATTACCTATCGCCATATGTTGTACTTGAGGACTAATTTTTCCAGGTGCTTTGCCATAGCGTCCTTGCAAGTAGAGTTTTACTTCATTAGTAATCGTTTTATAACGCTCACCACCAAGAACATTTAAAACAGCTTGAGTGCCAACAATTTGCGAAGTAGGCGTAACAAGAGGAGGATACCCTAACTCTTTACGAACCAAAGGTATCTCTTTTAATACATCATTCATTCGAGCCAGAGCGCCTTGCTCTTTAAGCTGGTTAGATAAATTTGAAATCATTCCACCGGGTACCTGGTTAACCTGAACACGAGTATCCAATCCTGTGAACTCACTTTCAAACTGGTGATATTTTTTTCTAACTTCATAAAAATAAAAACCGATTTCCTGCAACGCAGGAAGATCTAAACCGGAATCAAACTCGGTATCTTTAAAAGCCGCAACCATGCTTTCAGTTGGCGGATGGCTGGTGCCTTCTGAAAAAGCGGATATGGCCGTATCAATGCCAAAGGCACCGTTTTCTACAGCTTTGTACTGGCACATACTGGCAAGCCCTGCTGTTGCATGTGAGTGCAGGTGTACG
Source organism: Gammaproteobacteria bacterium (assembly GCA_026197095.1). GTDB lineage: Bacteria > Pseudomonadota > Gammaproteobacteria > UBA6429 > Thiohalophilaceae > JAGLTQ01. Next base: position 34,094 of record JAPHTF010000071.1, read on the forward strand.
GGAATTTTTACCTGTTCGACTAAGGCTTTAACCAACTCTGCTGTGACACTGGGGGTCAGCAAGCCTGCCATATCTTTTATCGCGATACTGTCACAGCCCATCTTTTCAAGATCGCGACCTAAGCTTATAAAATACTGTAGATTATGATCCGGGCTGGTTGTATAACAAAGCGTACCCTGGGCATGCTTGTCTGCTTCTTTAACCGCTTTAATTGACGTTTCCAGATTTCTTAAATCATTCATGGCATCAAATATACGAAATACATCAATTCCATTTTCGGCAGATTGCAAGACGAATGCTCTAACAACATCATCAGCATAATGTCGATAGCCCAACAGGTTTTGTCCACGTAGTAACATTTGTAAGCGTGTGTTGGGTAATGCCTGGCGTAATAAACGCAATCTTTCCCATGGGTCTTCTTTAAGAAACCGTACACAGGCATCAAATGTTGCGCCACCCCAGACTTCAAGCGACCAGTAACCAATCCTATCGAGGCGTTCACAAATGGGTAACATATCTTCAGTGCGCATACGTGTCGCAATGAGTGATTGATGAGCATCACGTAAAATGGTGTCTGTTATATGTACTTTTGACATAACTTTATATCCTTAAGTTATCTATCTTAAATGCCTGAATTGGCTGCAAGTGCTGCAGCAATTGCGGCAACTACTTCACGGGAAGAACGTTTTACAGAGTAGTTGGTCAGTTCCGGGTGTTGTTCTACAAAACCTGTATTGAATTTGCCTGTTTGAAAGTCTGCTGAGGCTAAAATTTCAATATAATAAGGTATGGTCGTTTTTACACCATGAAGGGTAATGTCTCTTAGTGCGCGACGAGAACGATCGATAAGCGAATCCCAGTCCATCGCCCATACAATTAACTTGGCACACATGGAATCGTAATAGGGTGGAATAACGTAACCACTGTAAATAGCACCATCTGTTCTTACCCCTGGCCCACCTGCCGCAAAGTAACGTGTGATTTTTCCGAAACTGGGAAGAAAATCATTCTTTGGATCTTCAGCATTAATACGAAATTCCATCGCGAAGCCACGTCGTGTAATGTCAGACTGCTGGTATCTCAGTTTCAAACCTGAGGCTATTCGGATTTGTTCCTGTACGATATCAATACCGGTAATTTCTTCAGTGATAGTATGCTCTACCTGTAAGCGCGTATTCATCTCCATGAAATAGAAATTTTCATTTTCATCAAGTAAAAATTCGACCGTACCTGCATTTTTATAGCCGGTTGCTATGCAGGCCTTTACCGCCAGGTCACCTATATAGCTTCGTTGTTCGTCTGTTAACTGGGGAGAAGGGGCTATCTCAATCAGCTTTTGGTGTCGGCGCTGAATTGAACAATCGCGTTCAAATAAGTGAATGGCATTGCCATGGTGATCAGCCAGTACTTGTACTTCAATATGGCGTGGGTCAGATATGAATTTTTCAATAAAGACTTCAGCATTACCAAATGCTTTTTCAGCTTCTGAAATAACACGCGGATAATTACGAAGCAATTCCTCCTCATTATCACAACGACGAATTCCTCGACCACCACCGCCTGAGGTTGCCTTGAGCATAATAGGGTACTTGATCTCACTGGCAATTTTTTTGGCTTCGGCGATGTCCTTAACATTATCGTTACTTCCGGGTGTAACAGGAATACCTGCTGCAGACATAGTCTGGCGAGCAATAGTTTTATCACCCATTTTATAAATGGTTTCAGCATCAGGCCCAACAAAGTAAATTCCACGACGTTTGCATGTTTCAGCGAGCTCGGGATTCTCGGATAAAAAACCATATCCTGGATGAACGGCATCACAACCTGCAGCAACCGCAATGTTCACCAGGTGGTGAGCATTGAGGTAACCCGCAACGGTATCTGGCCCCAGACTGTAAGCCTCGTCAGCCTTTTTAACATGCAAGGCATAACGATCAGCTTCGGCATATACTGCCACTGATTTGATGCCCATTTCAGCACAGGCACGTACAATACGTACGGCAATTTCACCCCGATTTGCTATTAATAACCTTTTTATCATTATTATTTTCAACCTTATAATATGTCGGTGTTTAGGTGAATTATTAGCGAATAAATCCTGTAACACCTATGTATGAAAATGCTGCTCTGCTGTCAAGCAGCTAATAATTTGAGCTCTGGTCAATAATCAGACAAATATCACGGAACAGACGGATTAGTAAGGGTTTTTTGTCTTTTTATTGATGCTTTTTTTGACATAGCGGTATCACCTCGATACAATCCGCGCCTTATGTCAGGGCAGCATCAACGTCTACCCCTGGAAGTGGATCCATTTCGTCTTGCGGCGAGAGAAGAACACTTGCAAGGGGCCATTCCTCTAAAGCAGATGAAGCGTCTTATAAGTGCGCTTACTTCGGATGAGGGTGATGTATTAATTGATGTGGTTTTTTCAGTTGATCTTAACCGTGTTGTTTTACTTAGCGGCACAATTCAAACTGATGCAAAACTCATTTGCCAGCGTTGTATGGGAGAAATGGATCTTCCTGTAAAGCTCGACTTTCAAATCGCTTTTGCACGCTCGGAAGCTGAAATGGAAAGGTTACCTGAAGGATACGAGGTTACCCTGATAGAAGATACGCCGATGATGTTGTCGGATATTATTGAGGATGAGATCCTCCTGGCTTTACCACCTGTACCAAAACATCTGGATGAGAAGTGTTCTCCAGAGGCTGAAGGTTGGAAACGCCAGCAAACGATTGAAACAAATACTGAGAGTGTTAAACAGGACAACCCGTTTGATATTCTTGCAAGTTTAAAGACAGATAAGTAATACGAGGCTTTATCATGGCTGTACAACAGAACAAAAAATCTCCATCACGTCGCGGCATGCGTCGTTCACATGACGCATTGACTGGTAGCACATTGTCAATTGATTCTACGTCAGGTGAAACACATTTACGTCATCACGTGAGTGCTGATGGTTTTTACCGTGGTAAGAAAGTTATCGAAACTAAGGGCGAATAAATTACTCGGACGAGTAATCTCCCTTAGTTTTATCTTTGCTTAACATGCAGCAAAGTAAATAATTTTTTATTGTGTAATTGCGGGATATGGGAAACCATGTCCCGTATTTGCTTTTAAACGGACATCATAATTCATGAGTAAATCTCAAGTTACGATATCACTTGATTGTATGGGCGGCGATTATGGCGTTTCTATAGTGGTACCGGCTGCACTTGATGCATTATCAAAGTATAAGAATTTATCCTTAATTCTTGTGGGCGATGAAAATGCCATCAAACAAGAGTTAGGTGATAACGCAACAAAGTTTTCATCTCGTATTGATGTTCAGCATGCAACTCAAGTAGTGGGATCTTCAGAAGCACCTTCAGTCGCACTGCGTGGCAAAAAAGATTCTTCTATGCGTGTTGCGATAAACCTTGTTAAAGAAGGTAAAGCGCAAGCTTCCGTAAGTGCAGGTAATACCGGCGCACTCATGGCCACAGCACGTTTCGTCTTAAAGACGTTGCCGGGCATTGATCGACCTGCTATCTGTAGCACACTTCCAAATGCTCATAACCCAACTGGCTTTACTCATGTGTTAGATTTAGGGGCAAATGTCGATTCATCTGCTGAGTCATTACTTGAATTTGCATTTATGGGCGATGCTCTCGCTGAAGCAGTGTTTGATCTTGATGCACCATCAATTGGCTTATTAAATATTGGTGAAGAGGAAATTAAGGGTAATGAACGTGTTAAAGAAGCCTCTCGTTTACTTACCAATAGTAATTTAAATTATATCGGTTACGTTGAAGGTGACGGTATCTTCCTTGGCTCTGTTGATGTGGTTGTATGTGATGGTTTTATTGGTAATGTCATGCTGAAAACGACCGAAGGTGCTGCAAAAATGATTACCGGTTTTCTTAAAGAAGAATACAAGGCTAACATTTTTTCCAGGCTCGCAGCACTCATTTCACTGCCTGCATTA
>JAPHTF010000047.1 GCA_026197095.1 Gammaproteobacteria bacterium
CCAGGGCCAGGAATTCACCCAATGAATCCCAACGCAAATGATTTTCTTTTAACACCTGCTCAACATGTTTTGGTGCAGAACCACCTGCCCCCGTTTCAAACAAACCACCGCCAGCAAGTAATGGCACGATTGATAACATCTTGGCACTGGTACCTAGCTCTAAAATAGGAAACAAATCAGTTAAGTAATCACGTAATACATTACCCGATACTGAAATTGTATTTTCACCTTCTTTAACTCGCTCTAAAGTATATAGGGTTGCATCAAATGGAGACATGATTCTAATATCTAATCCAGTAGTATCATGGTCTTTTAAATATTTTTCGACTTTAGATATTAACTTCGCATCATGAGCGCGTTTATCATCTAACCAGAATATTGCGGGTTGACCAGTAAGACGCGCACGATTAACCGCAAGCTTAACCCAGTCCTGAATTGGCAAATCTTTAGTCTGACACATACGCCAGATATCCCCCTGTTCTACACTGTGTTCAAGCAATATTTTGCCTGATGCATCCGTTACCCGAACAGTGCCATTAGCTGGAATTTCAAAAGTCTTATCATGTGAACCATATTCTTCCGCTTTTTGTGCCATCAATCCGACGTTACTGACGGTACCCATCGTGGTAACATCAAACGCACCATGTTCTATACAAAAATCAATGGTAGCCTGATAAATTCCAGCATAGTTACGATCTGGAATCATTGCCTTAGTGTCATGTAACTTGCCATCTTTACCCCACATTTTTCCAGAAGAACGAATTGCAGCAGGCATAGATGCATCAATAATCACATCACTGGGAACATGCAGGTTAGTAATACCTTTATCTGAATTTACCATCGCCAACTCAGGACGTGTTTGGTAGACCGCCTCAATATCTGCTTCGATTTCTTTACGTTCAGCCTCTGGAAGTTCACTGATTTTAGTATACACATCGCCCAAACCATTGCGGGTATCCACACCTAATTTATTAAAAGTCGCGGCATGTTTATCAAACACATCATTGAAATATACATTAACCGCATGACCAAAAATAATGGGATCAGAGACTTTCATCATGGTGGCTTTCATATGTAATGAAAGCAGCACACCTTCATCCTTAGCATCTTGCATAGCGGCTTCAAAAAAATCACACAGTGCATTCACGCTCATGACAGAGGCATCAATAATTTCACCGGCCAGTACAGGTGTCTTTTCTTTCAATACAGTCAGCTGGCCATCATCAGCAATCAGCTCAATTTTCACATCACCTGCTGTCTCAATCACAACCGATTTTTCACTTGCATAAAAATCCCCATCCGGCATTGAAGCAACATGTGATTTTGAGTCTTTGCTCCACTCACCCATCGAGTGTGGATGTTTTTGTGCGTATTCTTTAACAGGGCCCGCAACTCGACGATCTGAATTGCCTTCACGCAATACGGGGTTTACCGCACTCCCCAATACCCTGGCATAACGTGCCTTGATGTCCTTTTCAGCATCATTGGCAGGTTCTTCAGGGAAGTCTGGAACGTCATAACCTGCAGACTGCAACTCCGCAATGGCTGCCTTTAATTGCGGCAAAGAGGCGCTGATATTGGGTAATTTGATGATATTTGCATCAGGTGTTTTAGCCAACTCACCCAACTCTGCCAGCGCATCGGGCTGTTTTTGTTCCGCCGCCAGTTTATCCGGGAAATTAGCCAAAATTCGTGCTGCCAGTGAGATATCCCGTGTTTCGACATCAATATCCGCGGCTTTTGTAAATGCCTGAACAATTGGCAAAAATGACTGCGTTGCCAGGGCTGGGGCTTCATCGGTTACGGTATAGAAAATCTTGGAAGTCGGCATGAGTAAGCTCTCTAATAAAGTGGCTAAAGTGGGACAATCCCACATGATTGCCCATTATATTTCAGATAGTGGATGGGTTCACGTCTCCATTAGCTCTAATAGCTCTATTAGCCCCATTCATTTAACCGACTTAATACCAATTAATTAAATATAAAGCCGAGATTTAACGTAAAATATATCGCACTAATATCTGCATAGTTTTCTTTGTTAATTAAATTAATTTAAGTTCGGTTCAGTTTTGAGGTTTTAAAATGAATAATTCAGACCTAATGGTTTATGAAGCATCCAGAAGTAGTTTTAATACAACGGTAATCCTAAATTCTTACAAGTATCCCGTACTGGTTGAGTTTATGGGAATGTGGTCTGAGCCATGCATTCATATGTCTGAAGACTTAGCCACACTCGCGGCTGAATTTGCAGGGCAATTTGCCTTTGTGAAGATTGATAGCGCTGAGCAAGAAGAACTTATGAAAGAATATAATGTAAAAAATATTCCCACCTTAAAAGTCTTTAAGGACGGCGAAGTTACACTTACAGAAGAAGGCCAGTTAGATCAGGCTAATTTACGTGATTTATTAAAATCACAAGGTATTTATCGCCAGTCAGATGAATTACGCAGTCAAGCCCGTGCTAAACATATGGCCGGCGACATGATAGCTGCAGTGACTTTACTTACCCAGGCCATTCAGCAAGATCCCACTAATACGCGTGTGGCAATGGATATGGTTCAAGTATTCCTTGATATGAATGAAATTGAACAAGCCACCTCACTCTTTAATAAATTACCCGACCGGGATAAAAATAGCGAAACAGGTAAAATATTAATTGGGCAATTTACATTTAAAGATCTCGCATCGAAAACAGATGGAAAAGAAGCCCTTATGGCAAGAATAGAGACTAATCCAGCTGATTTTGATGCTTATTTTGATTTATCGACATGTTTAGTGGCTGAAAACAATTATCAGGAAGCAATGAATTACCTGTTTAAAATATTTGATCAGGAACCCGAATATAAAAATGGTGCCGCGAGAGAAATGATCATCAACCTGACAAATATGCTAGCCCCTAATGAACCCGAACTGGCACAGGAATTCCGCCGTCGTTTGGGTAATGTTATAAATTAACAGAAATACACTTCTGGGCCTGAACATAACTCAAACCATGGATACCACTTTTTTGCATAGAACGCTTAAGCGAGTTTGCCAAAGCAGAAGCATAAACACGCTGATAAAAAGGTAAACCTGCCAGGTAAAATGGAAGAACAGCATCAACTGACTCTGCTGAAATTAATGCCCGTTCAAACTCATCTCGCCTGGCTTCAATATATGACATAAGCGCTTTATCATTTGCTGCATTATTGTCTAACGTTAATGTCCAGGTGATATCCTGCTGTAAAATACATTCCCCCACAAACAAACCAAAACCATTATCCCCCCATTCTTCAGGGGAAATTAATGATAATTGAAATTGTTTTGCTCGCTGATATAGCCAGTACTGCTTACCCACTACAGGTTTGAATTGAAAGTGACTGTGCAGGACAAATAAAGAAGTAAAAAGCTCACTGCTGATTTGACTGATCTGTTTGGGTACAACAGAAATAAGCGCACGGCTTTCTGCCAGGCATTCTAAAACGGGGACTAAGCCTTTGCCCTGTGGGTTAGGTTGATAGAGTTTTTTCTTTAAATTATTCTGCATCTCTCATACGCTGGCAATAAGTTTTAGGCTGTGGATTCTCTACAGCATCCGCAATGGCTGTCACAATTTGACCTAACTCTTCAGGTGAAATAACACTGATAACACGACTTAAGAGTTTAGAATCAATATCCGCATAAGATACAGAACCATCTTTAAGTGTCACAATAACGCCAGCCATATTGTAGCCATCATTACTTTCTTTTTCTTCATCATTAATAAGATCCTGATTCATATCCATAAGTTCATCATATTTTTCATCGATATCATCAAGTAAATCTTCATCCAGATTTTCAGAGACTTTTATGACATAGTTGTCTTCATCAATGTTCACTTCATAAGCCACATTTTTTGCTTTTAACCAGTCAATAAATAATTGAAACAGGTTTTCATTAAAGAGAATGTAATCCAGCATAATTCGAATAACCTATGTAAAAATTTTATTTCAATAAAAAGGCCGATGTAATTTTATCACACCGGCCCTGAGGTATCCCCACAAAATTTAGCGTTACAGGTCATTGCGAGGAAACACTTAAAAATACTTGTTTTAAAGTGTTGACGCGGCAATCTACAGAAAAGTACAACTCAACATAAGATTGCCGCAGTCATTTTATTCCCTCGCAATGACATGCTTGTACTAAGTATTAATGTCTTTTTTACCAAGTTGTTGTTATTGATCAAGTTTATTATAAATTTCGTGAAGCCACCTCAGACACCGCCCCTGTTACATTATATTCTAAGTTTTTACTATTCTTTCATTGCATACTTCGCAAAGGCCTCTTCCAGCCCATCCCCCATAGTTTTTGCAATATATAAAGGGCTACGTCCATGATGATTACTATGATTTGGATTAGCTTTGGCTTTTAACAAGGCAACTACAGCCTGATAATTTCCTTTTTTCACATTCATGCCCGCTGTCCAAAGTGGACCATTACCCTGTTTATCATGGATATTTGGATTTGCTTTATATTCCAGAAGTAATTCTATGGTTTTAAAATGATTATTCTGTGCCGCAAAGTGTAATGCAGTCCAGCCAATATCATCTTGTGCATCAATATTGATACCTTCACCCAATAACTTTGTTACCGAAACTAAATTGCCGTTATTTGCTGCATAATGTAGTTTATTTCGCCCAAATTCATCAATGCTATAGAGAAGATCATCATGTACTACTCTACCCGGTATCATAATTGTTCTGCACTAATACAAGGGAATAAAAATTTTCCACACTCATTCATATGAAAATACACAATCATGGAAATATTTCCTTTTTACCAAATCAAGGTGTTGTTTGTATAAACCATCTTCAAGGGGGGAAAGTTAAGATGGTGGTTTGCTTTAAACCGGCAAGGTAGGCGTTAAGTATATATGATCTTTAACCATTTCGATGCAAAAATAATGATAATTTAGACAGTAATCGATATTGACATGGCCTGTTAAACACTCAATCTGCTAGCGTTAAGTATTCCATAATGCAGCCTTCAGATAAGGACTAGGAGACTATTGAGAACAGCACGTTAGCCGTTATAAGCAGTAAAAATAGATAACTCTAAAATGATACTTCTTTGAGATAGTCTTCAATCGCTTTTTGAGCATTCTCTTTACTCATAAAAGGACCACGCTCTTTGCCATCACGTGTGCTGAAATACCAGGCGGTGCCACTTGAGAATAATCGGTTTGCTCTAAATCTTGTCTGCTTGGCATCTTCACCTTTTCGTGGAGAAACAGCATTATTTTGGTATTGGCTAGTCATCTTATCTATTTGGGATTGTTGTGAAATAATATTTTGTTCAGTTTTGTTGTCAGTTAAGTTCATGTGATCTATCCCCCTGAACACTATAGTCGGCGAATTGATATATTTTACTAAAAGTCATTAAATAGAGGCTAAATGACTAGAACATCCCTGTTATACACATCCATTAACAAATCATTGCTTTGTGAGAAGCAGTGTAACTTTATCCATTTTCCCTGATTTTTTCAGTGATAATTACCACTTTTCGTGATAAATACTGACTATAATTGTATGATAATCAATTACGATAGATTGCAAATCTTTTAATCTGTACATATACATGATTATAATATTTACTTAATCAGGAAAATGACTTCAGGATATAAATACAAAAGATGGATAGATTACTTTCAAGGCGGGAAACAATGGCTGATGTTATAAAGGTGACTCCCGAAATTCTTAGCAGCATTGAGGTTTTTCGTGAACTTTCTGCTACCGAATATGAATCTCTTTCGCATATTCTAAAAGCACAGAGCTTTAAGCCTAATCAACGCATTATTAATTTAGGCGAGCATACTCAAGATGTATTTTTTGTTCTCAAAGGTAAGGTTCGTATAACTACATTCACTTCAAGTGGTAAAGAGGTCACCTTTCAGGATATGAAAAAAGGTCAAATGTTTGGTGAGCTCTCCGCTATTGATGGTGAGCCTCGTTCTACAAATGTCGTGGCACTAACTGATTCAATACTTGCGGTCGCACCACCTGAATCATTTTTTAAAATATTACGCGATTACCCCAAGGTGAATGAGCTTATATTAAAACAGCTCACTGGTTTAATTCGTAAGCTTGGCGATCGCATTGTTGAGTTTAGTGCGTTATCTGTAAAAAGCCGGATTCATGCAGAAATTTTAAGGCTGGCAAAAAGTAATATGATATCCATCAATACTGCGGAAATCATCCCCTCCCCCACTCATCTTGATATTGCAAATCGTATAAGCACACACAGAGAAGCCGTATCACGTGAAATCAGTGATTTAACGAAAAGCGGAATCTTACATCGAACTGAAGGTAAGCTTATTGTTCAAGATGTAGCGAAACTAGAAAGTTTTCTAGATCCCCAAACAAAATTTTCAATGTAAGATTAAATACGCCTTGTCACTTCGTGAGATAATAGTAATAATCTCTAAGTTGTACAGGCGTAATTATCCCACTACTGCTAAAAAGCAATATCAAAGATCAAAAGTAAAATAATTTAACCTTTAATCAAATAATTAAAAGCAATATAGATTTCCACTAATAATCGCACATCCAGCAGCACTAGCTATTTTACTATAACCAATTCCTGATACCACTAATGTTAATAACACTGTGGCGAATAATTTTGCTTTCTTTGTCATAAGGTACTCCTGTCTATTAAACGTTATTTGATCAATAACCTAATCAAATGTTAATGCCAACCTTAGCCATATACTCCGATCGTAATAAAGTGTTGCAGGTTTTGATGTTTCTGTACGGAAAGCCGCATCATAAAACATAAAGTCTTCATCTAATAAGTTACGCACTTCAAGGTTTATAGTTCCTAAGCGCTTTGAAAAACGATAACCAATATTTAAATCAGTCATCCAGAAATCATCTTTATTATTACTAAAAGTCGTTGTACTTGTAGGCTGAATAATATCTTGCTCATAATAAGAGGCTGTTAAACTTCCAGTCCAGCCACTGGGATAATTAACTTTGAGGCTAAGAGGTAATTTATGCGTAACCAATCTTTTTGCTTGGTTTATAATATCATTTCTTTCCCTATCAAATTCTTCATATTGATATTCGGCAGATATGACAGTTGTATTGTTTAATGCCCAATTCATATAAACACGATGGCCATATTCAGTTTGATTTTCCAATACTTTATTAATACCACTTTTATATGGCACTTCTAAGTCACGTTTAGTTAATTCAATACCCGTAAATAGTTTGTTATTTACACGATGTTCAAGTGCAACACCATAGTTTTTTGCATCTGCTGCAGTAGGATCATCATAAAACTGGTTAAATCCAGCAACCTGGCTTGGCTCGATACTTTGATCAGCAGTAATAGGGCGTTTTAACGTTCTAAAAGCTGCTAAGCGTAATTTCGTCTGAGGTGAAGCATCCCAGCTTAAACCTAATTTAGGATTAAATTGTTTTGTATCATAGATGGGATCTTTAATCGCATTATGACTTAAGCCAAGTGTCAAAGTAAGATTATTAGCAGCATTCCACTGAGAATAGATATAACCATTGGTTAGGCTTCTATCAATATCGTCTAAAGAGATAGGTGGTGGACCTGGAGTGAAAGTAAATGTTCCATTTATATCGTTTACATAATCATACCAACCCATTCCCACAATGTAGTCAATATATTTCTGTTTAGAAATATATTGCAACTCAAAAGTTTTCGATTTGGAGTTTTCTTTTCTATTTTCAGCAGCATATACAGGGCCAACTGGTGAAAATAGTTCGCCACTGTAATTTCGAGTAAACAATGTATCACTTTGTATAACAGAGGCGATAAAACTTGAGGATGAATTTATTTTATTATGATAACCCAGGCGATAACTCGTTTCCTCAAGCGTTTCACGACGGTTGCTTGAAAAATCCGTTGGATCAAAACGTAACCGCAAATCACCATTTTCAGTTTCATTATTTTTAACTTCAAATTGCAGACTTTGGCTTGACGTTAAATTTGTTTGCAGAAACGCATTTAAAATATCTTGTTTATAATCATTATTCACACGAAAACCGTCAGTCTCATAATGATACTGGCCAAGACTTAACGAGGTATTATCAAACAATTGTGAGTAAGCAACTTCATCACCGTAAGTTTTATTATTACCTGCAAGCGCTGAAACCTGTAAGCGTGACTGGTTACGTGCAAAAAGCGGATCATACTGGTTAAAGCTTGCTCCAGATGGCCCAGCATTCGGTTGAATGCCCAGCTGAGTTTCTGACAAGTGCGGTGCAACAGGAGAAACATTAATCGGCGCAAGCAATTGTGATTGCAATAGTTCACTAACACGGCCTATCTCATGCCGTGAGCGGTTAGCATAAGACTCTGCCAGAAAACGATGTGCTGAGTGATTAGTAAAGTCTTGATTTATTGAATTAAAGGCTTGTTGTTGAGCAAGCTGTTCAAAACCAAGATCACTATAAATTCGAGCTAAGCCACTACTGCGCGCGGCTTGATCCTCATCGAGCAATAAACGTGAACGATACACTGCACGGTTATCATTTAATTCAGCCGAGGTTTGTAGATCCTGTAATGCTTCTACTTGGCGGTTATTACTTTGTTTTTGGATTGCGCTATAGAACCAGGCAGTAGGATCTTTAGCATCAAGTTCTTTTGCCATATCAAATTGATCGGTCGCGACCTTATCACGCTTTTCTTCATAATAAGCTTTACCGAGATAACTACGAATCAATGCATTATTAGGATCAAGACTGGCAGCGTATTCAATTTCACGTCTACCTTGTTCTAGCTGCCCCTGACGAATTAAAGCTAATCCCAGTCCCAGGTGCGGTAAAGGATCAGCCTGGTCTAATTCAATGGCTATTTTAAAATTAAGCTCAGCATTCTTCGCATTATTTCTTGTTAAGTTTGCATATCCCAATACTGCTTGAGATTTTGATAGCTTGTTATCCAGTTTTACTGCATGTTTGGCATGACGAAATGCGTTGTCTAAGTCACCCAGCATTAAATACACTTCGGCCATACGCGCATAAACAAGCGCATTCAACTTGCTATATTGGAGTAATGGCTCTAATGCAGCGTGAATATTAAAGTGGGCCTGCTGCACATATGACATGGCCAGGATAGCACTAACATTTTGTTTATCTCTTTCATATGCCTGAGCGGCAAGTGCATTGGCTTCACTCTTGTCATTATTCACCAGGGCAATAATGGCTTTTAGCGCTAATGCTTCAGTGTAGCTTGATGAAGAGATCGCGATATTATTTAAATCATCAAATGCTTCTTTAACACGACCCAGTGCAAGTTTACTGGCTGCACGATTAACTAAATTCTGCGAGCTGGATGAAGTCGTATCAATAATATTTGGATAATATAACGCCCACTGCACTGTATCCCTTGGTTTTAACTTGATATCAAGTACAGGCGCTTGCCCATTTTTGGCCACGGCAACCTGGTTTTTAGCGAGCAATATTTCACCTGAAGGATTGCTAACACGCACTTTTCCTTCTAAAACAGTCACATGGCTATGATTATTGTTCGCAGCAACCACGAACTCAGTGCCTTCAACCGCAGCATTTACAAACGGGGTAACAACTTCAAAGGCCTGTTTCACTCGACTAATAAAATGAGCAACACCTTGTGAAAGATTAAGCTGAGATGCTTTATTTGACGATAGATTTGTAAACGAGATGGTGCTGTTCTGATCAAGGCGTAATACAGTATCGTTTGTGAGAATAAGTGCTGCCCGGCTATTGGCTTTTACGCGAACAACATCGTTGGCGCAAAAAGTATCGCCCCGCTTTACCGATGTCCAACGCTTCGCTGAATCAGGGATAACTTTAGACATGCGTAATTCTACAGTGCCCTGGATAGAGACTGCTTTTGCTACCCATTCCGGACACGGAGCTGCTTTAGCCGGTGCGGAAAATAGCATTAATAAAACAAGGATAATTCCTAAAAAACGCATAATTACACCCAAATATTATGACTATGGCTAACTTACTACAGCCTCTCCTTGTCAGTTTATCCATCACCTCTATAAATACTTGATAAAATTCAAGCACTTAAGTAAAGCAAACTCATAGGCAAGATTCAAGAAATAAGCAAAGAAAATATCCCTTTTTTTATCAAGCCTTAGTAGTCAGATTATAGCTGATTACTTTTCGCTCAACTCGATAATACCTTCCCAATCAATGGGAAGTGTCCTTTCGTGAAGAAGATCACAATATTGTAAGTAAAAATCTGCCGCTTTGTCATTAGAATACTTACGCTTCAATTCAGAAAATTGTGTTCTTGCTCTTTGCCAATCTTGCGCCTGAAAAGCTGTTATACCTATTGTAAGCATCTCACACCTTTCCTTAATTTGTATGTGTGTTTTATCACATTCAACATCATTATCTCGACATAAAAGTTCATATAATTCAAGAGCTTGTTGTTTCCCAGCAAGACGGAATTTACCTAAAGAGCGCATAATAATGCCTTGCACACCTTCAATCACATTTTCTGAGGCAATAACATTGCTCCCTATCTGTTTATTGAGGCTTTCGATACGATTTGAGGTGTTTACGATATCGCCAACAGCACGGTATTCATAATGATCCATCGCACCCACATTACCCAGCATCAATTCACCGGCATGTAGGCCTATGCGAGTCGGTAACAGGTAAGCCTCCCGATTTTCCGTTTGTTTATTCATCACCCTGTCTATTTCTAATGCTGCTTTACATGCCTGGGTACGTAATTGAACATCAGACAGAGGTGATGACCATATTGCCAACATCGAATCGCCAACAACATCCGAAATAATGCCACCATAATGACGAACGGGGCTGAACAAGTTTTCATAATAATGATTAACCAACTGACTTAACTCTGCAGGCGGCATGTTCTCAGCCAGAGTTGTGTATTTTGCTGCATCAGTTGCTAAACAGATGCCATACATTTGTTGTTGTTGCGCTTCAATATGCCCTGCATTTTGCGCAATCTTGGTAACAACATTGGTTGGTAAATAATAACCGAATGCTTTTCGTATCTGTTCACGCTCACGTCGTGTATCAGCGTAATGACATAACAAGGCAACAAAGATTGCAAAAGGTGACTGTATTAGTAATGGCACGACCCAGGGTAACCATTGATCATATTCACGAAATGAAACGTAAACGAATAAGGCATAACCCATGACTATCGAAATAGCGACGAAGACTGATGGAATGGTATGAAAATAGCGGCTGGCAAAAGCAATAATAAATCCAAAAACAGCAATGAGTGTTACATATGTAAATGGGTTCAACGTTTTAATGCTTTGATTATTAACCAGGTTGCTGAACGCCGTTGCAGCTATCTCTACTCCACTTATATCCAGACCGTTTGATTGCGAAAATACTGTATAAAAATTATCTTTTTGTTCAGGTTGTAAATATTCGGAGAAGCCGACAAAAACAACCTTACCTGTGAAATCAAAGGTAAGTTTACTGTCGTCAGCGATCACCTCATGATAAGGAATCGTTGTAATGCTCCGCGGTGGTCCATAAAAATTCAGGTAATATTGATTGGGTCCTTGATACATATTGATTAATGAAGTTAAGGAAGCTTTTGAACTTGTATTTATATCGCTGTTTTTATGCACAGCTTGTTTAAGTTTTTTTGCTAAACTCGGATCCTCCTTAAACAATCTGCGCAATTCACTTACCACTTCGGTTAATTGTTGCTTTTGTACAATATCATTTATATTTGCGGGTAAATGACTGGCTTTACCAGGGATGATTTCTTGAATAATTTTTCGTAAGCTTAGGTAGTTTTCCATATTGGCTAACTGAAAAGCCATAACAGGCAAATTAGGAATTTCACCTGCGGGAACGCGAAAGGTCCAGAATTTGCTAACTTTTTGTGGATACTTTAATAAAGCAAAAGGTGCTAAAACAGCAGATGCTTGTGCAATCACTGGAGTAGGATAGACGAGTTGCTCAATATTAATCGCATTATTTAACTCAAGAAATTGAGGTGAGCGACCTTGTTGAGAGAGTATTTGCCTTTTTAATTGACTAAATAATATAACATTGCCTGCATTTTTAATTGCCGTGGCCAGCTTTTCATCTCCCTGCTTATCGCGTGCATCCTTAAAAAACACATCAAATGCAATCACCTTTGCGCCACGGGCTTTTAAGATATCAATCAATTTTGCATGATAATGACGTGGCCACTTTGCAGGTTCATTCTCAAGACCAAAATAATCAGATGACATTTTATTAATTGCGATAACCACACTGTCATCAGGTGTAGCAATACTTCCCCGAACTTTAAATAATACATCCAGACCAAAGTTTTCTTCCAGCTCATAACCAAAAGCAAAAAAATAAACAAGAGCACCTAAAACAGCAGTAATAATCCCGAGGTTAATGGCTTTAAAAACTCGACGCATAGTGCTTAAAATCCTGTTTTCCTAATTTCTCAAAATAATGCATTTACTCAGTATGAATAAATATTTTTCTACTTTTCGATTAGGCAAGTAATATTTTTAATATATGTATATGAAAGTATACATAATTATCAGTCGCGAAGGTGTTCAATTTTGATTTGTAATAAGATGAGTTTAAGAAATAGATAGATATTTCTCTTATTCATACAGGTGTGGAAGGTGTTTTTAAGATGGCTCAGCTAATGCAAGCATTAATGAAGTTAAGCTCTATATGTAATACATTAATTTAGTTGCAGTTCACCCACAAATTTAACACTTGTAATGTAAATATCGCCTTGTTTAGAATTATGAATGACTTCTGCGGTCATATTGACTTCTTTGTTCTTAGGCTCAGTGAGCCAAAATTGTAACTCAACAAACTCGCCAGATGATAAAGGTTGTCTGCTATTAAGCGCCATGCCACCCACTGAATAATTAACACCAACAAGCTTCTTTAGATTGCCAGAATCTTCTGTAACCAGCACTAAGCGATTTAAAGCCAGTCGTGAATGCTCACGTCTCTCATTGATATGTTGCATAGACATCTGACACCCCTCCTTTAAATTTTCTGGCTTACTGAATATCTCAATTAAGACATAAACTGTTTTTCACGAATATACTTTTGAATAGCATCATGAGCCGAAATCCTGTTTGGAAATGGTCCCTGATCGATGCCTTCACGTGTGCTGAAATACCAGTCTGTACCACTCGTAAAAAAACGATTATTTCGAAAACTTACAGGGGCTTTAGCCTCGCCTGCTCGATGAGTCATTTGCCTATTGTTATATTGATTTGCCATAACTAAACCTCCTTTCTTATCTAACAGGCATATTGGTAAGCATCACCAATTTAAACCATGCCGCTAGCAAAAAATTTCTTTATGTATTATTTGTCAGCACAATAAGCCTACACTTAACATTATCGTTTGAGGAACTCATTAAAATCGTAAGTGTTATCTGGATCACATTTATTTTGTGTGATTTAAAAGTTCGATTACTGGGGAGAAAAGAGAGATTGAGGGCTAAGTGGACAGTTAATTATTATATTGCGTTAAATAACTGGATAGCATTTCCTGGATGCCAGGGGGGATATTTATTCATAACTTCCTTAAATATAGCCATATCGAGTAGATTATTTAACCATATATGTATTTTTTTATACTCTGAGTATTCAAACCAGTCTTTATCAACTAAAACAAACTGCCGAATAAAAGGAAAAATAGCCATATCAGCAAGTGTAATATGATCAGAAACTAAAAACCGGGCTTGATTGAGATTTTCTTCTAACATTTTTAAAAACACTTCAGCCTGTTCTCTGTAATATGTTTTTGAATGCTCAGGAAAACGATCTGCATATTTATAATGATCAAGACATTGTTTAAATTCATTATCATTAAAACTGATTAAACGATTTGTTTCTTCGCTTTTTTTAAAATCAGCTAACAGCCAGTTGTGTGGATCATGTTTAGATAACGCCCATTTCATTATTTCGAGACTTTCATCGATAACAGTATTATCCAACAAGTGTAAAACAGGAACGGTTCCTTTGGGCGAACACTCAAGCATTTGCATGGGTTTATCAGCAAGCTTTACTTCACGTAATTCAACCTGAATACTACACACTTTTATCGCAAGCCGTGCCCTTATTGCATAAGGGCAACGGCGAAAAGAATAAAGAATGGGAAACGTTTCAGACATTTTTTATTGCTTTTATCTCAAATTATTTTGCATCTCTTGCTAATAGCATGTTAATAAATTGTTCCCTTATATGCGGACTATTATCCCGAAAAAACTTATACTCAGCATGCTCATCGAGTTTTTCTTTGTTTATAACAATTCCCCATAATGGCTTAACACTTGTTGGCAACATACTGTAGCGTAAATCACCAATCACATCAGGTTGAGTTTTATCAATAGCCACATAACCAGAAGAAAAGCGAGTAAAGCGTTTAATATCTTCATTAAGCACCGATTTCAATTCCTGAGCCGAAAGGTGTTCTGTTACAATAAATTTTTCAGCTGAGTCACCGCTATAGATTTTATCTTTGGAGAATAAACCCAATCGAATGGCATCTACATATATGTGGCTATCAGTAATATATACTGAACGCCATAGCAAATTATTTGCCATTGTGGGTTTTACTACATGTTGTATTGCTATATGTCCTCTTGATTTAGCCAGTTCATCAGCAACACTTTGGGCTCGATGGTGTTGTACAACCCCAAGCAACATATATGAAAAACTTATCACTAAACCAACCTGAGCAATATGTTTTGCTTTTGTCGTTAATGAATACACAAGGGCGACAAAGAGCGTTAAAGTAAAAACGGGATCAATAATCGAGATAATATTAAAGGCAATACGTTCATCATATAAAGGCCACAAAAGATGAGTACCATAACTGGTACAGGCATCTAAAAATCCACTCATGCTGTAACCCAGGAAACTATATAAATAGAGTCGCCGATTGCTTAATTTTTTATGTAAAAACGGCCAGAGGATAGCCATTGCGATCAATGCGCCAAAAGGTATAAAAAAGAGTGAATGGGTAAAATGACGATGAAATTCAATATTAAGTAAAGGATCACTCGAGGAGTAGATGAAAATGTCTGCATCAGCAATTAATCCGGCGAACACACCTACTGCGGTCGCTAATTTAGTCTCTTTTTTAGTTGCTACACTTTGGGCTAAAACACCACCTAATAAACCCTGAGTTAAAATATCCATTAATACTTCCTGTTATTCAAAATCTGAGACCTTACGGCGCAAATGTTTATCTTTACCACGTTTTGTTTTTTCATCCAGACGTTTTAATTTAGCTGATTGACTTGGCCTGGTTGAAATTCTTTTCTTTTGTACAACCGCAACACTCTTTATTAATTCTTGTAATCGTTCGAGTGCCTCAGCACGATTTTTCTCTTGAGTACGATAACGCTGTGCTTTAATAATCACCACACCATCTTTACTAATTCGTTTATCCTTTAAATTAAGCAAACGGGTTTTATAAAAATCGGGTAAGGACGATGCATTAATATCAAAGCGTAAATGGATCGCACTGGAAACCTTATTGACGTTTTGCCCACCCGCGCCCTGTGCACGAATAGCATTAATCTCTATTTCATTATCGGGAAGGCTGACATTATTTGATATCTGGAGCATGAAGCTAGTATAAAGATATTACATCTTGGCTACAAAGTTTATGAAAACACCTCTGCTATCATAATCAAGGTCGGTTAAATCATCAGAGAAATCGGTGAAGTTATAGCCAACACCTAATTTCATTTTTTTACCCAGGTGGTAATATAATGCAAACAATCCACCCTGACGGGTATCCCCTGCTTCTGGAATCGTCAGCATTCGACCTTCCATTAATGCATCCCAACGATGCGTCACATGCCAGTCAGCACGTAAAATATATAAATTTGCTGAGCTACTGAAGAATTCTGGATTAACACGGTCTAAACTGATTTCCCCAAAACGGCGGGCAACCTTACCGCCAATACTCCAGCTTTTAGAAATATCATAGGTCATATCAAATGCGAGAATATGACTCCTTTGTATATATTCTGATGCCGTGTTATTTAACGTCACCTGATCTGCAGCAGGCAAATTATAGAAATATGTATATTTAAATAAAGCATTGAGGTTGTCATTATCAACAGGACGATATGCATAACCCAGTACAGCCTCAGTAAAATTGCCATTATAAAAATCACCCTGGCTACTAACACTGGTTGAATGGTTAAATTTTCCAATAAAACGCCAGTTTGGATTCACCTGATATTTCAGATTATTTTTATATAATGTCGTGACCCGGTTAGTAATTGAAGTATCAGGGTTTTCAGTATTATCTGTGCGATGTTCAATTGCACCTGCATATTTAAAACTATCAAAACCATATCCTAACTTAACACCATAAGCATTTCGCTCAATAATAGCACCGGTATTGTTATCTTGCAGACTCCCTATGTCCACTGTCGCACCAAGCGTCAAACGATCTGTTGGTGCAAGATCAACACCCATAGAATGGGTTAATCCTGTCGGAATATCACCATGTGTGTAACGTTCTTCAAGATAAATACTGGCACTATCTGAGTACTTCGTTTTGAAACCAGATGATAAATTTCCTTTTTGTGCACGCAATCCATTATCGGTACGTTCATTTTCTAAAGCATAATTTAAATAAATATTGGTGCGATCAGAAACCAGATAATCTGTGCCTAGTTTTGCCGCAGTACCGAGATCACCACCCGAAACTTCAGCCAGAACTTTAAACTTGTCTGTCACACGATATTCAGTGCCTATGCCAGTACGAGCATTTTTCTCACGGTTACCTGTTGATTTTACGGTATCTTGTACAAAGCTATATAAAGTCCATTTTTCTTTTGAATCGTATGTAGCTTTTACCGCAAGGTCTGTGCGATCACCTTGTTTCTGAGTTAAAGGAACAACTGCAGATTGATCGCTTCGGTTATCATTTCTAACACCCGCTGATAATGTCCATTTATCTGTTATGCCATAATCTGCATCAAGCTCAACGGCAGATGAATGTAGTCCTTCTGTTATCGTTTTTTTATCCACTTTAAGCTTGAGGTTCAGGTTCTCTAATACTGGATATTCAACTGACCCACCCGATTGTTTTGTATCAGTAACGGCAGATAAACCAGGAGCTGAGTAACCCGCTTTAAGTTCTTGATTATATAACGTGGCTTTACCTTTAATGCCATCAACCACTTCATCAAAACGCACACTGGCATCTACACGGGTTGCACCTGCGGTAATATTATCACCTGATAATTGAGTTACTGGATTAAAATTATAGCCGCCATCAGTTGTTATTTGGCTGGTACTGGTTTGTCCTTTACTAGTAGATTGCTCTACCTTCAACCAGGTACCCGCACTCTTACGTAAAGTAACATCGGCTGCATTAACACTATTACCATCTACTGAACCGCCAAATTGACTCGCAGTAGCACCTACTTTTAAATAGTCGGTTATCCAGAAATGTGTTCGCCCACCTGTAGATAAATCTTTTGTTTCACCGAGTACGGAGGCATATTCATATCGTGAAACTAAATACACTTCATTCGTTCCGCCATTGCCACTATCAACAACTAAATTATCACTGCTTGACGCAGACAAGGGTTCAGTTAATAAAATTCGGCCCTGAATATAATCAATATCATAATCAAGTGCAGGAGTAAGATTTTTTACTGCCAGAACAAGGCCGGATGTTTTTTCACGTATCTCAATACGCAAACGATCAGAACCGGCGAGGATATCCTGATGTTTTAGATAATAGAGTGATCCACCCGTACCACGGAATTCGTCACGACCACCGATAGTGCCTGATTCAGCAGCAAAGATATCAGCTTTAAATGTTTTTTCACCAAATGTTGTCGTGGCCGCATTCTCATAATGAAGATTGGCGCCATATAAACTGCGATCAACATGCGCAAGATTATTATCGGTGTAATTAATATTAAAATTACCCCATAAACCATAGTCTGTACCTTTTTGTAATTTAAGGTAGAACTTACCCATGGTCGGAGCCATTTCTTCTGTCGTACTATCATCACCAAAAGTTGGATAGTAATAGTCGGGATCAATACGGCGGAAAACCGAATCCGGTGATTTATCCATAAAGTTGGTAAACAAATCAGCTAATGGTCCCTCACGGGTATCCGCACTCCCTGTAAATTCCCAGTTATCACCAAACTTGCCTTTAGAGAAAAAGGCCAACCGTCCATCTACAGTAGTATCATTATCATAATGCGTAGTATCACCAGTAAGCAGAGCAGCTGGGCCATTGGTAGCATCACGGCTTGCGGTAATATCTGCAATACCTACGATAAACCAGTCATTTTGTTTTAACTCTAAATCACGCAAATAAAGTTCACCATTGCCGGCTGAGTTAAGAATGGATACCTCAACGGTATGTAATCCTGCAGGTAATATAACTTCACTGGTAAATTCTCCATTATGACTTACAGGAATGGATTGACCTGCAAACCAAACACTATGATCTTCAGGTACATTTTTACCATAGACCTTAACTGCTCCACCCTTGTGTGAAATATTATTTAAACCTAAACGGTTTTCACCATAACCTATGAGTAATTCAGATGATGAATTTTTATCTTTATTATCATCACTTAATTCATCAACTAACCAAATTTCCTGTGGTTTGGTTTCATCAAAGTTATCGTCTTTATCATAGACACGCACAAGATATTGCAACTCAATAGACGGCGCGACAAATGTTTCAAGTTTAGCGAACCATTCACCGTTGCCTTTACTATCAAGTTCAACTATAGCAAAAGGTGTATCGCGTGTTGATTGTTCTTTTTTGAAGATTCTTACTTCTGAACGCTGAATCACATTGTCATAATTACTATAACGTTTAAAGCTCACCAGGTTTTCAGGGTAGCTGGTTGTTAGTTTATCGCGATAACGGACTACATTAGGCCATGCAGTAATATTAAGACGAGGCTTTATACTCAGATTATCAAATTTAAATTGCACATCTGCTTTTTCAAGTTCAACGTCAGTACAACGTTGGATATCTGCACTGCTTTTACCAGGATCATCAATGGGAGTACCATCAATCGAAATACGCATCATATTAAGTGCATAAGGGTTACGTATAGGTACTTCACGTACGATACGATCTATCTCAACACCTGTTTCATCATCAATAACAGCCAGATCATCATAGACTACTCGCGCTTCAACGCGCGACTCATCAAATTTTAAGAAACCGGCATTGACCACATCATCTGAATGTACAAAGCCTCGGCCTTCAAATTCAGTCTGTTCGCTGGTTAAGTTACCCAGTTCTTGTACTGTTTCTTTTACCCGTCGGGCACGAGAAGTCGATAAACCAATATCATCACCGTAAACCATTGCAGTACGACGATCTAAACGTTCATTATTGGTGTAACCAATAAAGCGCACACGTACATTACCTTTATCAGAAACTTCTGCCATGATGCGCTTTAAACGTTCAACATAACCTGGTGGAATAACGGGTTTGCCTTTATCAAAATAAACCGGTTTTACATTTCCTGCGGGTGGCTCATATACCCGGGCCACATTTTCTGCAGCCGCTGCTTCAGGACAAAGTTGTGGCTCATCTGTGAGTTGTTCAAGTGAATCATCGTGCCAGAACTCAACTTCGATTCGGCGATTAGCCGCACGCCCTGTTTCAAAATCATTAGAAGCAATAGGGACAGCTGCACCGCGGCCATCACTATCAATCTGGCGATTAGTTAAATTCATAGCCCCCTGAACTGCAAGTGCAACACGACGTGCCTGAGCTTTTGATAAAGCAGTATGCTCACCATAAATACGCGCCATACGTCCTTCTAAAGGAATACTATCTGTATGACCAATGAGTTTAATTTGTACATTGGCTTTATCGCGTAAGTTATAACGTGCTTCTTTAAGTTGTTTAATAAACTGCGCAGGAATTTCGGCCATACCTTCAACATAACGTAAAGGTGGCACCAGGTTTTTTAGTCGCGCTCTTTTTGCATGGCCCGCTTTGTAACGAATTTTACAGAGTGTTTCTATTCTGCATAACTTAACACGTTTTATTTCTTGCTTAACCTGTACTACTTTTTCAACCAGTTTTTCATCTATTTCATCGTACCAGACCTGTACTTCAACACGACGGTTTTTAGCTCTACCTGCATTTGTATTATTACTTACGACAGGTTTGCTTTCGCCTAAACCGTCAAATGAAATCGCTTCCGGCGGTAAATCCAATGCCCGCTGGAAATATTCCGCAGTTGTGCCTGCCCGTTCACGAGATAACCCGGTATTATTAATATATTTTTCTTTGAGTGCACCTGAAAGTTTTGCACTGTCGGTATGCCCTATAAAGTGAAGCCTGACATTCACTTTAGTTTTCATACCATCAAGAATATCGCGCAATAATTTAACGTAGTTTTCAGGTATATCTGCCTCACCCGATTTAAACTGAATTGGTGGAACCACGTTTTCCAGTTTTACCGTATTGGCATTTTGTTCAAGGACTTTTTTTACTTCAACCTTTTGTTCTTGCGTGGCCTTTTCGGTTTCTTGTATCCACTCTTTGGCCTGACCATCATTGATGAGTTGTTTTTCAGCATTATCAGCTGGTGAAGTAATTTCCATTACATCTGATGCTGTCTCAGCATTTGCAGTTAATGAAGTAATTAACAAGATTGCAAACAAACCAAGCATCAATGCAAGCATTGATAAAATAATGGCACAGAATCGTTTACATATTGATTTTAGTAAGTTCATCAATCAATTCCCCCTTTATCAGGTGGGCTGCCACGACGCCAGAATATTTCTGTTTCAATGGTCAATTTGTATTTTTCGTCTTCTAGCCATTTATTAATAAGATCTTGTTTAACTTTTTCTAAACGATCTTCTACAAGATCTTCATCATCTACATCAGCTAAATAAGACAGACGTAAGATCGAAGGTTTGTCTTTTAACTGTTTAATTAATAAATCTAAACGAGGTTTCCATTGACTGTTCATTTGTGTGCTACCAGGCACAAATACACCATCAGCAATATCCATACTGACTACACGATGTAATGCACTACCAAAATTAAATTTCAGCATTTTACCGCGAGTCGCACGTTGTACACGTGGGTTCTCAGTTGTCATGCGGTAACCGGTTGGTAAACTTCTTTCGTCCAACTTAAGAATAAAGTTAGTTCCACGATCTTCATTGGGTACAACCGCGCAGGTCACATGGAAACGTCCGTGTTTATCACTCGTAGAAGTTATTCCACGAACCGTAACCAGCTTGACGCCAGCGAGTCCTTTTTCATTTTTATCCTGGTATCCATCTAGATTTTCATCATCAAAGACCTTTCCAATTACATCGGAACAATCGAAATCAGGATCAGCCGTCACCCTAACCGTTGCATTAGCAATACCTGATGCTCTTGTATTGGTTAAGGTATCAAAAACATAGGCCTTATTAATATATGGTCCCTCATTAACAGCAGCACCCACGATAAGTAATAACTTAATCGTCTGCGTTTGACCAACAGGTAAATTAATATTACTCCAGGTTAATTCAAGCCCACTGCGAGTGGGTTCAAGCGCGACTTCAGTTGATCCGTTGTTATAGCGAGCAGAGCCTTCAATATATTTAAAACCAGCCGGGAAGTTATCCACAATATTACTGTTGTTCAAATCAACAGGTAATGAATTTGTAAACGTTATTGTATAGGGAACCAGTTTGCCACGTGTTACATTAACAAACGCAGATGTTTTTGTGATAGCAACGGCATTGGTTAAAATTGGATCAATGGGCAGATGATTATTAAATATCTGGCTATCACCAGGTATATCAACATTATCCAGGATTAAGTGTAAATAATAACTTGTTCCTGCACTTGCCGGTGCAACTGCAAGTGTTGGTGCGAGTTCAGAAGGTTGAACTTCACAGAAATCAACAGGCGCAGCCACATCATCATCAGCTGTTCCCGGGCAATTAGGTACATTAAATGCAGCCGTTGTCGCATCTGTTTGTGGTGTAATTACAGTTGATGGCAACAAGTTGTAATCAGTTGCTGGTGGTGTGATGCGAATCAGGTAGCTACCCCCTGCTCCACAATCACCCTGACTGAAATTCAGATCAAACTTATAGTAACCATTTGCTGTTGTAACCTGGCTTTGTTGATTAACATCGTCAAAGCAACCTGATGATAGTTCTAGTCCGGTACCTGCATTTAATAAACTTATTGTTGCACCAGGAATGGCTGCTCGAGTTACTGAATTATAAACAACGCCATTTGGATCAATCGGTAAATTCAGATTTTGAACATTAGCACCAGGATTTAAAACAATGTCATAAATACGATGCAATGCATTAATATATGTTAAAGCCGGATCTGAATACGCCATGCCTAACTTGGCTGTTGTTGAATTAGAACCAGGTGATCGGAAACGAATATCATAACGATCCGTACCAATATAATTAGGTATCAAACCATTAATTGAATAATTACCATCTGTGTCAGTTGTGACTGTTCCTAATAGAGTCGTGTTTCGATAAATATCTACATACCAATTACTTAAAACCACTTCACCAGCATCATAAATATTATCGTAATTCTTATCATGCCAGACTTTACCATTAACGTTCGCGACACCCGGAGTACCACCCACATCAACCGAAATGGTGGCGCTGTCAGTTTGAGTTGCAGCATTCCAGTAGACATTAGCTGTATTAGTAATTGTGGTTCCAATAGGTAAGGTGTTATTTACATCAACTCTAAATACCAGCTCAGCAGTTTGACCTGCGGGTAAGTTTCCATAAGGTGCATCGTAATCTGCTGAAATAACAGGTAATCCGGAAACATCAACACCCGCAGGTAAGCCATTAAGTAACCCAGATCCCACTACATAGGTTAATTGCCCTGCAACTGGCAAATCTAAATTATCTGTTATCGTGACGTTAGTTGCATCAACAGCACTTACGTTTCTTACAAGAACCCGGTATTCAAGTTGTCCACCTGCGACTACAGGGCCACCACCCACTACTGCCACGCTCTTAGTTATGGTAAGTAATTGACCGTTACCAACTACAATTACCGTTGGTTGATCACCATTACTATCAATTCCATCTGCATCAGTTGGTTCAACAGGAAGTTCATTACTATAAACATTACCCTGATTACTAATGATTGTACCGCCAGCTACCGCAGCATCAACTTGTACATCAAAGGTAATAACAGCATTCGCACCCGCTGAGAGAATACCATTGCCTGCAGTTGGTAATGGTGGTGTTAAATCTGATGAGCTGACTGGAATTCCAGCAATTAAAGGTGAGGTGCCAGCATCAGGCTGGCCAACAGGTAAAGTATTTAATGTAACACTGTCTGTTATATAAGTTGTATTTGCAGGAACAGCATCAACAAAGCGTACACCAGTAGCAGGTGTTGCACCGATATTTGATAGTGTAATGGTATATCGAATTATATCGCCTGGATCTAAAAAGCCATCACTATTATTATCCACATAAAGGCTTACCGTTTTAAGCGCATCAACTAAAGGTTGGTTACCCACAACATCACGAGTAGGATCGTTAGGTATGCCAGGTGTTCCAGGATCATCAGATGGTGTATCAGCCATTGCCCCACTTGCAATACCCTCTGCTGAAACATAAGCCTGGTTAGAAATAATGGTGCCATTTACAACATTAGTATTTATCGTTACATCAAATATAATGGTTGCAACATTTGCTACAGACGCTGTTGCATCTGCTCGCATTGCCCCCGGCGTTGCATTTTCAGCTGCATTAATCAATATACCAAGCTGTAATGGTAATGTTCCAGGTGTCGGTTCAGCAACGGCATTACCATTAAGTGTTGTACTACCTGCTACATAAGTTGTATTCGCAGGTAACTGATCACGAAGGTAAGTATTTATTGCATCTTCTGTGCCCGTGTTTTTAACTGTAATGGTATAGCGAAGCGTATCACCAGAAAGTAAAATATTTGGATCACCGGTTAAGTCCGTAGATATTTTTTCAACGACAAAATTAGGCGCAGAATTAATTAATGTTTCAGTAGGATCATTTGCGATAACGGCTAAGGCAGGATCATCTGTTGGAAAATCAAGACCATTGGTTAGCATATGGCCCTGGTTGTAAACAATTGTTGCATCTGGTATTGAAGCGGTTAGTTGTACCTCAAATTCAATTATTATAGTTTCATTGCCTGAACCTGCCGCGCCGAGTGATAAACTGCCAATATCAACAAGCCCTGTTCCTTTTGTGCCGCCATTAACATCCGTATTAGTTATATCTGCACCAACAGGTACTGTGGTTAAGTTTAAAGTACCCGCAATAAACCGTGCTGTTGCGTTTAAAGCATCCAGGTCATCTGTAAATCTAAAACCAAAAAGTTCTACCGCACTCGTGTTCGTGATATTAATGGTATAACGTAATAAATTACCAGGGCTGGCGTTAGCACCAGTTGCACTTGTAGTGACGTTATATACAGATTTTTCAACTGTTAACGTTGGGATATCACTCGTTACGGTATACGCATCTTCATGATCCAGTGTACCAACGGTACCTTGATTAGGTGAAACAGACAAATCACGTGTATATGTTCGTGTTTCACCCGTCGCCCCCGCTCCTGCTGTATCCTGACTAAACCATTGAGTCGCCCATGCATAGTTGGTTAATGAAGACCCATGTGGTGTATCAGAATCTAGCTCAGCGTCATAAGTAATAATTAAACGATTATTTAATGTTGATGAAGCAATAATCGCTGCATCTGAACTTTGCATAGTAAGCGTTAAGGTACAACCCGAATAATTAACAACATAATCAGTACCTTGAACTAATACACCACCAACAGTCGTAACACCATCTGCGAGATACATTTGGGCAACAATATTTGTTGGTGTAGTAGCACACATGCCACCTGCTGCAGGAGAAAAATCTGGCAGGACATCAGTAACAGTTAAATCCCAGGCGGTTGATGTACCTGTATTTTGAATGTTTAAGGTAAACGTTTCAGGTGTTCCAATATTAATTGATGCAGGTCCCGTTTTAGTCATGGTTAAGGTATCAGGTTCTACAATCGTCATGTTAGCCGTTGCACCGGGATCACCATTTTGTTGAGTTGTTGCATCATTCGCAACCTGGTTATAGGTGTACCTCGCTGTATTAATGAAATTCAGGCCTGCTATATTTGGTGGGTTTGTATCCATAAGCCTGACTGTAATACCAATTTCAACCCGTTGATTAGGTGGGATATCAATACCATTTGTAACATCTTCAATTACAAGGTTAGTTGCTGTCCCAGTATTAGTTAGTGTCCCGGAATATGGTCCACCAATAACTGCTGCACTAACAAAAGTTAAATCAGCAAGAGAATCCCCAAGATTATCGGTTATACGCACATCATGCAGATATGTTGACACGGCTATAGCAGGTACAGTTATTTTGTAAGTAAATGTTTCACCTATCGTTACATTAGTAATCGCTGGATTTTCTTTTAATAAAACTCCGGGAGAGCCTGTTGTTAAAGTAGTAACTGCAGTATTACTTGGTCCATAAATTTCACGAACTCCAGTAACACTTCCTATAACAGGAACATCATCATCGTCAAATGAATAATATAATCTCGCGAGTGCCTGATTACTTAAGGTTAAGTTAGCACCAATGTTTGAGTCTGCTTGCACGGTATAAACAATACGAAGTGATTGGCCCACTGGAATGTTGTACGCATCTGCCACGCCCGAATCGAAGTCCCATGTAGCAAGCCCAGTTGCTGAATTATAGGTAGGTGCAAGATTGGTTAAGACTGTACCTGCAGGCTGCAAGGTTGTACTTACCATTGTAATCGTTGCTGTGCCGTTACGCATACCAACAGGTATTACATCATCAACGACCACATCATAGGCTGGTGTTGTTCCCGTATTAGTAACATTAACGGTATAAGTCACTAACTCATCAGGCTCAAGAATCGTATTTGTAGGATCAGCAACAGTTACGCCATTTGCCGCAAGTGCCGTTTTTGTTACTGTTAACGTAGGTTGCAATAGCGTCAAACTTATTGCAGAGTTAGTTGTTGCTCCACCTGAGGCGGTATCGTAGGTTAGTGTTGCAGTATTGGTTAACGTTGTACTATTAACTTGTGTAAAAACATTATCCAGAACGCGAGCACGGTATCTTATAATAAAATTGTCATTAGCTGCATTGTTATCCGCTGTGTTAGTAACATTCCCTAAGGTAAAAGTAACTGTACTTGCCCCTGTTAACGGGTTGCCAGCTGTTACTGCAGTTATATCATTATGAACAAAAGGTGCGATCGCACTATAAGGTGAACTTGTATCAGTATTGATATGCACAACAGATTCAAATGCCAGGCCTTGCGGCAAGGAATCTGTTAACACAACATTATTCGTTAAGCCTTCTTGTAAGGTGACACTTAACTGGTACTCAACAATATCACCAATACGAACATCAGTATCACCTGCACCATAGGTGTCGGTCACACGCGTTTTTGCCAGCACAGTAGTATCAGGTGTGGTTAGAGTTGTTGTAGCGGGACCTGTAAAATAATCATTCAAAGCAGGCGCTGCTGTTCCAGTGCGTTCAAGAACATTAACACCATCTAAACTGGTCCATTGAATTACAGCACTGTTTGTTAATACCTGATTTGCTAATACCGTGTTGAGTACAACAACATCATAGGTCACT
The DNA here is from genome assembly GCA_026197095.1 of Gammaproteobacteria bacterium. Taxonomy (GTDB): domain Bacteria; phylum Pseudomonadota; class Gammaproteobacteria; order UBA6429; family Thiohalophilaceae; genus JAGLTQ01. The sequence continues at coordinate 26,669 of JAPHTF010000047.1, forward strand.
GTAACTGTTGTTCCTTCTACAACATCAATATCAGCCGTGGCATCTGCTAAGTTCCAGGTTAAGGATTGGCCGGTATTAACACCATCACCCACTACTGTAGGGTCAGTAATCGTATTACCTGCCCCATCTACTGTACTCGTTGTGGTTTGATAAGCCAGCCCCAGACTTAACGTATCGATTATGCCAACATCAAATGCATCTTCAAAATTATCATTTGCTACACCACCCGACGCGGTAAAAGTTAAACTATAACGTAGAACATCACCGGCATTTGGTGGGTTACCGGGGCTAGTTGTATTGGATACTGTTTTAGCTAATGCTAGAACTGGTTCAACAATTTTTAAAGTATCGGCAGTTGTTATTACACCACCATTTACCGTTGCGCCCCCGGATATATATGCATAATCATATGTTGTAGTATTGGCAAAGCTGACACCGGCATTAGCGTTAACATTATTCGCAACTCGAGCCGTTACCTGTATAACGGCATTTTGAAGAGCGGGAATATAAGTTATACCCAACCTGACAGTACCAGGCAAAGTTGTAGTATCAACTAAAGTAAATCCATTACCACTTACTTCAGTTGCACTGACAAATTCCAGACTTGAATGTAAGTCATCAGATACGACAACATCATGACGAGCACCATTACTTGCAGGTAAAGTAATCTGATATACAACAGTCTCACCCACTGTAGCTTCATCAGATACAGGACTTAACATGACTTTTGCAGGTGGCACAAAAGGATCGTTATTTGTCATGCTAAAGGTAGTGGGCCCTAATGCAGCATACTGTTGACCGGCTTTTGCTGGCAAAGACCAATACTCATTTACCGTGACAGTGTTATCCCACGTGGTATTAACGGGGAAATCATTATAGATACCTATATCATAGTCAATTCTGACGCACTGAGCTGGATCAACTGCAGTCGTCAAATCAAACTGCATAAAGCCACCGCGGGCAAGGGGTGCGGTATAGGTATAATCCACACCTGCAGTTGCGGCTACACCGTTTATCGTTACCACTAGATTCGCAATGGTAGTTTGATTTAATTCTGAATCCAGATCATCCGTAATTTGTACGTTATACGCTGGACTTAAACCCGAGGTATTACAACTTTCTAAACGGAATTGCATCGTATCAGAAACAAGTACACTGGCAGGACTGGTTCGACCTGTGCTTTCTGTTTTTGTCGGTACTGTCATCACAGGTTGATAAACTGTAATACTTGCAGTATCAGAACGCGTGATTGTGTTTGGAGGTGTATCCCCATCAATATATTGAAGTGTTGCAGTATTAGTTAATATTGTTGAAGGATTTTGAGGAGATAATGGTAGAGTGTTTTCTATTACACGTGCACGATACACTATAACTAAACTATCATTTGTATCATTACCGTCTGGCGTATTAACTACATCACCTATTACAAAATTAAATGTAGTTTGACCTGCTGTAGGTAAAGCCGCAGGTAAAATTGTTGAATAACTAAAATTAGAACCTCCAGGTGGACTATAATCAGCAATGGTATCGCCATTAATACTAACAATTTCAACAAACTCTAACCCGGCCGGTAACACGTCCTGCACATTAACACTACGTGTTGTGCCTTCTTGCAGGTTAAGTGAGAGTTGATACGTTACAGTATCACCAACGCGGACTATTCCATCGAGTAATGATGGTGTTGCATATGTATCTGCCGTAACAGTTTTAACTAATGTATTTGTATCAACAACGGTAATAGTTGATGTTGCTGGGCCAGTACAATAATCATTAAATGTTGCTGGTGTTGGACAGCCATCTCCGTACCGTTCATATGTTGCTGAGTTAGCAATACTATTATCGAGTGATGTCCAGTCAACCTGAACACTATTCGTATAATCTGTATTGGATAAAGCACCCGCTTCTACGATAACTCGATAAGTCAGAATTAACGGGTTTGCCACAACGGCAGGAATATCTAAACTGTTATCTCCATTTCCTCGCCCCCAAATTAGAGGACCATTTGGTGAACCCATTGGGGCTGTAACAAATCCGACTACATCAATTCCATTGATTGTCGCGGTTGGTGTGAAAGTAAGATCCAGACCTAAATTGGCGGGCAAGGTATCGACAATATTAAGGTCGTATGCTGTCGCATTACCTGAGTTAGGAATAGTAATAACATATTGAATAATATCGCCACCCGTAATAGGAGCAGCAGATATCAATGTTGCCGTTTTGCTAACTGTTAAGACTGATTCGGTTACTGTTAATACAGGCGTTGTATCAACTAACGCTTCTGTAGTTGCGGGTGTTTCACCGTTCTGATAATTAGTAGTGACCTGATTTTGTAATGTGCTACCCGTATTAGTATTTACATCGTTATTAATACGGGCGAAATAATTAATCGTAATGCTTGGATTAATACTTGGTGCGGGGGCTACCGCTGTATCATCTTCAGTAGTTGTCACAACTGTACCGATATTCCAAACTGCTGTACCGGTAGCACCATCAGCTGGGAAAGCAGTAAAGTTTGCTTCATCAGCTGCTAAGCCATTAATGGTTGCGATACCATTAAAAGTATACGTAACATCATAGGTAGCATTATTTTCTAAAATATAAGATAGGCCAGTAGGTAAAGCAGAAAAATCCAGCTGATCATTAACGACTAAATTATTCGTTGTACCTTCTGGTAAGTTTATAACGATTTGATAATTTTTATGAACACCAACTTCAACCGGCTGAGTATTATCTAAATCTGTCTTTGTCATTGTAAGTGCGGGTACTGTACTTAGAGCACTCGCTGTCGTTTGATAATCATTAATTGTATCAGCAGGTGTATTTGGGATCGTGCCATTACGCATACCCGTAGTGCTACCATTTGCACCAATGAGGCCGGTGGAATTTAAGGCCGTACTTTGGCCAGGCAAAGACTGCCACGCGGCCTGAATGGTATTATTTAATATCTCGTGTGGTTGTGCGCCTGTATCAACACTTATATCAAATGTAAAAGTTTTTGCATTAGCGGGTCCCGGTATAATAGTAATTCCGCCTGGCCACCAAAATATAGGACGATTTGCTCCTAATGCAAGATCGACCGTAGGAGGACCCGTACCGAGTACATTGCCATCAAAAGTGAGATTACTCACTGCATCAAGATCATCGAATACTTTTAAGTTATATGCATTTGCAGTACCAATGTTCTCTGCTCTTACCGTTACGGTAATCACATCACCCGCATCATTACTCACGGTTTCATATGTTTTAGTTAAAACAATATTAGGTTCTTTAACATCTACACTGACCTGATTAAATGGAAGTGTAATCGGAGTGCCTGCTTCATTTTCATATCGTAAATATGTATCTACAGTTGCCAGTGTAGAGCCGTTACTAATCGTAACGCCGTCGTCAACTCCTGTAACATTATCAACACGAGTAATAAATTTAACAATAAATTCAAAGTAATTATTAGCTAAATCTGCTGTGACTTCCTGGGGACCAAAATACCAACTTACTTCATTTCCATTACAGACTGGCACCCATGGACCACCACCGGGAAAGAATCCTGCACCACTATAGGCTGCATCAGTCGTTAAATTAATTGTAGGTGCTTCACTACAGCTTATACCTGCTGGCAATGTATCGTGTATTTCAAAGGCATCTAAACTTGCAGCAGGAATCCAGGCTTTTAATTCATATTCAATTTCTTCACCAATCGAGACTTCGTCAGGAGAGGTAAGCCCAATATTTTTATTTGATAACCGTGTTACAGTTTTATCAAACGTTTGCAGCGCTTTCATTTGAATCGTTGCTGAATCTGAGGCGTCGTTATAAAAACGCGCGCCACCAGCTTCACTGGTATTACTTTCAGCAAGTGGTGCAGGTTCAGTTTGATTGCCCGATCGGCCTTCTAAACTGTCGTACGTGACTGATACAGTATTTGTTAATTGTTGTAATGGTGCGACATCATCATCCGGATTAACTCGGTAATAAAGATCAACCGTTGCACCCGGATTAATTTTTTCCAGTGCAGTACTATGTGTATGAGAAAATGTTAATACCGCCGGATCATTAACCGGGTTTGCAGGCGGATCATAAACTAAATTATCGCTGATAGATCCTTCACTTCCAGCACCTGCTTCATCTGATCCGTCCCCGTCATTATCTAATCCATCATTCTCAAAAGGAATAACTAGCATAAGATCACTAGAATCAAGTGTATCCGTGACTTCTATATTATAAGCTGGCGCGCGTGCAACACTCCCACTTGCCGCTTCATTTTCAACTCGAATACGATAAACATATAAGTCCTGGGTATCACCACCATTAGCAGCAGGTAAACTTGAAGAGAATGGTGTACATGCTGCGCCAGCACCTGTTCCGCTTAATGTTTCATTACACGCTGTTTTTGTTACGGTAATTCTTGGTTCAGTTATGGTTAAATCGACCTGGCGCACCGCAACATTTGGATAACCAATAGTACTGGGTCCTAAGTTAAAAATTTCATCTAAACCAGTAGACGCATTATTAAACACAGCCTCAAAGTTAGAAACAAGAATATTCGTACTCGTCGCGGCATGAACATTCGGTGTTGATCGGGTGTCGATGGGATCATTAAGTATGCGTGTGGTGGCATCCATACGGAACCATTGATCTTTTATGGTGATTCGTTCCCCAGGAACAGCCTGGTTAAACTGCCAGCTAAAGGTTCCTACATCCAGCGGTGCTGGTGGTGGCAATAACGTAATACTTTGTATAGTGGCATCACTCGCCGGTGCAGGTACTGCGGTTGATATATAGCCCTGACCGTTTGGTAATTGATCATCAACCTGAATTCGTTGTACCGCTATGTAGGTGTAACCTGGTGTTTGAAAACCAAACCAGCCCCCGGTTTCAATGTGAACGGTACATTCTTCACCAATTTCAACAAAGGCTTCCTGCCCCGCAAGAGGAGGATTATTTTCTGAACAGTTGCCCACCTGATTCTTAGTCAGGTTAAAACCTATGACCTTCGCTCTCACTGAATCCAGGGTATAATTATTCGCACGATTATTTATGATCGTTGTATTAACTGCCGGAAAAGTTAATAAAGCACCACTACCCGTTAAAGTATTATCACTTAAACGAACTTCACCAATTACATCAGCACGAAAAGTTAAGTCATCTTCAGCGAGTCTTCCTGCATCAGTCGTTTTAATAACTTCAAAATCAAGATCAATTGAACCACCATTTGGTGTAATAGTTCCAAGGTTTGCATCAGTACATTCATAAATTTGTGCCGACGCAGGTATATCAACCGGATCTTCCCAAACTTCTAATATTGCAGGTGCTGGAGGAACAGCTAAACGAGTACAACTTCCCGGTGCGGTTACAACTTCCATTGTTGAACCAAAACTTACATAAGTGGTGTAGTCATCAGCATAATGACCACCATTATTTGTTAATGTGACTGTTAAGGGTAACCGTTGAGTGGGATCATTGGTCAGAATAAATACTGCACCTCCCGGAATAGAAACATCAATGTCTTCAGGAAAAGAATCAAAGTTATCGTTATAGGTAGCTGATTGTTGTGTTCCGTTACAAAAATTATTAAACGTAATGTCCAGTTGATTCGCAAGTTGATCACCACCGGTGTTATGCATGTTTACAGGATCGGTTGTATCGCCTGTTACTTCAGGCGTCACGTCCATATTGGCATTATTATCAAAATGATCTGTTGGGATCATAACGACCCGGAATTGAATAGTGACAACATCACCATGTCTAATCATATTTTCCTGATCAGGGTAACTCGGATGTGCAGCCGCGCTTGTTAGTGTAAAAACAGGCGTTCTAAAAGTAAGCGGGTCGGCGGGAGTTGGAGTAACAGCCATCGTATCTACCCTGCCTGGATATGCACCAAATGTTGAAGTGATATTAAAGGTTGGTGTAAAAGATGAATCAACTACGTACTCGATGGGAAGAGTATTTGTTAACTCCAGGTTTTTAACCGTACCACCAGTGTTATTTGTAACAGTTAATGTCATTAATCCGCGACTACCAACAGGTTGAGAAGTATTCAAACCAGTAAGTGCACGTGTGATTTGTAATCCATTGTTATTCACTAACGAACTTAACGTTGTCGTTGAGCTACCACCAGTTGCACCCGTTGAGGTTTGCGTAATTCCTCCATCAGGAGAGTCAACCTCACAACCCCATTCAACATTATTTGCTGTATTGGTTCGATTAGGTGTACATGAGTTAAGTATTTTGCCGACTAAATAAATATAGGTACTGCCACCTGCGGGAACATCAACATAAGCACCAGGTTCATCATTGGCTGGATTCCCAAAAGGATCATCCACTCTAAAATCTGGAATTGAATTTCCTATAGGGTTGATAGCTGAACCCGCATGTTTACAATCACCGCCATTCGTATCAAGCAACCCAGCTGGTGCCACACCGTTATTGGTATTGTTCGCAATGGTGTCGGCATCCCCCGCGGTGGGACAAGCATAGTTAATCTGGAAGTTACCATTTTGCATTAAATCATCAAACTTAAGATCCTGTAATGCAGCTAAACCACTATTAGAGACCTGTATGCGCCAAATTACATCATCGTCAATGTTTCCGTATACCGTGGTTCTCCATGAAGTTTGGTTAGCATCAACATTACGACCTCGTTTTCTAATTGTTGGTGTTGGTTCATGAATCGCAAGTGGAAATTTATTTGTTGAAACAGAGCCCGCTGTATTTGTGCTTGCAGGACAAAAATTGAAATCAGCAAAAGCTTGAATATCTCTATCAATATTAACCAGGTTTTCTTCGGTGCCTGCACGGCTTCTTACATTAAAAACAATTTCAACAGTATTGTAATTAAAATGGTTACTTCTACCATCAATTTGCATAAGCGCAGGAATTTGTGCTGAAGTCCAGGTTAATATTCTACCGCCACCTGAAATAACAGGGTTCTGAGTTGGATCACCATTTGTTGAGTCAGGAACATATTCAAGTTCATTTGAATCAAAGACATGCTGAACTGAAAAATTAGCCATATCCTCATGTGTAGGATTTGTAACAACAATTCGAACTTGCCCAACACCGCAAAGCTCACAAAATGTGTTTGTAGTACCACTGGTATTATATGAAATGATGCCGGAGATATTATCAGGATTACTGCTGCAGTTTATTGTATGTGCGTATAACGTTTCGATCGGCAACGAGAGGCCCACAACGACGAAAATCGTTTTTAATACGCGTGACGCGAACGTTCTGATGTCAGTCATCGAGCACATAGCTTGTAAAACCTATAGATCTTTAACTAATGCTACATTTAGAGTGAACATAATCATCACCCTATGTCGCCGGTAAAAAATCTATTGGATAAAGAATTGTTATAGTCGGAACATCCTTTTTAGCTCCAAAATTAAAACGAGTTACTCGTTCAACAATTTTCTTTGATAATAAAGCCGAATCTAAATCACTCGATTCAACTTTTGCTTTCGAAACCTTGCCGTCAGGTAAAATCGTAATGCGCAAAACCATTTTTCCCTGCAGAGTGGGATTTTTACGAAGCTCCCGGTTATATATTCTATAAAGCGCGGCTTTGTAGCGATCAAAGACAATTTGAATTTCTTCATCTGTTCGTGATGGTCCAGGACCAGAACTGAGTGGCCTGTCCCCAGCTGCAGCTGTTCCAATTTCACTGGTTACACGTGAGAATTTAACTGAGCCTATCTTGCCACCTGCAATACCAACATCACGACTTAAGGCAGATGAATTAATACCACCACTGCCACTTTGAGCCTGGGCTAATACTAATGACCTTGATGTCGACTTCGCCTGTGTACCTTGATCAGATAATTTGGCATTCGCACCAAGTTTTGCGTCATTTACATCATCCATCAAGTCGGCAAAATTATTTTTAAATGCGAGTAAACCGGTCTTTGCTGCTTTTTCACGTGCCTTAACTTTTTCTTCCACACTGGGTTTTTTCTTCTCTGCAAGCTGAGTTTGTTTCTTCGGTTTTGGTTCTGGCTGTTTTTTCTTAATAAATTTAGCTATACGCTCAGGGACTTCAACAACCTCTTCCTTGTCGGGTATAGGAAGCTCGATATAGGGAATAACTAATGCAAATAAAATACTGTATAGGAATGCTAATAATAAATATTTTTTAAAACGCTTTTCATCTTCACCCTTGTTACTCCAGGGCATGACCATTTCACGATAAGAATCAGGTGTGTATTCCCTGTTAACGATATAATCATTTTTACTTTCAGCTTCTTCGAGTTTAGTAAGCTCAAGATCTTCTTTTAAATAACCAATCTCATAAGCAGAATCCTCAACCTTCTTTTCTAACTCAATCTTTCTGCCATCGATAATGGCTATTTGATCATTAAATTTTTTCGCCTTACCACGTAATCCATGCAGATGTTCTATTAAATCATTTTCATTTGTGTACTTGTCTTCCCAGAAAAGTTTACCTCCACCTAACGCATGCAATTCCTCAAGTTTTTCACTAACCTCGGATAAATGGGCATAAATCGAAATTTGAGATGCCATACTCTCAAGATCAGCCTCAACCAGTGCAAGTTCTTTAACTAATTTTTCACGACGACGCTCAGCTTCAACGATTTCTATCGCGATTTTTTCTTGTTCAGATGAAACAACAGAGTTCAATGTTAAACCCCTAACCCTGTGAAGCTTTTTGAATTACAGCTAATGATATTTTTCCATACCCGGCACTGGTGCATGTTGACATAATCCGTTTTAACAATTTAAAGGGAATTTTCTTGTCAGCAAGCAATGTCACTTCCTTCCCTTCAATAGCCGCTTTTGTACTTGTACCAATAACGTTTTTCTTTTGCTCCAGTAATTTTTCTCTTAAAAAAGAAATTGTTTCATCTTTTGATGTAAGCGCATCACTTGTTTTCATTATTGGTTCACCCTGTAACAAGATGACTTCAGGTGACACAAAAATCACAATCGTTTCACGTGGCTTTGATTCAACAACAGAGTCTGGCAGAGCTATTTCTTTTGGGTTAGATAAAACTTCATTCGAAGCTGAATTCGTTAACAGGAAGAATACTAAAATAGTAAACACGTCCATAAGAGAAACCAGGCTTAAGCCTGCTACTCTCTTTTTACTGCGAGACATACGTTTTATACGACGTGAACTTTTCATGGTGCATCACCAACAGAAATATTCGTAAATAAAATAATTTTCTCAGGCGGCTTATTTGAGACTGGCGCTGGCGTTTCTGTTAAATCCTCTTCTTCTGGTTTTTTTTCGGCACTACGTACTGCATCCATAACCTTGACTAAAAATTCATACTCAAGTTCTGACTCCATTAAAACCACAGCATCTGTTTTATCCGGATAATTTTTTTTAATTTTTTGTAAGTAGGTTGATAGCTGTGGAATATCATATTTATCCTCAACTTTAGGCATGTTCGCAACAACACCTTTGCCATTACTAATCTCAATACCTTTTTTACGCACAATGACTTCAAGCACCAACTTTGGCTTGTCAACCTGTCCTGCTCCCCCCACGGGTACATCTAACTCCAGAATTGTAATGCGTGAAAATACCGCAGAAATTAAAAGAAAAGGAATCAACACAACCATTAAGTTTAAAAAAGTCGTGATATCTAATTCAGGAACTTCCTTATCCTTGCGTCTGTAATGATGTCTTCTAGCCATAATATGCTCTAGCCCTGGCGTTTAACCGATTCAGAAATAATATTGAGTGTTTTTACTGAAGCCATTTCTAAACTATCAATAATTTCGCCGGTCTTTGAGGTTAAATATGTATGAGTAATGAGTAATGGAATTGCGGCCATTAAGCCGAATGCAGTTGTGTTCATTGCAACCGAGATACTGGCTGATAATAAATCCGCCTTCTCTGCCGGGTTAGCATTGGCGACTGCGGTAAAGGCTTCGATCAAACCCATGATGGTACCCAGTAAACCTAACAGTGTTGATATATTGGCAAACAGGGCAACATAAGGCGTTCGTTTTTCAAGTTGAGGAATAATTTCCATCATGCTTTCTTCCATCGCGATTTCAATATCATCACGACGACGCACAGCACCTTCTCGTGCTAAGCCCATACCTAAAAGCTGGCTAATGAATGAGTTATCTTCAGAGGTTAATTGTCTGGCCTCATCAAAATTACCTTCAGACATAACGGGATGGAGCTTATCCCATACCTTGCGGTTTTTACCTCTTACTGAGGCAAGTACAACAGCACGCTCGATTGCGATTGCGCTACCAACTGCAAAGACAATAAGAATGGGGTACATAAATGCACCACCGGCCTGAACAAATCCAACTACTGTATAGAGAAAGTCCATAATACTGTTACCTCATACCTATATTTTGATTTTCAAAATTATTTAACTGTACTAATTTCATAAAAATTAAGTTCACGAACAAACACATCTTTATCAACCGGATGCATTCCTTCATTTAAAAGACTTGAATTTAAATCTGATTCAATTCCCAATTCAGAACTGCGCCATGGGACAATATAAAGTGACTTCGGTGCATCTTTGTTGCCGATAATTGAAATACCCGATAATGTTTTAGCATCATCCTTTTTCTTCTTTTCTGCATAACTCATGCTGCTCATGCTTAATGACAAAAATAGAATTAAAAAAATATGTCGAAATTTCATTTTATTGTCCCGCCCTTTTTTTCAAATCAGCTAACCATATCGAAACTTCTTTTTCATCAGGCCTTACATTTAAATACGCTTCATATTGTTCAATGGCACAATTAAGATCACTCATAAATAAATCACATAAAATACCTAAATTTTTTCTGGCAGGTAAAAACTGGGGGTAATTTTTAATGACTTGTTCGTAGGTTGTTTTAGCTTTGGCAAATTGACCTGTTTTTCTGTAGACCAATCCAAGTTCATTATTGGTTACAGGATGTAATGGATTAATAGTGAGTGCTTTTAATAATATTGTCTCAGCATCCTTAATTTTTCCTGTTTCAGAATACGCAATGGCTAAATTTATGTAGGGGGCACTGTGTTTATCTGTTTGGCTTGTCACCTCAACCAGCAGTTCGATTGCATCATCATATTTTTTATTGTTGATATGAATAACGGCTTGCTTAAATTTGTCAGATAAATAGGTATCAATGCCAAACTCTTCTGAAATGACAATATCGTCTGTATCAAACGTTGCAACTTTTGAGGTCGTTCCACATGCGGCTAGCATTAATACCAGCAGCAAAATAAACATTCTTTTGCAGCTTACAGTTGCTAAATTATCTGCGTTTTCACTAAACATCATTGCTGAATCCGGCTGATTTACATTAGACCTCATATAAGGGTCCTGACTACACTATTAAGTTTATATTGTTTATCGGCAGATTAATCTAAACTTATGATTTCATTGTTATTTTTGCGAAACAAGTCACTCTTTATCTGGACTTATGCACGTCTACATTATCGGTGGGAAAGTGCTTATTCTTTAATATAAAAAACCTTGGGATATTAAGACTTTTAAGGTGTGAACCAGCTAGCAAAATGACAATTTTTGACTCATTTTAAGCTAAAAAAGCTAAAGTTTTTTAACTGAGACATTTCACTAAAGCAAGAGAATTTAATGCAGGTTACTTTGAACTTTCTGCTGCATTTTTAACCGAATTTGTTGCTTCCGGTATAGCAGCAATTGAAGAGGTTTCAGATGAACCATCTAAAGCATAACGATAAGACATCAATGAGCTGATCACACCTGTACTCACCTCATACTTAGCGTAACGGCCAGGAACAAGCCCGCCTAATTTTCTTAAACTACGATCAATCCAAAGACTATATACGCCTCCATTAAGGAGTTCGAGATTCTTCTTGTGGATGTTGATGCCCTTTTCCTCAAATGGATACGCTTGTTCCTCAAGCATCAGGTTATATTCCTCTAATTCCAATTCAGAGAGCTTTCGGGGGCGTTCTGAATCCATCAATGCCCGGCTAAAATGATAATATGTTTCAGCAATGTAATAGGTCGCAGCTGCAGTTACATCACCCACATGGTAATCAACTAAACTGTTATATCGACTGATATTAGCTTTCATTTTCTTTTTCTTTATAGCAAGATTACGTTTAAATGGGCGTTTAAGTTTTATTGCGACAAACTCATCATATATAGGTGCAATTATTTCCAGAGACGCTATACCGGCTAAATAACGTGTACGCTCGGTGCGCTGAGAACCCGCCTTTGCATCCATTGCGATAATGTATTTAAGCTTATTAATATGATTTTTAGTTTCATTATTTGCTTTATAAAACGCAGCAATTTTTGCATGTATCTCAAGCGATTCTTCTAAAGGCTTAGGGAAATATTGAACATAACGTTCATATACACGTAAGGTATTTTTTCTATCCGGTATCTTTTGATACAATTCAGCCGCGATTTGCAGTGATTCACGACGTATTGTCCGATCCGTTGACTCTGCAAATATACGCTCAAATTCTTTAGCCGCTTTTACATACTTCTTATCCTCACGATAAACATAAGCAATCTTTTTAGTCACCTCAGTTCGATACTTATGATTTGGATATGTTTCTCTAAAAGCAAACAATACACTTGCCGCCTTGGTCCAGTCCTGTAGTTTAATCAGTGCCGTGGCGGCATCATATTCTGCCGTCGCCCGAATTTTAGAATCAGGTGCTAATTGGCGTATACGCAAGAAATGATCAGCAGCAACCTGGTATTCCTTCAGCGTATTCGCCTGTTCACCTTGCTTGTAAACAGATGCTGCAAGATTTTCGATTAACTTTTTACGTAACTCATTGTCTTTATTCGGCATCGCAAGAACTTTAACGTAAGCAAGTTCAGACTCTTTGAATTTATGTATATCAAATGATGAGTATGCAATAACCAGCCATGCAGAACGACGTAGATCTTGTTCAGCTTTAGGATAATTTTCAATCAGCTGATGTGCAGTATTGATTGCCAACTGAAAATCTTTCATTTCATATAAATTATCAGCCGTAGCTGCAAGAATAACCGAGGCTTTTTCATGCCTAGGAAAAACATCAACAAAGGTTAATGAAACACGAATAACTTCACGCTTTACCCTGTTTTTTTCATATTGAGAAACACTTTTCAAATGTTCTCGATAAGCAAAAACTGTAGCATAGCCCGCTTTTGAGGATTTCTTGTTTACCGGATAAGTATATGCCGTTTTTTCATATTCTTTTGCTGCGGCAAGGAAATCTTTGTTTTCCAGGTATAAATCAGCAAGCAGATAGTTTATTTCTGCTGACTCTTTGTCTTTTGGAAAAGACACCAGGAATTGTTTATACCAATGTGCTGCATCTTTGAAAGTTTGTTTTTTCTGATTCCGGTAATTGATGTCTTGATAAACAGCATGATAATGATTAGCTAAATCAACAATGTTTTTCTTTAAAAACTCAACGACTTTAGGGTTTTCATTAATGTTATAATATTTCCAGTAGGCTTCATTAATGCCGTAGGCCGAGGCATAATCCTTCTTCGCTTCTATAACCAGTTTAGGAAATTGGCCTTTATGATAAATCTCAATCATCCTCATACTAAAATGAGGAGAGAGCTTATGAAACTGGTTATTAGATATAAAAGCTTTATAGGTCAAAGCCGCATCACTATAACGACGTTTCACTAAATAAAATTCAGCTAAATAACTATATACATCACTCTCGTAAGATTTCTTACCTTGTTTTTTAAAGTAATCAATAACAGCATCTGCCCCCCCCATATTTGAAAAACTCAGACTAATGACACGAAATGTATCTTCGACACGTTTTTTAATGGATTGGTTGTGTGTTTGCCCGAAATCGTAACCAATACTGACTTTATAATCGAGTAAGGCAATAAAATGATTAAGCGCTTCTTCATATAAATCTTGTTTATAAAACGTCCAGCCTTGTTTATATAAAGCTAACTCATAAAATTCAGTACCCTTGCCAATTTGAAGAATCGACTTATATGCATCTTCGGCATCTAATAATTTCTTTCGGGTAAAATAATACTCTGCCCGTCTAAATTGAACTTCGGCAAAATGGCGTGATCCTGGATATTCTCTAACCAAACGGTTCATGACATCCATCGCTGGATTAATCTGCCCAACCTCTTCATAAGCTCGCGATAATTGGTAAAGAACTTGATCCTTATGCTGGTACATTGGAAACTTTTCGAGTAATTTTTTATAAAGCCGTATCGCCTTCTTGGCACCTTCTGTTTGCAAATCATCAATTTTCGAACCATCGGGCAAGGGAGCCACAGCTGATGATTTCGTGGCAGAGATTTTCTCGCTCGCCGACGCCCTTTTTTCAAAATTTTGAGTGGATTCAGATTTTACATCAGCTATAACAGACTCTGTATTTTCAGCTTTTGATGATTTTTTTTCACCCCCGGTATTTTTCACCTGTTCTACAGCTTTTTCTTTCTTCTCAACGACCTGGGCTTTAGTTTCATTAATAACACCATATTCTTTTTCAACATTTAAATCCGCAAGACGGCGAATTGCATCAGGTGTCATAGCAGATTCAGGTGTTTGTTGTAAAAAACGTTGATAGCTTTTCATGGCTTTTTCAAGACCACCTTCAATACGCGCATCAACAATATCCGCATCAACATCTCGTAAATCTGCAATAGTCCCATTTTCATTAAAAGCACATGCATTTAGCAGTAAAAGAAAAAACACAAGTAATAAGTTTTTAACTATCATCACTTATCACCTTCATTTTTTTCTTCTTTATCTTGAACTTCTTCAGCTTTCAACTTTTCTTTATTGTTCTGTATTTTTTCCTGTTCAAGTTTTTGTTTCTTTAAAGCACGCTGATAAATATCTTCAGCTTCAGCCGCCTCTTGTATTAGCAAGGCTTTTGCCTTGTCTTTTTCTAACTCGATATTCTGTTGTTTTTTCAGTGCGCGATCATAACTTTCAGCAATAGAGAATCGTGCTTTAATTTGAAGCTCTTCAATTCTCTTACGTCTGTTTGATAATTCCTTAATCGACATTAATTCCAGCATATGTCCTTGTCTGGCCAGCAATAACTTTATTTTTTCATCTGCAAAGCGAATACGATTTTTAAGCTGATTAATCTGATCGGCATAACCCATAAAGCTCTGCGTAGCGGCTTGCCGCGTTCGAACAAACGAGCGGTAATTTTCATCCAGCTTGTCAACATGGGTATTTAACAAACGTAAATTTTTATCTGCTTGAGTAAACCTTTCCTGATACTCAGTTTCTATATTCCACTGAATAGCGCCTTTAAGCCTGTTTATTCTTGCCTGTACAGACTGAGGTAACGGTTTTTTCCCTGTTGTATATTTTTTTTCAATAGCATATAAATTATTCAGCACAATCCTTTCATTCACTTTTGCCAGGTAATCAGGTCGTGGAGCTATCAACATTTTATTTAAACGTTCTGAAATTTTATTGCGCTGCTCTAGCCGAAGCTTCATTCTGGAATCAAGCAGTCTGAATTTTTCCTGCATAGCCGGAAATATCGGAGTGTAATAATTCTGGCGCTGAGCGATTACTTCAGTGTAAGAATCTAAATACCCATCCCAGGATGATACTTTTTTCTGCAAATCGTCCAGATCGAAATAGTTTTTAAGTGACTCCTGAAAATCATTGGAGGCAAGCATTGTCATCAGGTAATGAGTTTCAGGCGTATCCGGAAGATTACGTAAGTTAATTAACCAGTTTTTATCTTGTCGTGATTCTTCACGCACAACAGCTTCCAAAAACTTGCCTTCACGAATGCTTTTAATTGAACTATCCAGTCTCTCCAGTTCTTTAGAGTATGTTTCCAGTGCATTTCCATAAAGTATGGCGGCCCGACCATGGGCCTCAAGTTTTCCATATGCAAAAGGTAAACCTAATAAAACTTCCTGCACAGATTGATCTGTGACATTTCGCTTCGATAAAATTGTCCATGGAACAATTGCCTTCTTTGGAACCTCGTCAGCCACAGATGCCCATCCTGAACCGAGCAATGCTTTATTTGAAAAGGGACCATTTATACGAATGCGATCAAAATATTTCTTTGCTCGGTATGGCTGCTTGTTCTCCATTAGTTTATAACCAAGTACAAGATTTGCTTTATCACGCAGACCTAATACATATTTATCCGATGAGCTTATCTGCCCTGCTGTATCCAGCTGTAGAATACCTTTTTCTATTTCATTATTACCTATATATGCTATTGCCAGGTTATAACTTGCATAGCCATCAACAGCAGATACATTTTCAATTTTACTCAGTATCTTTATTGCATCCTGGAAGCGGCCATTTGATATATAAATTTGCGCTTTTAATAACTCAAAATCATATTTAATTTTATCCGGAATTTTACCTTTGCTACTTTCAATAGTATGCAATGCATTTATCGGCTGTTGTTTTTGATGATAAATTTTGGCAAGACGATAAACAGCACCATTTCGAATCTCATCATCCACATTGCCTTCAAGTACAGATTTAATTGCGCGGCCGGCACGGTTGTGCATGCGATAATATAATTCAAAATCACCAATAGAAAATTCTGCGTGATTCAAATAAAAATGAAGAGAGTTTAACTCAGGCTCATCCAGACCATAATACTGACCAAGTTCAGCATCTATTTTACTAATAGCATCAAAGTATTGTTCTTGATATGCGTAATAAAGTCCCTCGTTAAAAAAGAGATCTTTATTATTAGTATTTTTATTTTCAGCATATACGATAGCTGAAAAAAAAATACTCAGGAAAATGATAATTCGATGTGACACACAAATTACCCAGTTATTGATCAAGAATTTTAATTGCCGAGCTTCCAGAACCTAAACTTATTTCAATAAGTTTGGGGCCAACGCCCTTATTGATAGTATAAGTAATTTTTCGACTGGTTTTGCTTCCGCCCTTTTTTCCTATAACACTGACATCTAATTGGTGATTACCCGACTGAATATTGCCAGTAAAAATACGCTGTACGCCACCCCGGCGTAAAGCATCAACTTCCTTAAAACTATAAATATGATAAGCCACTTTTTTGCCATCTAATGTAATTTGTACCGCATCAGGTGAATAGCCTTCTTCCTTACTCATGGAGACAAAAAGTGAGACCTGGCTAGTAGAGGGGTATAATAATTTTTCTTCTAAAAGTTGCAGTTCTGCTGAAATTGCCAGCACATCCTTTTTAATGTCCTGAACTTGCTCATCAAGTCCTTTAATTTGCTCTCGTGACAAACCTGCTGACCAGCATGATAATGGGAGACTGACTAATAAAAGTGCAGTAATAACTGTTCTAATCTTGTTCATAATATATATCCGGTTTTCGATTAAAAACATACCCATTTACATATTTTAGGGTAAAGCTGATAACATCATCTTATCCGAAACAGTGCTCTAAAATAGTATTTTTGCAGAGCTTAATTCGTTTTGTAACAAATAGTTAGATTATCATTTTATAACCATTCTTTATTTGAACTTATCGACAAATTCTGACAATACTGAAGCCATCAGTAGACGAAAACAGTCCTGTATTGAGACACAATAGAATATCTGTGCACCAGTTCACTATTTATAAGAAGCAGGCACAGTTGATGAGATTTCAGTCATTTATCTTGATATAAAAACAACTCATTTCCCCTATAACTAGCAATAAAAAAGGCGCACTATGTGCACCTTTTTAAGCAGTATAATACGCAGGGTTTATGAAATCGTTGCCGATGAGTCACCTTTTCCACCCTGATTATCGAGCCATGAGATTTTTATCTTGTCTCCCTTCTTCGCGCCATTAAAATCAAAAGAAAGAAATGGATTTTTTGAAACCCCTGGCCCCCATAAGCAGGTGAGAATATTTTTTCCATTATGCTCACAGTTAACTTCAGTAATATAATGTCCAGGAATTTTTTTGCCTGTTTTCTTATCTTTACGTAACCCGGTTTCCATTGGATGAAAAATAATCGCTTTAATTGATGTGTTCTTACCGTTATCCCATGCCCGAATTTTCATATCTCTAGCCATGATAAATTCCTTATGTAATGTCTTTAAGTCAAATTAATATGCATTAAAAAAAGTGCAGCAGTACTTATCCACCACAACCGCCCAATGTGACTTTAACGCCCTTTTTAGCGGTATAAAGCTTGCCGTTTGATTTAACAATAGCAACGATATCTGCTGTTTTAGCCATTTTAATGCGGCCTGCAATCGCCGTTTCCATTTGGTTAGATAAAATATAACTCGCGGAAAGAGGAAATGAATTTACAGGAACATATACTGAAATACTTTCAACTTTAGGTAATGTCGTGGTCACCTTTACTGAAACGACTGCGCCGTTCTCAGCAATATCCGGTGCGACAACAGTGATATCAGCACTTTCCTCTGGCCGGTCTTTGCCCGTCAAAAGATCCATAGCGGCATCCATTTTTGTTGCTTCAAATGCTTTTGCTGGCCAGGCTGCCAAGACTGAACTTGGTGTTAATAAGTTAGCTCCAGCTGCTACAGCAAGTGTCCCCCCAGCCATAGTGGCTTTGAGAATAATTCGACGCATAGTATCCATCAAAAGACTCCTTCATACAGTCACTGATATAAGCTGACCGCGATTAATTATGTAAAATCACATTATTTAAAAACGCCATAAAAACAAATCGCTATACTGAACTTAAAAAGTAACAAACCCTAATTGTTCTGCAAAATGCAATTTATTTTCTGTTTCTGAGGTAATTGTAGCCTTGTTTTTCAGCTAATTCTGAAATCATCTGACATATTTCACTATATCCGAGTTTTGCACCGTTAATGGTTGCAAATTACCCTGTTAGTTTATATATTCTTCACATTAATACTTGCTAATACTGCTGTTAATCCGTAGAATGCGGCCATCGATTGCGGGGTGGAGCAGCTCGGTAGCTCGTCGGGCTCATAACCCGAAGGTCGTTGGTTCAAATCCAGCCCCCGCTACCAAAATTCTAAAAAGCCTAACTTATTCAATAAGTTAGGCTTTTTTATTGCGTATCCATTACCCTGCTGGCTTATTTCGCAAATACAATCAGCACAGATTATTTTATCCATAAAAAAACGGATGCCGAAGCATCCGTTTTATGTACCGCAGTTAATAAGACTTACGGCTTAACATACATGTAGCCTTTTTGTTGTAAGAAAGCAACTTCAGCAACACCTGAAGGAATAATTTCTACATTTTCGTTAATTTTATTTTTATCAATTTTTTTACCGCGAATAGTATTTGCACAGATGGTGAATTTAACTCCACGGTTAGCTAAACCAGCAATAGTATCGTTAAAGTTATAAACTTTACCGGTTTTTTTATCTTTCTTACCCATAGAACCATCTACCATAGCAAATGCACCTGAACTATGAGTAACAACAATAAGTTCTATATTTTCATCACCTACAGCGTTTAAATGGTTCTTTACATTACGTAATGCACCCGTCGCTGTGTGGATGTCATTAACGTGATAAACAACTTTAGATTTTAAATATCCATTTTTCGCAGTACCATCTTTAGCGGGACCTGCTGCAAACACGGATGTAGCAAACACACTTAATAAAGTTGCTGCTATGACTATACCTTTTTTCATTGCGGACTCCTCCTGATATTATATACACCCTTCGCTTAGCGGAAGGGCAATATTATTAAAGATTATTCAGAAATATTAACCATACTTAACATTTTAGTATTGAAAGTATTTCTGCATATTCATTGTTCAACTATATGTCTATACTGGTTTCATGCAACTAAAATTCATTGTGTGCTGCAATATGCATTCATAATGGACGGTCAAATCTGCATATCACACTAATTTTCATCATCACTAATATCATAGCGACGTAACTTTCTCCATAAAGTCGTTTTATCAATACCCAGGGTTTTTGCTGCTTTAGTTTTTTTACCTTTAAAGCAATGTAAAACATGATTGATATATTGTTCCTCCAATTGTTCTAATGACATAAAACTATCATCCGAAAAATTAATATTTGAGCGCCCCTCATCATGAGTTATATCGTCCATACCGTTCCAATGCAGCATTTTCTCTTCAGAGAGAATGACTTCACGTTCAATAACATTACGTAGTTCCCGAACATTACCTGCCCAGGTTGCGTTACAAAGCAACCTTAAAGAAGCCGCATCAAACCCTTTAATATCTCGGTTATATTGCTCTGCAAACTCTTGCACGAATTGTTGAACTAAAACTGGGATATCTTCACGTCGATCGGCTAATGTTGGTATATGAATATTCACCACATTTAAACGATGATAAAAATCATGCCGGAGTTCTTCTTTTTCTACTGCTTTTTCTAAATTTCGATTACTTGCTGCAATAATACGAACATCAACTTTTATCTCATCTGAACTTCCCAGGCGGGTAATTTTATTAGATTCAATTGTGCGCATAAGCTTAATTTGCATCGCATCAGAAATATTACAAATTTCATCCAGGAACAACGTCCCGCCACTGGCTTGCTCCATTAAACCATGATGTCGTTGCTCGGCACCAGAAAATGCATTTTTCTCATGCCCAAATAACTCACTTTCCAACATGTGTTCATTTAGGGCACCACAATCAACAGTAACAAACGGCGCATCTTTACGTGAACTGTAATCATGTAAAGCACGCGCAACAAGTTCCTTGCCTGTGCCTGATTCACCCGTAATAATAACATTACAGTTAACCTTGGTAACTTTATCAATAGTGTTGAACAGTTTTCGCATTACATCAGTATCACCCACCATCCCAAAACGATTACGCTCTTGTTCCAATCGGCGTTTCAAGAGCCTGTTTTCATTTTTTAGTTTTACCCCTTTCATAGTGCGATCTAACATGAGCTTTAACTCAGTAAAATCAAATGGCTTTTTAATAAAATCTGTTGCACCCCGTTTCATTGCTTCAACCGCATTTTCAACAGATGAATAGCCTGTCATTACTAATACAGGCACGTTTTCATCGACTGCGCGCAATTCACTCAAAAGTTCAAACCCGTTCATACCAGGCATACGTAAATCAGTAATTACAATATCTGCATTTGATTTTTTAAACGCTCTAAGACAATCATTTCCGTTTTGAAAAACTGAGCAAGCATAATTAGCATTATCACAATTTCGTTTCATGACCCTGCCAGTAACCAAATCATCATCTACAAACATAATTTTTGTCTGCTTATCCGACATCTGTTTTTCTAACATCGTTAACCTCCAGATAATCCAGTTCTTTGTTTTCTATTGCGCTCTTAACAGGCAGCGTTATTTTTACTTTCACTCCCTGCACGTTCATATTTGCTATTGATATGCTTCCTCCGTGATGCTTTATAATCCCATAACTCACAGATAAGCCCAGGCCCGTTCCCTCGCCTTCAGCTTTTGTAGTGAAGAAAGGATCAAATATCTTTGAAAAATCTTTGCCCTGAATGCCCTTGCCCTGATCAATAATTTCTATCACTAAATTTTCGCCCTGTTGTTTAGCAATAATTTTTATTTCAGCATTCGTATTAGACGCTTGTATCGCATTTAAAAGAATATTAACCAGAACTTGCTGTAACATTCCGGCATCACCTTCCATAATTAAATCAGCTTCTAAATTTGTGACAACATTTATTCCAGACGAGTCTATACGATGTGATAATAACTCTAATGTTTCATTAATGAGTTCTGATAAATTAAAAGGAACATAACTTGGCTCATTTTCTCTTGCAAAGTTCAGTATCCCTTGAATAATACGGGCACATCGTTGACCTTCTTTTCTTAAAATAAGAATGTCATTTTTTGTATCATCATAGCCTTCCCCTAATGCTTCTTCGATTAAAGTCGCAAGCGACATAATATTCATTAAGGGGTTATTAATTTCATGGCCAATACCTGCAGCCATTTGTCCTAATGCTGCGAGACGTTCTGATTGACACGCAGCACGGACAGCTTTTTCTTTTTCTTTCTCAGTTTGTTCCAGTCTAGTCGTTAAATAATTAAAGGCTTTACCTGCCAGCCCTACTTCGTCATTAACTGGTCCTTGATATTTAACACCACGTTCTCCATCAGCAAACTTTCGAATAATTTCAGCAAGACGATGTACTGGTTGAGTTAAACGGCCCGATGCCCAGACGGCAAGTAATAAACTAATAAAAATCAAACTCGCGACAAGTAACCAGATTGATCTTCGCATATTATTTATAGACTCAAATATTTTTTCACTTGATGCTTCTATAAGTAATAACCACTTTGTGTCACGATTTTGAAAAGGTGATATGGTTTTATAAAAAAACATGCGTCCATCTTTATGAAAGCTGGATCCATAAGATTCAATAGTCTGCATATTTTTCCACTCTTCTTCTGTCACTTCATTAGAAAAACGAAAATTAGATTTTAACTGGTTTGCAAAACGTTTCTGATTATCTCTATGATAAAGATAGATACCATCACGAAGTTTATTTTTGTTTACTTCAACAATATAACTATTGGCAGGATAGCCACTCATGGTCGATTTCACAGCAGAATCTAAACGTGTTCCCCACATATTGACAACAAGCAAGCCCTGAAGCTGTTCAGCTTCATCTCTTACTGGAACAGAATATCGAACCATTGATGGGCAGAAATCTGCGCCAAAAGTTACCTGACCTAATTCAAAATCTGAAATAACAACATTGCCTTGATATGCTGATTTAATCGCATCTTTGAAAAATTGTTTGGGCGATTGATCCGCTACATAATAACGATCATTAACTGCATCAAACTTTTTCGCATCAATTAACTTACCTTCTTTAATTTTGACCAGCGTTTTTCCTGAGGTATCAATAAAGCGTAATGCCTGAATACTCGGTACTGAATGTTGATAATTCAGAAAAAAGTTTTCCAGGTTGCTGGCTAGCAGACTATAAACATTGGGATCTTGTTTTGGAACGATATTATTTGCAAACTCACTTACTGCCGGGACACGGGATAACCCATTAGATATAGATTTTTGATTATTGAGAATTAAGGTAATTTCACCTTCCATTTTATCGAGTGATGAATTAATTTCATGCTCAGTTCGTAGCAGCACTTCTTGTTCCATTCGCTCTACAACACCAAACTGTAATATCAGCAGTGGCAGAGTCGTGAGTAAAGAAATGGAAATGAAAAACTTGTGTCGTAGCTGCATTTAGCAATACCAAATAGAATTGCAAGATGCAAACAATTTTAGAGTAGCTTTGTCAGGATAACAATGAAGACCTGATATATTAGTTAATGCAGATATACTTAATTATGCAATAAAGCATGTTTTTATTTCATTATGCAATCTAGATTATCTATTATTTAGTGACTTTTGATCTCTCGAGCAAGTGTTTAAGATCAAAACGATAAATAAAGCCAGGTAAGGCAAAAACGACAAATAAACAAAAGGTCGAAGCGTAAAACTCCCAATCCTGGGAATAAATATCAGAGGTGAATTTTTTCTCAATACCTAATGCGACCATTCCAATCATTAGATACAAAACAAGCCATTCTAACAAACTCATCCAAATAGCTTTTTTACCCGCTTTGACGGGAATTAATCCAAATAGACGTTCACTTATCCAGGGCAAATTTGCGGCAACAAATGCAGCAATGAGAAAAATTATTATGATAGTGCCCAACATGAAAATACCCTTGATTGATTCAGCGAATATGGATCGAAGTCAAATTGACATCCACAGAGGGCTATTGAGAGCATGGTTTAACAATTTGCCCCCGACCCTGAATTATTACGACATAACAACCTGTTTACACAAAGCCAATAAACTCTCGGGCATTAAACCGATCAACAGAATTAAGCCAGCGTTGAGAGAGAAAACCCATCGTAGATCTATCGCACATTCGATAGGTTCTGATACTTCTGCTTTATCAAAATACATTAATTTAATAATACGTAAGTAGTAGAACGCACCAATAATTGAGAAGACAACAGCGACAATAGCCAACCAAAGTAAGTCAGCTGAAACAACGGCCTTTAGCACGGATAGTTTTGCCCAGAAGCCAACAAAAGGTGGGACGCCGGCCATAGAAAACATAATGAAAAGCATCATCAGTGCTAACCATGGACTACGTTGGTTCAGACCTTTGTAGTCATCAAGTTTATCTGCCTCAAAGCCTTTGCGACTCATAATAATGACTGCGCCAAAACTGGCCATGGACATTAGCACATAAGTAAGAGTGTAAAACATAGAAGCAGCGAAACCTTCTGCCGTTCCTGAAAGAACACCTAGCATCAAAAAACCAATATGCGAAATGGTTGAATACGCCAGCATCCGTTTAATGTTTGTTTGTGCAATGGCAACAATATTACCAATCGCCATTGAAGAGACCGCAAGAATAATCAGTATACCCTGCCACTGCGCATGTATCTCGAGTAACCCCCCTACCAATAAACGCATAAGCATAGCGAATGCTGCAATTTTGGGTGCAGTCGCAATGAAAATTGTAACGGCTGTTGGAGAGCCCTGATAAACATCAGGCACCCACATATGAAAGGGAACGGCGCCCAGTTTAAATGCAACACCCACAATAATGAACACTAAACCAAAGGCTAAAATGGTTTTATTAGTTACTGCGCCCAGTTGTTGGCTGACTATCTGTATATCCAGGCTTCCTGTTACACCATAGAGCATCGACATGCCATAGAGCAACATACCCGATGCAATGGCACCAAGAACAAAATATTTCATAGCCGATTCAGAAGCAACACTTGAGTCACGCTGTAAGGCAACCATGGCATAAAGGCACAATGATAAAAGCTCAAGACCAAGATATAAAGTCAGGAAGCTACTTGCTGAAATCATGATCATCATACCCAGCACAGCAAACAAACCAAGCACAAAATATTCACCAGAGAAAATATTGCGTTGAATTAAATAGTCTTTTGAGTATAAAAAGGTGACAAAAGTCGCAAAGTAAACACCCAACTTTAAAATAGAGCTCATTGGATCAGAAACAAATGTTTGGCTGAATATATAAAAAGTATCGCCGCTAAATAAATTAAGTGTTAATAAAAAAGCAACAACCAGGGTGAACTGCGACAATAGATAAGTAATGTAGCGATTATTTTCTGTCAAAAACAAATCAACGACCAGAATAATACTCGCCATACTGAGAATAAATATTTCAGGTGTTGCCAAATGTAAGTTTGTTAATAATGTAGCGGTCATTACTTTGCTCTCAATTCACTCTTATAATTTACTTTGCATAACATGTTGCAATAAGTTCACAACAGTAACGTCCATTACTTCAACTAATGGCGCTGGCCATACACCAAATAACAATACTACAAAGGCTAATATCGCAAGGAAGAAAAATTCACGTTTATTGATATCTTGCATTGTGGTAACAGCTTCGTTAACAACTTTACCGAAGATGACGCGCTTAACCATCCACAGCGTATAAGCTGCACCAATAATTAATGTGCTTGCAGCAAGAAAGGCATACCAGAAGTTAGCTTTAAAACTACTTAAGATAACCATAAATTCACCCACGAAACCTGAAGTACCGGGTAAGCCTGCATTAGCCATGGCAAAGAACACCATAAATGCAGCGAATTTTGGCATGTGGTTTACTACCCCACCATAATCTTTAATTTGACGGCTGTGTAAACGGTCATACATCACACCCACACAAAGGAACATCGCACCTGAAATAAAACCATGCGAAATCATTTGCACCATGCCACCTTCCATGCCTAAAGCAGCACCTTTTAAATTGCCACTGTTTTCAAGAATTTGGTATGAAATAAAGAAGCCGAGAGTAACAAAACCCATGTGTGAGATTGATGAATAAGCAATCAGCTTTTTCATATCTTTCTGTACAAGCGCAACAAAACCGATATAAACAACCGCAATTAACGACAAGGCAATCATTAACCAGTCAAGTTCATGACTTGCATCTGGAGTAATCGGTAATGAGAAACGTAAAAATCCATAGCCACCCAGTTTCAACATAATTGCAGCCAGTATGACTGAACCACCTGTGGGCGCTTCAACGTGTGCATCCGGTAGCCAGGTATGAACCGGCCACATTGGAACTTTAACGGCAAACGCTAGCAGGAAAGCAATAAAAATAAGTATTTGTGCAGTTAAGCCTATTTTTAAATTATGGTATGCCAAAATTTCAAAACTGTTGCTTTGTGTATAGAGATACAACAAGGCAATTAACATAAAGACTGAACCAAAGAAGGTATAAAGGAAGAACTTAATGGTGGCATAAACGCGGTTTTCACCACCCCAAACACCGATAACAATAAACATCGGTATTAGCAGCGCTTCCCAAAAAACATAAAACAACGCGGCATCTAAAGCGGAAAACACACCTACCATTAGACCTTCCATAATGAGGAAAGCAGCCATGTATTGCTCAACTCTATTTTTAATAACTTCCCAGCCGGCGATAACAACAATCACTGTCATAAATGTTGTTAATACGATTAGCGGCATTGAAATACCATCAATACCCAGATGGTAATTGATATTAAAAGAACTGATCCACGATATAGGCTCACCTGAAAACTGCATAGCTGCAGTTGAAGTGTCAAAATGTGTATAAAGAGGAATTGAAAGAATGAATGTAATGATCGATATCAATAAGGCAATAATACGCGTATTTGCTGCATTCCCTTTTTTAGGTAACGCAAGCAATAACAGGCCGCCGATAATCGGTGTCCAAATAACCAGACTTAATAATGGCCAATCCACAAACATGTTATACAACCTTTTTTTCTTGAGACTTTTTAGAAAAAAGCCTCATTATTATTTTAAATTTAGAGTACAAATAAACCCATCAATACAATTAAACCAATAATCATTGCAAACGCATAATGATAGAGATAACCCGTTTGAACATGACGTACTACACTGCTGACATAACCGACTGCTTTTGCAGAACCATTTACAACTAAACCATCAATGAGTTTTTCATCACCAAACTTCCAAAGCGCTTTACCTATACCTACACTACCTGCAGCAAAAAAAACTTCATTAAACTTATCAGCATAATATTTATTCACGAGTACCTTATGAACAAATGAAAGTTTTTGTTCAAACCACTCAGGGATATCAGGGCGCTTCATATATAAGAACCAGGCAACACCGACACCTGCAGCAGCTAACCATGCAGGGCCAGGAACAAACGCATGTAGCCCCATACTAAACCAGCCATGGAAGAAATCTTTACTCAACTGACCTAGTACATCATGTTCAGGTAATACAAATATCGCTTTACCAAAGAAATCACCAAAGGCCATATCACCAACAAATATCGCACCAATAACAACTGAAGGTATGGCTAACAGGACTAGTGGCACCCAGACCACTTTATCAGTTTCATGTAGATGTTCACGCGTATGTTCATCCATACGTTCTTTACCATGGAATACCAGGAAGTACATACGGAAGCTATATAAAGCAGTAATAAATACGCCTGCGAGTACGGCGAAATAAGCAAAACTCGAACCGGCTAGCTGAGACTTTTGTACTGCTAGAATAATTGAATCTTTTGAGTAAAAACCTGCAAAGAATGGCGCACCTATTAAGGCAAGCGAACCGACTAATGAAGTTATCCAGGTAAATGGCATGTATTTACGTAAACCACCCATTTTGCGCATGTCTTGTTCATGATGCATGGCAATAATGACTGAGCCTGCACCTAAGAAGAGTAACGCTTTAAAGAAGGCATGCGTCATTAAATGGAAAACACCCGCTGCATAAGCAGAAGCACCTAATGCAACAGTCATGTAACCTAGTTGCGACAGTGTTGAATAGGCAACAACACGTTTAATATCATTTTGCACTAAACCCAAGAAACCCATAAATAATGCAGTAATAGCACCGATGACCAGGACAAAACTCAATGCGGTTTCAGAAAATTCAAATAATGGCGACATGCGCGTCACCATGAAGATACCTGCGGTTACCATTGTTGCCGCATGAATTAATGCTGAAATAGGCGTTGGGCCTTCCATTGAATCAGGTAACCAGACATGTAACGGCACTTGTGCAGACTTGCCCATGGCACCGATAAATAATGAAATACAAATCACGGTCATAACAGACCATTGGCTACCAGGAATAATTTCCATGGTCTGGCCGTTCACTTCACCTACACCAGCAAACACTGTCGCGTAATCAAGCGAACCGAAATACATTAAGACGCCCGCAATACCCAGAAGGAAACCAAAGTCACCTACACGGTTAACTAAAAAGGCTTTCATATTGGCATATATAGCTGTATCGCGGGTATACCAGAAACCAATCAATAAATATGAAACTAAACCCACGGCTTCCCAGCCAAAGAACAACTGCATGAAGTTATTTGCCATGATCAGCATTAACATCGAGAAGGTAAATAATGAGATATAACTAAAGAAACGTTGATAACCGGGATCTTCTTTCATGTAACCAATAGTATAGATATGAACCATCAATGATACGAAGGTTACGACAACCATCATCATTGAGGTTAACTGGTCAACTAAAAACCCAACTTCTAAACGTAAACCATCAACAACCATCCAGGTATAAATAGAACCATTAAACGTTGCGCCACCATCAATATTTATATGTTTGAATACATATATTGAAAGCACACAAGAAATAGCCACACCAATAATAGTTACCCAGTGCGCACCTGCACGACCCACTTTATGTCCAAAAAGACCCGCGATGATTGCACCAATTAGCGGAGCTAATACAATCCAGAGATAAATATTTTGCATATTATCTGTCATGCCCTACCCCTTCATGGTATCGAGTTCATCGACATCAATGGTTCGTTTGTTACGGAATAACACGACTAAAATAGCTAAACCAATTGCCGCTTCAGCAGCAGCAACGGTAAGAATAAAGAAAACAAAAACTTGTCCGGACAAATCACCAAGAAAATGAGAAAAAGCAATAAAGTTAATATTTACCGATAACAACATAAGCTCAATCGACATCAAAATAATGATGATATTTTTTCGATTAAGAAAAATGCCGGCAACACTTAAGCTAAATAAAATAGCTGCCAGTGTCAGATAGTCAGTTAATGCAATCATAATAAAGCCTATTTCTTTTCTTCTGTGTCCATTTTGACCATACGAATACGATCATCACGTTTAACGGCAATTTGTAAATCAGGGTTTTGATGTTTTGTATTTGGTCTGCGTCGTAAAGTTAATGCAATCGCAGCAATAATAGCCACTAATAAGATAACTGCCGCAATTTCAAAGGGGTAAACATATACTGTATATAAAACCAAACCTAACTCACGCGTGTTATTATAATTGGCAGCTGCCCGTCCTGGCGCATCAATGTGAATCTGGTTCACTACCATAAACATCATAACCGCCATGGTAACTAAAACAGCTATGCCTATTGGTAAATACTGCATAAACGCAGCACGCATTCGTGCAACATTAATATCCAGCATCATCACCACAAACAGGAACAACACCATTACCGCACCCACATAAACCAGCACTAAAGCAATGGCCAGGAATTCAGCTTCGAGCAACATCCAGATTGCAGCACATGAAAAAAATGTTAAAACTAAAAATAACGCTGCCTGAACTGGATTTTTTACAGTGATCACCATCAAGGCACTAAAGACCATAATGCCTGCGAACACATAAAAAACGATATTTTCAAATCCCATTATTCTAAATCCTGTTCTAAATTATGATCGACGTGCTTAACGATATTTTGCATCAAGGCTACGCGCAGCCGCAATTTCTTTTTCATACTTGTCACCTACCGCGAGTAAACGTTCTTTAGTCATATAAAGATCGCCTTTTTTCTCAC
>JAPHTF010000099.1 GCA_026197095.1 Gammaproteobacteria bacterium
CAAATTGATACAAGCTATAGAAAATTCACGGGTGATGAAAAAGAAAGGAAGGTTGATAAGATTATAAAAGAGTATGAGTTAAGAGGTAAGTGAGTGTGAAGAATATTATCTTGTTAGCTTTCTTATGTGTATTTTTTGTTTCTAGAGTCGATGCTATAGAAATCCACACTCACGCCGTTGTCACTCAGAAAGCTATAGAGAGAACAATATTATTAAATAATGTTTTTCAGCGGGAGTTAGGTCTGGATGAGTATAAAGATAATTTCGGCTTAAAGTATTATGATTACGATAATGATTTAGATGTCGAAGGTAATCACTTTGTTACTCTTGTGGAAAGGAGTAATGATGATTTTGATGATGATATTATTAAAGATGATTTTAAAGAAGGTTTAAGTTCAATAAAAGCTTGGTTTATGCGCGGTGCTATCCGTGAAGATGATTGCTGGATACCTTTTGGTATTTGTAATAATCCATTGGATGATCCTGTTAATGCTATTAGACCCTTCAGTCATTTTTTTGACCCTTATAACAATATAGGACTGGTTGTTCTAGGTTTTGAACATGAAACAGCACCCAGTTGGGCATTGGGTTCTGTGGAGCCATTTAAAGCTCCTATTAAACCTTTGCCTGATTATTGGAATAATCTAAATCATTATACTGTTTTTGATGCGCAGCGTGCGATGGTACGCGCATTATCGGGACAATATATTGATGATTCTGGGGAAATAATAAGTTTAGATGAGTCAGAACGTAGGGCATATTGGGCTACCACATTTAGAGCATTAGGAAATGTAGTACATCTCGTGCAGGATATGGGGCAACCTCAGCACACACGAGGTGATGCGCATAGTAAAAGAAATACGCTCGAACAACAAGTTTATGAGAAATTGACAAATGTTAGAGCATTAATTGCTGATCCTGAAGAGAAGTTTAAGTGCTTTGATGAAAGCGACCCTGCTGAAAGTATTACGCCACTCAATTTTTCTTCCTATCCTGTCCCTCAATTTAATAAATATGGGGATTATTTTTCAACGCAGCCAGGTGGCAAAACTCAAGATGGCAAAGGTTTAGCGGATTATAGTAACCGTAATTTTTTTACAGCAGGAACAAATAAAGAAGCTTCTGAATTTCCAAGCCCCGATAATAAAGAGTTAATAAAATCTGATGTAAGCTTTAATAGTGCATGCGTCAATAAAAATTCTGCAAAAAAATATATTTTATATAATGGTGAAGTTGATGATGAATATGATTCAACACAAAATGCAGTACTCCCATTAACTGCACGTTCGATATGGGATATAAAAGATGCATCTTTGCCAAAGTATGCGCTAACACTAAAAAATTATGTGGCAATGGCTGATAATTTAATCCCTCGATCAGTGTCTTATAGTGCGGGACTTATCAATTTCTTTTTTCGTGGCCGCCTGGATGTCACAAAGTCAGAAAATACAACTGACACATCAGGCAATACTCTTGTTGCCATCACAATAAAAAATACTTCTGGGCCAGATTTTCAAATGAGCAATGGCAAGATTGAAATATTTTATGATGCAATCGTAGACGGTGAAGAAATTCGTAAACCGGTACAACTGGCTGAAGGTGAAACAGGCAATATCACTGAACTACCAAATGGTGATGAAACAACATTAAAAATTATTTTACCAGGAGATATAGATACAAATAAGGAGAATCCTTTCGTAATCGTTTACAACGGTATCATTGGTAAAGAACCGGGTGTAGCGGGGAAGGTATTTAGCCTCTCTGAAGAAACAGCAATTTTACTTTTTTATGAAAAAGATGGAAGTACTGATTTATTAGTAAAGCGTTCAGTAGATGAAGGGAAATCATGGGAAAATGTGGATGCAACTAATTTTGCCAGTTTTAGATTATATCCGAATAGCCGCGGTTACCAGTTATTACCATCAGGTAAAGGACGAGGTCTTTTAGTTGGGACAAATAGTAGTGGAATATTTACTTTACGTACAACGGATAATGGCAATAGCTGGGCCCCTCATCTTGAACAAGCATACGGGCAATATACCGAAGTACTAAATGTTATTAGAGCGATACATGCTGGGGATGGCCGGCTTATAACCTATAATAATATTTATTCAGGTTCTTACAAAGTAGGTACACGTACTTATTATACTTATGATGTTGAGTTATCTGAATCATTTGACGATGGTGAAAGCTGGACCCCATTATCTCTTCCATTTGATGTGAATGGTTCAGCTTCTCAATTATTTTACCTGGGAAATCAACATTTATATCTATTAACATCCGGTTACGATATTTATTGTGGGTGCGTAAAATCATCATGGTATGAATCATTTGATTCGGGTGAAAATTTTACTAAAGCTGAGTTCACCTATGCTGATTTGGAATGGAAATATGATTGGTATCGCGATGCCTATGCGTTTGATGATGGCAAGATCATTACGATGAAAAATATGGGGACTCTTGATCTTTTAACTTATAATTTTGCCGTTTCACATGATGGGGGAAAAACTTTAAACATTACTGATAAAGCCTCTAAGAATGAAATGTGGCCACAGGCAGAACCGATACATATTCGCCCAATAGGACAGGGAAAATTTGTTTCTTACGTATTTGACCCCTGGACAGCATATGAGAAAGGTTATGATACCTACTATGAAGGTAGTCTCGTCTCAAAAGATCGAGGCCAGAACTGGACAGAAATGTCACAAGGCACATTAAGTACCTGGAATGGCCCATGGTACCTAATGATGGGCGTATTGACAAAAGATGGTAATAATTTGAAATATATTCATTAATACCAAAATACTCGCAAAAATTGCTGTCTATTTAGCCCAGATAAAAAGCAGAGCAAAAGCTTTGATTTTATCTGTTCGGTTCTTGAATAGTGAGTGATATGTTTTCTCCTATCTTGCTCACAAGACAGAACCCGGCTTATCGGCCAACTCCACTTAATTTAAGATAAATTTCTTTTTATTTTGCTTTATTCCACTTTATTTTCTACTTAAATTGCTCAATTAATAAGTAATTTCGCTCTCAAATAGCTCTTAGTTCACATTAAGTAAAATCTATAAATTCTTGATTTATAATGATTAAATTTTTTCCAGTTTTTCCCATTTTTACCCTCATCCACCTTACAAAAGTGCTCTAAGTCATTGTCTCATAAGCAAAATGTGGAACAGTCGACTTGACAGTAAGGTAATTTAGTAACTATAGTGTATGAAAGTGGATCAATGTGGGGTGAAGTGGATTTTAGAGATTTTCAGTCTTTAAGCTCTATTTCAAAATTGGAGGGGTCGGAACTTGTTCCGAGGAGTTAATACATTAAACCTGGATGCAAAGGGTCGCATGGCTGTGCCGAGTAAATATCGGGATAGCTTGTTGTCTCAGTGTGCCGGACAGTTAGTGGTCACTGTTGATCGTAGTGATGCCTGCCTGTTGCTCTATCCCTTACCTGAATGGGAAGAAATCGAGCGTAAACTCGTTCGTCTTGGCAACCTCAATAATCAAGCCCGCCGCTTACAACGTTTACTTATTGGCCATGCAACAGAAGTTGAAATGGACAGTAATGGTCGCATTCTCCTCCCTCCACCACTAAGAGAATTCGCGAACCTGGACAAACGTATTGCATTAACTGGTCAGGGTAACAAGTTTGAAATTTGGGATGAGCAAACCTGGATGAATGAACGAGATAGCTGGGTATCAGAAAATGATTCTGATGGCGCACTTTCAGCAGAACTGGAGTCTTTGTCATTGTGACCTCGCATGATTCAAGCACGTTGATTCATCAGCCAGTTTTGCTGGAGGAAGCACTTACCGCCTTAAATATTAAACCTGATGGATGTTACGTTGACGGTACTTTTGGCCGCGGTGGGCATAGCCAGGAAATTATGAAACAGCTGGGTAAGAGCGGTAAATTACTTGCGTTTGATAAAGATCCACAAGCCATCGCGCAAGCAAAATCGATTGCGGCAAATGATGATCGTCTTCATGTGAAGCAAGGTTCGTTTACTCAACTTAAGCAAACAGTTGAGAGCTTAGGTTGGCAAGGTAAGGTTGACGGTGTTTTCCTTGATTTGGGTGTTTCTTCTCCACAGCTTGATGATGCCGGGCGCGGTTTTAGTTTTCGTTTTGATGGCCCTCTTGATATGCGTATGGATCCTGATTCAGGACAGTCTGCCGCTCAATGGTTAGCGAGTGCAGAAGAACGCGACATTATGATGGTGCTGTTTGATTATGGAGAAGAAAAATTTGCTCGCCGTATTGCCAGTGCAATTGTAGCTGCCCGCCAGGAACAGCCAATAAATACGACAAAACGATTAGCTTCAATTGTTGCGGCGGCGAATCCTTCCCGTGAAAAAAATAAAGATCCCTCAACGCGCACTTTTCAGGCTATTCGAATTTTTATTAATCAGGAATTAGAAGATCTAAAAACATGTTTAGCACAAGCGGTTGACTTACTTGCACCCGGTGGACGTTTAGTAGTGATTAGTTTTCATTCTTTAGAAGACCGGATCGTAAAACGTTTTATCCGTGAGCAGTGTAAGGGGGATGACTTCCCGCTAGATTTACCTGTTATGCATGTACAGCTAAATCAGAATATGAAAATGGTTGGGAAAGCGATTAAGGCGGGTCGAAAAGAGCTTAATCAGAATCCACGTGCGCGCAGTGCGGTGATGCGGGTAGCAGAACGTTTAGCATGAAACTGGTAATGGTGTTAGCGCTTATTGTATTAGCATCGTCATTGGGAGTCGTTTATACAAAACACCAATCACGCAAGCTATTTGTAGAGTTAGATATATTAAAAAAAGAACGCGATGAAATGAATGTTGAATGGGGTCGTTTACAACTTGAACAGAGCACCCTGGCTACACATGGTCGCATTGAACGTGCAGCAAAAAAACGTTTAGGCATGGTTACACCTGAATATGAACAAACTTTAATAGTAAAACCATAAGATAAAAATGAATCAATTAATTTTGAGAAATCAAATTTGAGAAACCAAGTTCACAGTCCAGTCAGCCATTTCCGCTTATTAGTTGTGGTGGGGATTGTTTTTGCTGTTGCAGCAGTCATGATGTGGCGCGCGGTTGATTTACATGTCATGAATAAAGATTTTTTACAATCGCAAGGTAATGCGCGTTATATGCGCACTCTGCCTGTTGCGGCACACCGTGGCATTATTACTGACCGTAATGGTGAACCACTTGCTGTAAGTACACCTGTTGATTCTGTATGGATTAATCCTGCTGAGTTTATGGCTGCCAGAGATTCATGGGGTAAGTTAA
Source organism: Gammaproteobacteria bacterium (assembly GCA_026197095.1). Lineage (GTDB taxonomy): Bacteria > Pseudomonadota > Gammaproteobacteria > UBA6429 > Thiohalophilaceae > JAGLTQ01. The sequence continues at coordinate 5,286 of JAPHTF010000099.1, forward strand.
CGAATCTGCTTTCATTAGATAAAGAAAAAATTGAGCAGTTGGTATTGCAGCGATCTAATCGTGAATTTGTTTATTTGAAACGCCACATACGCCCTGATTTGGCAGAAAAAATAGCGGTATTAAATATTGATGGTGTTTACTTACAAAGAGAATATCGTCGTTATTATCCTGCTGGTGAAGTAGCAGCACATGTTTTAGGTTTTACCAATGTAGATGATGCCGGACAAGAAGGTCTTGAGCTTGCATATAATGACTGGTTACGTGGCGAGTCTGGCCGCAAAATGGTAATAAAAGATCGACTTGGCCGTACCATTAAGCATGTAGAGTCCATTCAGGCAGCACAACCCGGTAAAGATTTAACGTTAAGTATTGACCGCCGTTTACAATATTTAGCCTACCGTGAATTAAAAAGAGCAGTGCTTCAATACAAAGCAAAATCAGCCTCAGCGGTTATCTTAGATACTAAAACAGGTGAAGTGCTTGCGATGGTAAATCAGCCATCCTATAACCCAAACAATCGCAGTAAGCTAAATAGTAATCGCTTGCGTAATCGTGCCGTAACCGATGTGTTTGAGCCAGGTTCAACAATTAAACCATTTACAGTTGCAGCAGCATTAGAAAGCGGTAAATTTAAATCAAATAGTATTGTTAACACCAGCCCTGGATATTTTCATATAGGTAAATATGTTGTTCAGGATGTAAAAAATTATGGACGAATTGATTTGTCGACCATTATGGCAAAGTCCAGCAACGTGGGTGCAAGTAAACTTGCATTAGATATCACGGCTAAAAATTTAACAGATGTACATTCACGTATAGGTTTTGGTTTTACTACAGGAAGTGGATTTCCCGGAGAAGTAGGCGGCATCTTAAATATGCCGACTGAAAAACAATTAGTTGAGAAAGCGACACTCTCTTATGGTTATGGATTATCAGTTACTCCTCTTCAACTTGCGCGAGCATATGCTGCAATTGCAAATAATGGTGTGATGCCCGCAGTAAGTTTTACCCGCATAAGTCAGGCTGAACATGAAACAAAAGTGTTATCAGTAAAACATGCAAAACAAATACGCATGATGTTAGAAGCTGTCGTTAGCGAAAAGGGTACAGGTTATCGTGCCGATGTTTCCGGTTATCGTATCGCAGGTAAAACAGGTACAGTTAAAAAAGCTGATGCGGGTGGTTATAGTGATGATCGTTATTTAGCGGTATTTGCCGGTATGGCGCCGGTCAGCAATCCACGAATTGCGATGGTTGTAACCATAAATGAGCCTAAAGGTGACGTCTATTACGGTGGCAAAGTCGCCGCACCTGTTTTTTCAAAGGTTATGTCGGGTGCATTACGATTAATGGATATTGCTCCGGATGATATCTCTGATAAATCAGTACATCTTGCAAAACTGGTTATGGGAGAACATGCACAATGATCTCTCAAGCTAAACAGCACTCAATGATCTTAAGTGACATATTAAATGGTTATATAAGAGAAGAATACTTAGATGAGAAATTTAATAACATTGTTATCGACGGTTTGAGTCTTGATAGCCGGAATATTAAAAAACATTACCTGTTTCTTGCGATTAAAGGCGAAACAGTAAATGGAATTGAATTTATCAATAATGCCATTGAGCAAGGTGCTGCGGCAGTGCTGTGGGACGCCGATGCAGATGTCGATGCGATTGCTATTAATTGGCGTACAAACTCATCAGGAATTAATGTACCAATCATTGCGGTTAAAAATTTAATTCAATTAACTGGTGCATTGTCTGACCGTTTTTACCGCAGCCCATCAGAAAAAATATCCGTATGTGGAATTACAGGCACAAATGGCAAAACCTCTTGTGCTGATTTTATTGCGCAAATGATGAGTATCGATTCAGCTTGTGGAATGATGGGGACATTAGGTAGTGGTATATATCCAGAATTAAAAGAAACCGGGTTTACTACACCCGATGCGATCACGTGTCAGCAGTGGTTAGCTGATATTGTTTCAGAACACGCAAACTTTGCAGTGATGGAAGTTTCATCTCATGCGCTTATACAAGGACGCGTTAACGGTATTCATTTTAATAGTGCTGTGTTCACAAACTTAAGCCGTGATCATCTTGATTTTCATGGCGATATGGATAGTTATGCAGAAGCTAAATTAAAACTCTTTAAAACTGCAGGTCTTAAAAATGCCATTATCAATATTGATGATGAGGCTGGCCGTAATATTGTTAATGAATTAGCTGATGATATTCATTGCCTTCGTTATGGCCTGAATAAAACGTATAACCCGGATGTATATGGTTATGATGTTCAGTTAGATGAACATGGATTGTCAATGCAAGTGATTACTCCCTGGGGTGAAGGGCGGTTAACTGCGCCGGTGATTGGTGATTTTAATGCCAGTAATTTGCTCGCTGTTTTATCAGTCATGTTGCTACAGGAAATTGATTTCACTGAGTCATTAAAACGTTTAACAACAATTAAAAGTGTAGCGGGTCGTATGCAACGCTTTGGTGGGGAAACACGTCCACTGGTGATTGTTGATTTTGCGCACACTCCTGATGCGTTAGAGCAAGTACTCAATTCTTTACGTCAACATACCCAGCACAAGCTATGGTGTGTGTTTGGTTGTGGTGGAGATCGTGATAAAGGAAAGCGTCCATTAATGGGTGCGATTGCAGAAGATAAAGCAGATTACGTTGTATTAACAAATGATAATCCAAGAAATGAATCAGCAGAAAATATTCTGGAAGATATTAAATCTGGAATAGTTAATCTACATAACGTGACAATTGAACCTGATCGCCAGGCGGCCATTCATTTTGCGGTTAAACAAGCAAAAGCCGGAGATGTTGTTTTAATCGCGGGTAAAGGACATGAAAAATATCAGCTCGTTGGTGATATGAAATACCCCTTTGATGATGCTAAAGAAGTACAACAACAGCTTGAGGCATGTGCAGGATGATGTCAGCAAATCTTACACATCAGGTTGACTCTTTAAATTCATTTTCTATGTCATTAGAAGAGATTGCAGAAATATTGTCGGCCAAACTTATTGGTAAAAATATCCAGGTGAAGGGTATTTCAACTGATACACGGACAATCAAAGGTGGAGAATTATTCCTTGCTTTAAAAGGACCTAACTTTGACGGGCACAACTTTATTAATGATGCACTTAGCAAGGGTGCAGTTGCATGTTTAGTTCAGGAGTATGCTGAAGCAGATCATTTAGTCGTTACAAATGATACTCACCAGGCATTAGGCTTATTAGCAACAGCCTGGCGCAAAAAATTTAATGGACCTGTGATTGCTGTTACAGGTAGCAATGGAAAGACAACAGTTAAAGAAATGATTGCAAGCATACTCAGGCAACAGCAATCTGTAATGGCAACACATGGAAATCTGAATAATGATATTGGTGTTCCGCTTACCTTATTCAGATTAAATGAACACATTGATGCAGCTGTTATTGAAATGGGTGCAAATCACTCTGGTGAGATTGATTACTTAACAAGTATTGCCTTACCAGATATCGCAGTAATAACAAATATCGGTGCTGCTCACCTGGAAGGTTTCGGCAGTATTGAAAATACGGCAAAAGCTAAAGGTGAAATATTTAATGGTTTACCGGAAACTGGCATCGCAATAATTAATTCTGATGATGCTTTTGCAGAATATTTTAAAGATATAACGACACAATACAAAGTGCTTAGTTTTGGTATTAAGAATAAAGCCGATGTGATGTGTGAATGGAAGTCTGCTGCTGAAGGTAGCGTGTTAAATGTAACGACACCCATCGGCCACTGTGAAATTAATCTTAAGTTACTTGGTCGCCATAACGTCATGAATGCACTTGCCTCAATTGCGGTATCCATTGCTGCAGAGATGCCACTAGAACAAATTGTTAATGGCTTAGAAGCGCTAACCCCAGTTAATGGCCGTCTACAAATAAAACGAGGTCTTAACAACAGTCGCATTATTGATGATACCTATAATGCAAACCCAACATCATTACATGCGGCCTTAAATGTTTTACATGATTTTTCGGGTAAACGCTTTTTAGCTTTAGGTGATATGGGTGAGTTAGGCAGTCATGCTGTTGAGTTGCATATTGATGCAGGGATTTATGCAAAACAAAGTGGTGTTGATTCTTTGTATTCATATGGAAAGTTAGCTGAAAAAGCAGCAAAGGAATTTGGTGCAAATGGTTTTTGCTATGAAAAGCATGAAGACATGATTAATGCTTTACGTGATGAACTCACACAAGAAGTTACGCTTTTAGTAAAAGGTTCCAGAAGTATGCAAATGGAAAATGTTGTAAACGCACTTACGATGGCTGAAGGGTAAAACGATGCTGTATCACTTAGCACAATACTTACAAGAATTTTATAGTGGCTTTAATGTCTTTAACTATTTAACGCTTCGTACCATTTTGAGTGTTTTAACGGCGTTGTTTATTTCGCTTTTTATTGGTCCTTATATGATCAGAAAATTAAGTTCATATAAAGTGGGACAACCTATTCGTGATGATGGCCCTGAATCACATTTCAGTAAAGCGGGAACACCAACAATGGGTGGAGCGCTCATTATCGTTGCTATTGCCATCAGTACTTTGTTGTGGGCAAATTTAGAGAATCGCTTTGTTTGGGTCGTGATAGCTGTCTTGTTTATGTATGGTGCAATCGGTTGGGTTGATGATTATAAAAAACTCGTTAAGCAAGATCCTAAAGGATTAGCATCTCGTTATAAATATTTTTGGCAATCAGTTGCTGGGTTTGGTATAGCCATTTATTTATTTAATTCAGCTGCTGTACCAGCTGAAACACAACTGATTGTTCCTTTCTTTAAAGATATTATTATTCCGCTTGGAGCCGTGTCATTTGTATTACTTACTTATTTTGTTGTGGTTGGTACAAGTAATGCGGTTAATTTAACGGATGGTCTGGATGGTTTAGCCATTTTACCTTCTGTAATGGTAGCAGGTGCATTAGGTATATTTGCATATCTCTCTGGTCACTCTGGTTTTTCTGGATACCTGTCTATTCCTTATGTACCAGGTGCAGGTGAGTTAGCTGTTTTTTGTGGTGCACTTGTTGGCGCGGGCTTAGGTTTCCTTTGGTTTAATACTTATCCTGCAATGGTTTTTATGGGGGATGTAGGTGCGCTGGCACTCGGTGCTGCGCTGGGTGTAGTCGCTGTTATGGTTCGTCAGGAGCTGGTCTTATTTATTATGGGTGGCGTGTTTGTTGTTGAAACTATGTCAGTCATTCTTCAAGTAGCATCTTTTAAATTAACGGGGAAAAGAATATTTCGCATGGCGCCACTGCATCACCATTTTGAATTAAAAGGTTGGCCTGAACCGAGAGTGATTGTTCGTTTTTGGATTATTACCGTAATCCTGGTATTAGTTGGCTTAGCCTCATTGAAGATTCGGTAATTAAAGTTAAATGTTGGCAGAGAATTTACAAACAACAGGTAATGAAATAGATCATATGCAAAGTTTGTCACATAAGCGCGTTCTTGTAGTTGGTTTAGGAAAAACCGGGTTTTCCTGTGCACGTTATTTAAGTGAGCATGGAATTGAGGTTGCAGTAACTGATAGCCGTGAACATCCGCCAGCATTAGATGAGCTACAAAATGCTTACCCTGATATAGCCGTGTTTGTGGGCGGTTTTAATTCAGAAGCATTTAAGCGAGCGACCTGTTTAATTATTAGCCCAGGCATTTCACTACGCGAACCTTTAATTGCCGAAGCGCGAGTCCGTGGTGCAGAAATAGTTGGTGATATTGAGCTGTTTGCAAGAAATGCTAATGCTCCTGTTATTGCTATAACCGGTTCTAATGGAAAGAGCACAGTTACTTCACTTCTCGGTGAAATGGCTAAAGCGGCCGGAATGGATGTAAGAGTAGGCGGAAATATTGGTGTGCCTGCACTTGATTTGTTAGATGAACCTCGTCCTGATTTATATGTGCTTGAGTTATCCAGCTTTCAATTGGAAACTACAGAAAGTCTAAACGCGAGCGCAGCGGCTATTTTAAATATTAGTGAAGATCACATGGATCGTTATTATGATTTAAATGACTACACTGCTGCAAAAGCTAAAGTTTATTATGGAACGGGGACACTTGTTGTAAATCTTGACGATGAACGTGTTATGGCGACAGTTAATCTTATGAGACAAGGCCGGGCATTAACAGGCTTTACCGCAAGCAAACCTAAGGATAAAGAGTTTGGTATCTGTAATAAAAATAATGAAGATTATTTATGTTATGGGAATGAAATGTTATTGCCTGTATCAAGTTTAAAAATTAAAGGCACACATAATGTTGTTAATGCTTTAGCTGCTCTTGCTTTAGGCCAGGCAGTAAATATACCTCGGGAAGCGATGTTGGCTGCATTAGAAAGTTTTCCAGGGCTTGCTCACCGTAGCCAGTGGATTACTGAACAAAATGGTGTGACCTGGTACAACGATTCAAAAGCAACCAATGTAGGTGCAGCAATTGCGGCGATTAACGGTACTCAAGCAAATAAAATTATTTTAATTGCCGGTGGTCAGGGAAAAGGTCAGGATTTTAAACCTTTAAGAGATGTTATTAAAAATAAAGTAAAACATCTTATTTTATTGGGTGAAGATGCAGAAAAACTAAATTCTCAGTTATCAGGTTGTACCGAGGTCACTTTCGTAAATGATTTATCACAAGCTGTAAGTAAGGCTCATGAACTTGCAGTAGCTGGTGATGCTGTTTTACTTTCTCCCGCTTGTGCAAGTTTTGATATGTTTACGGGGTATGAACAACGTGGTGATATGTTCGTCGTAGCCGTTCATGAGGTATTAAAATGAGCATAATCTCTTTACCTCAACATTATGCAAATCGTTTTTCTGCTAAGAATAAAGCGAGCTCACTTATTGAAAATATTGATATGCCTTTGTTACTAAGTGCTGTTGCTTTATTAGGGCTTGGACTGGTCATGGTTGCATCATCATCAATATCTATTGCAGAACGCCAGTTATCTGATCCGTTATATTATTTCTGGCGCCAGCTTTCATATTCAATTGTTGGGGTAGTTTCTGCATTTGCTGTGTTTAAGATTTCACTCGAGTTTTTGCAAAAAACAGGCCCCGTACTCATTGTTATTAGTATGTTTTTGTTAATGCTGGTTTTAGTTCCAGGTTTAGGTAAAGAAGTTAATGGCAGTATGCGTTGGTTAAATCTGGGTATGATTTCATTACAGGTTTCCGAGTTTGTTAAACTTGCAACAGTTATTTATCTTGCGGGTTATCTTGTTCGCCATAATGAAGAAGTACGCACTAAATTGGGTGGCTTCATCCGTCCCTTAGGATTGATTTTTATCCTTTCTGTGTTATTAATTTTTGAACCTGATTTTGGTGCAGTAGCCGTTATCGTTATGACCGCGATGGGCATGTTGTGGTTAGGTGGTGCAAGCTTCTTCCAGTTTGTATTACTGACTTTAACAACGGTTGCAGCATTAACATTAGCGGCTATTTCATCTCCATACCGAATGGAACGTTTAACAACTTTTCTCAATCCATGGGCTGATCCATACAATAGTGGTTTTCAGTTAACGCAAGCATTGATCGCATTTGGACGCGGTGAATGGTTTGGCGTTGGCCTTGGTTCGAGTGTGCAAAAATTATTTTACTTGCCTGAAGCTCATACTGATTTTGTCTTGGCCGTATTAGCTGAAGAGCTGGGTTTGTTTAGTGTCATGCTTGTCATTGCCTTATTTTGTTTTATTGTCATTCGTGCATTAATGATTGGGCGTCGTGCTGAAAAACGTGAACGTCCTTTTACTGCGTTTCTGGCCTATGGCTTAGGCATCTGGTTAGGTTTGCAGGCATTTATTAATGTTGGGGTGAATATGGGCGTACTACCAACAAAAGGGTTAACGCTACCATTAATGAGCTATGGCGGAAGTAGTCTGATTATTATGTGTGTTGTTATTGCGCTATTACTTCGAGCAGACTACGAGACGCGCAAGTATGATCGTGTCAGCCAGAATAAACGAAGCAGTATGTCTGTAGGATCTCAGTCATGGTAAGCCAATTGAAACCAGTTAAAGTGAAGCATGTTTTGATTGCAGCGGGTGGTACTGGTGGCCATGTCTATCCTGCACTTGCTGTTGCCGATTACTTGCGTGAGCATGGCATTAAAGTGACATGGATAGGCACTGAAAAAGGCTTAGAGCACCGAGTCGTTCCTGCGGCAAATATTTCATTAGAAATTATTAGTATTAGCGGTTTGCGCGGCAAAGGGATATTAAATTTATTATTTGTTCCTTTGAAGTTAATAGTCGCCGTGGTACAGGTTATAAAAATATTTATTCGAATTAAACCGGATGCCGTTTTAGGTATGGGTGGTTTTGTCAGTGGACCCTGTGGTTTAGCGGCTTTTATTTTAGGTAAGCCATTATATCTGCATGAACAAAATGCAATTCCAGGACTAACAAATAAAGTATTAAGTCATCTTGCAACTACAGCCATGCAAGCATTTCCACATAGTCTGAAAATAAAAAATACTGTTGTGACAGGCAACCCTGTTCGCAAAGATATTTCCGATATCGCTGAACCAGAATCCAGAATGGCCGTTCGTAAAGATAATATTCGATTGCTAATTGTTGGTGGTAGTTTAGGTGCGCAAGCATTAAATGAAAACGTGCCGCAAGCATTGTCAGCAATATCAAAAACATTACAACCGAATGTTTGGCATCAAACAGGAAAAAATAAACTTGATACAACAATCGAGAATTACAGAAAAGTCAATATTGAAGCAAAGGTAACCGAGTTTATTGAGAATATGGCTGAAGCTTATGAGTGGGCTGACCTGGTTATTTGTCGCGCAGGCGCTTTAACGATATCCGAATTAGCCAATGCGGGTGTTGCGGCCATTCTGGTGCCATACCCGCATGCTGTTGATGATCATCAAACTGCAAATGCCCACTATCTAACAAAGGTTGATGCAGCGATTTTAATTCAACAAGAACACCTCATGCCGAAACTTAAAGAAGTGATGACAGAGCTTTTACAAGCTGGAAGAACAACGTTGATTGATATGGCAAAAGCAGCACGAAAATTATCAAAGCCAGATGCAACTAAAACTGTTGCAGAAATATGTTTAGGAGTATCGCATGGTTAAGAAGCTTGATTTAACACAACTACGTGATGAGCCAAGCATGGGGCGCATTCGTTGCATTCACTTCGTAGGTATTGGTGGTGTAGGCATGGGGGGAATTGCAGAGGTTATGCTGAATTTAGGTTATGACATTTGTGGATCAGATATAAACCAGAATGCGGTAACCCAACATTTAACCCAATTAGGTGCTGATATTTCATATGGGCATGCAGCTGAAAATTTACGCAATTGCGATGTGGTTGTTGTTTCAACTGCTGTAAAAAAAGATAACCCTGAAGTCATCGCTGCACACGAGCAAAGAATACCCGTTGTACCACGTGCAGAAATGTTAGCCGAGCTAATGCGTTTTCGTTACGGTATTGCTGTTGCAGGCACACATGGTAAAACAACGACAACCAGTCTTGTTGCAAGTGTATTGGCCGAAGGAGAGTTTGATCCTACATTTGTTATTGGTGGGCGATTAAACAGTGCAGGAACAAATGCTCGACTAGGTGAGAGTCATTATCTGGTAGCTGAAGCGGATGAGAGCGACGCTTCATTTATGCACTTGCAACCAATGATGGCGGTAGTAACTAATATTGATGCAGATCATATGGAAACATATGGTGGTGATTTTGAAAACCTTCGCCAAACGTTCATAGAATTTTTACATCACCTTCCCTTTTATGGTCTTGCGATTTTATGTATTGATGATGAAGAGATACGAAATGTCATACCTCATATTAATCGCCCCATAATTACTTATGGTTTTAGTGAAGATGCTGATATACGTGCAACTAATTTAGAACAGAAAGGCAATCAAACATTTTTTTCAGTAGCAAAAGAAAATAATGAAAACTGGCTTGATATTACTTTGAACATGCCTGGTGAGCATAATGTTCTTAATGCTTTAGCGGCAATTGCCGTTGCAAATGAAATTGGCGTGGATGCAAAAGCAATACAACAAGCCTTGTTAAGATTTGAGGGCATAGGTCGACGTTTCGAGATTAATGGTGAATATAAAGTAGGGGATGCCAAGGTTTTACATGTTGATGACTATGGACATCATCCACGTGAAGTATCTGCAACAATACAAGCTATTCGCAGTGGCTGGCCAGATAATCGCCTGGTTGTCGCGTTTCAACCACATCGCTATACGCGTACTCGTGACTTATTTGAAGATTTTACAGCAGTACTTTCAAACGTAGATGCGTTGTTGTTACTTGAAGTTTATTCAGCGGGAGAGGCTGTAATTGCTGGAGCTGATGGCAGAAGTTTAGCAAGAGCAATTCGCGCACGTGGCCAGGTTGAACCTGTATTTGTTGAAAATATTGAAGATCTCTCTGCTACGTTAAAAGGTATTTTAAAAGATGGCGACATATTACTAACCTTGGGTGCAGGTAACATTGGTGCAGCAGCAAGTAAATTGAAAGAAGAATTGGTTGCTGAATAAAGATGGGATTAGCAATGGCACAAGACAACCAGATAGATAACACCACGGCATATAAAGGCATGTTGTTGAAACATGAACCTATGTCACGTCATACATCCTGGCGTGTAGGTGGTATGGCTGATCGTTTTTATCGTCCAACGGATATTAATGATTTGTCATCTTATCTTAAAAGCTTACCTGTGAATGAACCTGTATTTTTTTTAGGACTTGGTAGTAACTTATTAGTTACTGATGCTGGAATTCGGGGCACCGTTATTTGTACTAGTGGTGTTCTAAATGAAATTAAACAAATAGATGAATCACGTATCTATATAGAAGCCGGTGTTCCTAGTCCTAAGTTAGCAAAGTTTTCTGCAAAATCAGGTTTGGCCGGAGCAGAGTTCTTATCAGGTATACCAGGTACATTTGGTGGCGCATTAAAAATGAATGCCGGTGCAGTAGGCGGAGAAACCTGGGACATTGTTGAAAGTGTAGAAACAATTGATACACATGGTGAAATACATAAGCGGCTACCAGAAGAATTTTTAATTGCATATCGTCATGTAGAGGCAAAAGAAAAATCGAATCAACAAGAATGGTTTGTCTCAGCAATTATTAAATTAACAGCAGGTGATAAAGAAGAAAGTTTGCAAACGATTAAAAAACATCTTAATCGCAGAAGTGCAACGCAGCCCACACAGCAACCTAATGCAGGATCTGTATTTAGAAATCCAGCAGGTGATTATGCTGCGCGCTTAATTGAAAATTGTGGTTTAAAGAATTTTTGTATCGGTGGAGCCTGTGTTTCAGAAAAACATGCCAACTTTATTATTAATACAGGCACCGCTACAGCTAAAGATATCGAAAGCTTAATTAACGCAGTACATAAAAAAGTACAACAACAACATTCTGTAGATTTAATTCGAGAAGTTCAGATTGTTGGTGAAGCAAGTGGTGAATACATTGAATAACAACATATCACAGGTTAAGCCAGAAGATTTAGGCAAAGTTGCCGTTTTAATGGGCGGCTGGTCTGCTGAACGTGAAGTATCACTGAAAAGTGGTGAGGCAGTATTTAAAGCATTAATAGAGAAAAAAGTTGATGCACATAAAATTGATGTTAAGCGTGAATCGATTTTTGATGAATTAAAAAATGGCCATTTTGATCGTGTATTCATTATTTTACATGGACCGGGTGGAGAAGATGGTGCGATGCAAAGCGTACTTGAAATTATGGAAATTCCATATACGGGGAGTGGTGTGCTTGCTTCTGCTATCGCAATGGATAAATTACGTTGCAAAGAATTATTACAAGGTTCAGGGCTACCAACACCTGCCTATATGAAGTTAGAAAAAACAACAGATATGAACTATGTCGGAGCAACGTTAGGATTTCCAATTATGGTGAAACCTACACTTGAAGGCTCAAGTATAGGCATGAGTAAGGTTAATGAAGAAGCGGATTTGTATAAGGCATGGGAAATAGCTGCAGATTTTGGTGATACCGTACTGGCAGAACAATGGGTGCATGGTAAAGAATATACAGTGGCAATATTAGGTGAAGAGGCATTACCCGTTATACGCCTGGAAACGAAAAGAGAATTTTATGATTACGCAGCAAAATATGATGACGATGATACGCAATATCATTGTCCATGTGGTCTAAATCATGAGGAAGAGTCACAGTTACAACGATTAGCAATGGCTGCGTTTAATGCAGTTGGAGCAAGAGGCTGGGGACGTGTAGATATTATGTGTGATGAAGAGGGTAAGCCTTCAGTCATTGAAATTAATACTGTGCCTGGAATGACAAGTCATAGCCTGGTACCAATGGCTGCAAAAGCAAATAATATTTCATTTGAAGATCTTGTGTTGAATATTTTATCTCAAACAGTGAAAGAGGCATAACCAGGAAAATGTCACCAATAGCGAAACAGGCAGCATACGTTACTAAAAGAGAACTACCTGTGATCTCATTTAGATGGGTGCATTGGTTGCTTCCTCTGGTGGTTGCTTGTGCGGTTTTATTTTTTACTGAAAGTCATTTGAGTAATCCCGCTACATTGCCTGTTAAGAAAATACGTGTACATGGTGCCTTTGTAAATATTGATGAGGCTATGTTACATCGCGCGATCGCAGGTGTTATTGCCGGTGGTTATTTTAATGTTGATGTGGAACGAGTAAGGGAAGTGGTTGAGCAGTTGCCATGGGTAAGTACGGCTTCTGTTCGCCGCGTATGGCCAGATACATTAAGTGTTAGTGTTATTGAGCAACAGCCTGTTGCTGTTTCTAAAGATGCAGGACTTATTAATGCTAATGGTGATGTTTTTAAACCTTTAAATAACATTTTACCTGAAGTATTACCCATATTTGATGGTGACGTGAAGTCAAACAAATTGATGTTATCTAAATATTATGAAATGAATACATTGCTTGTATCAATTGATCGGAAAATTACATATTTAAAACTCGATGCGCGTGCTGCGCTTGAGTTAAAACTTGATAATGGATTAAAAATTGTTTTAGGTCGCGGAGATGCGATAAAAAGATTAGAACGTCTTATCCGTATCTATACTAAAGTTTTGGCTGCACGTGTAAATGATATTGAAATAATTGATTTGCGTTACACCAATGGCATGGCTATCAGTTGGAAAAAGAAGATTAACAATGCAGAAGCTGCGCCAGAGATACCAGGAGACATGAGAAATGTCTAAGAAAATGGAAAAAAATCTAATAGTTGGATTAGATATTGGAACATCGAAAGTTGTTGCAATCGTCGGTGAAATAACACCAGACAATGAAGTTGAAATTATAGGTTTAGGTTCACATCCTTCACGCGGATTAAAAAAAGGTGTGGTGGTAAATATTGAATCAACCGTACAGTCCATTCAACGCGCGATTGAAGAAGCCGAACTTATGTCTGGATGTCAGATTCATTCTGTCTATGCTGGCATCGCCGGTAGTCATGTTCGTAGTTTAAATTCACACGGTATTGTTGCTATTCGTGATAAAGAAGTGACTTCAGCTGATGTTGAACGTGTTATTGATGCTGCACGGGCAGTTGCAATACCTGCCGATCAAAAGATCCTGCATATATTACCTCAGGAATTTATTATTGATGAGCAGGAAAGTATTCGTGAACCTGTTGGAATGTCTGGAGTACGGCTAGAAGCAAAAGTTCACATGGTGACCGGAGCAGTAAGTGCAGCACAAAATATTATTAAATGTGTGCGCCGTTGTGGACTGGAAGTTGATGATATTATTCTTGAACAACTTGCATCAAGTCATTCTGTATTAACTGATGATGAAAAAGAGCTCGGTGTTTGTTTAGTTGATATTGGCGGTGGTACGACAGATATGGCCGTGTTTACTGAAGGTGCAATACGCCATACAGCAGTTATTCCAATTGCCGGTGATCAGGTTACGAATGATATTGCTGTAGCGTTACGTACACCAACTCAGTATGCCGAAGAAATCAAAATTAAATATGCCTGCGCATTAACACAGCTAGCCAGCGCTGATGAAACAATTGAAGTGCCAAGTGTGGGGGAACGTCCAGATAGACGTTTAGCTCGTCAAACACTGGCTGAAGTTGTTGAACCACGTTATGAAGAATTATTTACCTTGATTCAGGCTGAATTACGTCGAAGTGGATTTGAAGATTTATGTGCGGCAGGCATTGTCTTAACCGGTGGTAGTTCCAAAATGGAAGGCGCGGTTGAGTTGGCAGAAGAAATTTTCCATATGCCGGTACGTTTGGGCGTTCCTCAATACGTAACGGGATTGGTTGATGTGGTTCGAAATCCAATACATTCCACGGGGGTGGGTTTGTTGTTGTTTGGATATCAGAATCGGGCGATGCGTGAGTCAGAAGCGCGTATGGGTAAAGGTTTTAAATCAGTGTGGAACCGAATGAAAAATTGGTTCCAGGGTAATTTTTAAAACAGGTGTAATTTTTAAAAAATCTCTGGAGACAGAGAGAGGGGTGAAAAATGAAATTTGAATTTATGGATACACAGAGTCAAAGCGCTGTAATAAAAGTTATTGGTGTTGGTGGCGGTGGTGGTAATGCTGTTGAACACATGGTGCAAGAAAATCTTGATGGTGTAGATTTTATTTGTGCCAACACAGATGCGCAGGCATTAAAAAATAGTTCAGCGAAAATCACTATCCAAATTGGTACTAATATTACTAAAGGCTTAGGTGCTGGCGCGAATCCTGAAATTGGCAGAGAAGCTGCAATAGAAGATCGTGAGCGAATCCAGGAAATGTTAGAAGGTTCGGACATGATCTTTATTACTGCCGGAATGGGTGGTGGTACAGGTACAGGTGGAGCTCCAATCGTTGCACAAGTTGCAAAAGAAATGGGAATTCTGACCGTTGCCGTTGTCACTCGTCCATTTTCGTTTGAAGGTAAAAAACGTATGGATATCGCTGCAGATGGTATTGAAGAGTTAAAAAGTTATGTTGATTCGTTAATCACGATCCCTAATGAAAAGTTGCTCAGTGTTCTGGGTAAAAATGTGAGCTTACTCGACGCCTTTAAAGCAGGTAACGATGTATTATTAGGCGCCGTTCAGGGGATTGCAGAATTAATTACTCGTCCAGGTTTGATCAATGTCGATTTTGCTGACGTTAGAACTGTCATGTCTGAAATGGGTATGGCCATGATGGGCTCAGGAAAAGCTGTTGGTGAGAATCGTGCGCGTGAAGCAGCAGAAGCGGCTATAGCAAGTCCATTGCTTGAAGATGTAAATTTATCGGGTGCAAGAGGTATTCTGGTTAATGTAACCGCCGGCATGGATATGTCAATTGGTGAGTTTGAAGAAGTGGGTAATACGGTAAAAGAATTTGCTTCGGATAACGCGACAGTTGTTGTAGGTACCGTTATTGATCCTGAAATGTCTGGTGAACTTCGAGTGACTGTTGTTGCAACAGGTTTAGGTCGTGAAAATGAAAGCTTTAGTGGAAAACCGGTAAAGCTTGTTGTCGATAAAAAACCAAATGGTGAAGTTGACTATGCTCAGTTAGATAAACCTGCTGTTATTCGAAATAAAGTTGCTGGTGACCGCTTCTCAGAAACGGAAAGCGGAATGGATTATCTGGATATTCCGGCATTTTTACGTCGTCAGGCAGATTAAATACGAGTGGCTAATAATGAGATGCCCCAATATTGTGCAAATTACCCCCTCTTTTTTGTATGTTTTGGGAACTACTTAACTATTATGCCGTTAAGTTATATAACGAAATGACGCTATAATTAACATAATTACGGAATATGCGCTGGAAAGGACGAAAAATATCGTTATAATGGGCGGTTTTCCCGTATGCTTAAATTTCAATCAATTGTTATTGGAATTTAGGTCTGAATTTTGCATATTATTTTAATATTGATTGTTTTGGATTAAAGGTACACATAAGTGATTAGACAGCGCACTCTAAAAAACGTAATTCGAGCAACTGGTGTTGGTTTGCATACGGGTGAAAAAGTATATTTAACACTTCGACCGGCAGCACCTGATTCAGGTATTATTTTTAGACGTGTAGATTTAGATGAGCCTGTAGAGATTCCTGCTACTCCTGAGAATGTTGGTGATACCACCCTGTCAACAACACTCATTAAAGATGGTGTAAGAATTTCAACGGTTGAACATCTTTTATCTGCAATGGCTGGTTTAGGTATTGATAATGCTTATGTTGATTTGAATGCAGCTGAAGTGCCCATTATGGACGGTAGTGCTGGGCCTTTTGTCTTTTTAATCCAGTCAGCAGGCATTGAAGAGCAAAATGCCCCAAAGCGTTTTATCCGTATTAAGAAACAAGTAAGAGTTGAAGATGGCGACAAATGGGTTAATTTCGAACCATTTGACGGATTTAAGGTGGCTTTTACCATAGATTTTGATCATCCTGCTTTTAAAGAAGGTTCACAAATTGCAGAAGTCGATTTTTCTACTACATCATTTGTCAGAGAAGTCAGTCGTGCACGTACCTTTGGTTTTATGAATCAAATTGAACAACTCCGAGCGAACAATCTGGCACTTGGTGGCAGTTTAGATAATGCTGTTGTGGTTGATGATTACCGCGTTTTAAATGAAGACGGCCTGCGTTATGTTGATGAGTTTGTGAAACATAAAATTCTGGATTCAATTGGTGATTTGTATCTTTTAGGACATAGCCTAATAGGCGCTTTTTGTGGTCACAAATCTGGTCATGCATTAAACAATGAATTACTTCGTGCATTATTAGCTCAAGAAGATGCGTGGGAAGAAGTAACTTTTGAAGATGAATCCACTGCTCCTATCTCTTTTGCTCAACCTGTTCACGCAGGTTAAGTGTTAGCTTTGTTTTTTCCTATTTTTAGCAAAAGATAATAACTATATATTTTATATGTGGGTATTATTTTTGTTTATGACGTTTAGCCAAACGTCGCAAAGATTGTTGTAAGCCTTCATTATTCAAACCATTTGCCATACTTTCTAAGCATTTCTTCGCTTCGAAACTTATGTAGCGATGGCTTATCGCTTTCTTCTTTTCTTCTCTTGTTTTAAGTGGCCTCGTTGAGACAGATATTTCTTTAACATATTGAAAATATTGAATATTTTTTTTAAGAGTGGGGATGATATGCGCACTCATAAAACGAAATTTAGTGGCCCAGGCAGGTGTGTCTGCAATGACATGAAGTTTATTACCATTTATATAGGCGAGTTGAACGTGCATATTGACTGGTGTGGGTATGTTTTTTAGGAACTCTTGATTCAGTTTTCCCATGAAACGAGCCTTTGTGACCAAGTCTGCAACGCGATCATTTTTTCGATTCAAATACTTGAACATTGGCTTTGGAGAATTCATAATATAAATTAATAGTTTGCGGGCGATTTCCGATAAACATTATACAATAAAATAAAAATTGAGGCGCTCAGTAGCAACATGAATATTATCCTGCTCAAGCGGAAAAAGGGATCATCAGGTTTAGTCACCCTAAATAAAAAGAAAGTAGCCACAGTTTTGATGGCTGTATTTATTGTTTTACCTGCCACTTTTTTATTCACAGGTTATAAAATTGGCATCCATTATATGCAGGCGAATCCTGATGATTTAATGGTTGCTATGCAGTCTGAAATGGACGTGCAAAGACTCAAAATTGATGAAGTTACTAAAACTGCTGAGGAAAATATGAATGCCTTAGCATTGCGTCTGGGTAAACTTCAGGCACATGTTATTCGACTTGATGCACTTGGTTCTCGTTTAACAACAATGGCTAAATTAGATAGTGGGGAGTTTGATTTTAACCAGTCACCTGCTCAGGGTGGTCCGGTTGCTGCAGGTGAACTTTCTTCAGAAATGAAAGTGCCTGACTTCATGGCCTCTCTTAAAAACTTATCTCTTCAGTTAGATGACCGAAACCAACAGCTTAGTGTTCTTGAAACGATGATGATGAATCGTAATTTGCAAGCTGAAGTTATGCCTGCTGGTCGTCCAATTACACGTGGCTGGCTGTCTTCTTATTTTGGAATTCGGACAGATCCTTTTAATGGCCGTCGAGTACACCACTCAGGTGTCGATTTTGCCGGCAAGATGGGGTCGGACGTAGTTGCGGTTGCAGCGGGTGTTGTAACTTATTCTGGTAAGCGTTCGGGTTATGGTAATTTGGTTGAGATTAACCACGGTAATGGTTATTCGACTCGTTATGGTCATGCCAGTGAGCTTTTAGTTAAAGTTGGTGAAACGCTCAAAAAAGGATATGTTGTTGCTAAAATGGGTACGAGTGGTCGCTCTACAGGCCCTCATGTTCATTTTGAAGTGCTTTTTAATGGTCGGGCGGTTGATCCAAAGAAATATATTCACGCTTCTCGCTAGACACTTGCTTGAGCCAATACGAAATATCGTATTGGCTTATATAACTCCATGAAATTCTTCCCTGTTCCTTTATTTGCTGTTTTATTACTAGCTTTCAGCCTTATTGGGTGTAGCGCGCCAGTATGTTGCATTCAACCCGAAGTTGAAATTGTCAAAAAGAAACCAGATATTCGGATAGTCGCTGTTGGCGACATTATGCTCGGTACAAATTTTCCAGATGATAGGCTTGCACCTGATGATGGCTCGAAACTACTGAGTACAATTACCCCGGTCTTAAAAGATGCTGACATTACGTTTGGTAATTTGGAAGGCGTATTATTAGAAGGCGGTGAAGCCGCGAAAAAGTGCAAAAAACACTCGTCCTGTTATGTTTTCCGTTCTCCTCCACACTATGCAAAATACCTTAAAGCTGCCGGTTTTGATGTTTTAAGCCTCGCTAACAATCATGCGCGTGATTTTGGTGAAGAAGGGCGTACTGCTTCAATGAAGGCATTAGATGCTGTTGGGCTGTATCATACAGGGCGAATAGGAGACATTGCTCGCTGGGAAGTTAAAGGTATTACTGTGGCATGGATAGCTTATGCGCCATTTGGTGGCTCATATGATTTACTGGATATTCCTTTAGCCGTAAAACAGATTAAAGAACTATCTAAAAACAGCGACCTGGTTTTTGTGTCCATTCATGCTGGGGCAGAAGGCAAAGACGTTAAACATATCCCCTTTAAAAATGAATTCTTCTTTGGTGAAGATAGGGGGGATGTTGTGAAATTTAGCCGTTCTGTTATCGATGCTGGCGCTGACCTGGTAATAGGTCACGGGCCTCATGTTCCCCGTGCTATGGAATTGTATAACAACAGGCTTATTGCTTATAGCTTAGGCAATTTTGCCACTTACCAGGGTATAAGAATTACTGGTGATAATGGGATAGCGCCCATTTTGTCTATCACGATGTCAGCTGATGGTAAGTTTAAACACGGACAGATTGTTTCGGCACGTCAACATCGTCCACAGGGAACATTACTCGACAATACACATGAAGCTGCGAAAATTATTGAAGAACTGACGCTTGATGATTTCCCTGCCACAGGGTTACATTTTTCTAAAACGGGTTCAATTAAACCGCTTATTATTCCGTGGATCGCCAACAAAAAATAACCGCTGTCACACCATTTAAATATTTAAGCACAAGCCATATAAATATGTTTAAACACGAAGATTCTAAGCAGGACAAATGCAGCCATCGCCTGTAGAATATGCCGCTTTAATGGTCAGATAAAAAGTAAATATCCTTTGCTATATAGCAAAATCCGTCAGTAAGTACTTACATAAATAATATAAAAAGATAAACAATTATGGTTGGGAAACTCTTTAAGAAAATTTTTGGTAGTCGTAATGAAAGACTCGTTAAAGTAATGCGTAAAGTGGTTACGCAGATTAATGAGTTCGAGTCAGACTTGCAGTCTTTGAGTGATGAGCAGTTGAAGGCAAAAACAGATGAGTTTCGTCAGCGTTTAGAACAAGGTGTAACGCTGGATTCATTGCTACCAGAAGCCTTTGCAACGGTCCGTGAAGCGAGCCAGCGTGTTTTAGGTATGCGTCACTATGATGTTCAAATGATTGGCGGCATGGTCTTACATGACGGCAAAATTTCTGAAATGAGAACAGGTGAAGGTAAAACACTGATGTCTACCTTACCCGCTTACCTGAATGCGTTAAGTGGTAAAGGTGTGCATGTCATTACAGTGAATGATTATCTTGCTACACGTGATGCTGAGTGGATGGGTAAGTTGTATAACTTCCTCGGAATGAGCGTCGGTGTCATTGTTTCTAATATGCCTTTTGAAGACAAGAAAAAAGCCTATCACGCAGATATTACTTACGGTACCAATAATGAGTTTGGTTTTGATTACCTGCGAGACAATATGGCGTTTAGCAATGAAGAACAATTTCAGCGCGGCCAGCACTTTGCCATTATTGATGAAGTTGATTCAATTCTTATTGATGAAGCGCGTACACCATTAATTATTTCTGGGCCTGCGGAAGACAGTTCAGAACATTACTATAAAGTTAATGAGTTAGTGCCTAAACTGGTTAAGCAAGAAGTAGAAGACGGTCCGGGTGATTATACTGTTGAAGAGAAGAGTAAGCAGATCTTTCTTACAGAAGAGGGTCATCAGCACGTAGAAGAGCTATTAGCAGGCGTTGGCTTACTCGCTGAAGATGCCAGTCTTTATGATGTTTCCAATATTAACCTGTTACATCATGTTAATGCTGGATTAAGAGCACATGTTCTGTACCAGGTTGATGTGGATTACATCATTTCTAACAATGAAATCGTCATTGTTGATGAGTTCACTGGACGTACCATGCCCGGGCGTCGTTGGTCAGATGGTTTACACCAGGCGGTTGAAGCTAAAGAAGGTGTGCCTATTCAACAGGAAAACCAGACTTTAGCGTCAATTACTTTCCAGAACTATTTCCGTTTATATGAAAAGCTGTCTGGTATGACAGGTACGGCTGATACCGAAGCCTATGAGTTCCAACAAATTTATGGCCTGGAAGTCGTGGTGATTCCAACTCACCGCGCCATGGTAAGGGATGATCGAGGTGACCTGGTTTACCTGACAATGAATGAAAAGTTCAATGCCATTATTGAAGATATTTTAGATTGTCAAAAGCGAGGCCAGCCAGTATTAGTCGGTACTTCATCAATTGAAGTATCTGAATATCTTTCAGGTTTATTGAAAAAAGCTAAAATAAAACATGAAGTGTTAAATGCAAAACAGCATGAACGTGAAGCTGATATTGTTGCTCAGGCAGGACAACCGGGCGCGATAACCATTGCCACAAATATGGCCGGTCGTGGTACTGATATTGTATTGGGTGGTAACTTTGATGCAGAAATTGCAGCTTTGGATAACCCGGATGAAGCAACGATCAGTAAACGCAAAGCTGCATGGCAAGAACGTCACAATCAAGTCGTTGATGCAGGCGGCTTACACATTATTGGTACTGAACGCAATGAATCGCGTCGTGTTGATAATCAGCTGCGAGGTCGTGCTGGTCGTCAGGGTGATAAGGGCTCATCTCATTTTTATTTATCATTAGAAGATAACCTGATGAGAATTTTTGCCTCTGAACGTGTTGCGGGTTTAATGCAACGTTTAGGCATGAGTGAGGGTGAGGCGATTGAACATCCCTGGGTAAGTAAAGCCATTGAAAATGCACAACGCAAAGTAGAAGGGCATAACTTTGATATGCGGAAGCAATTGCTTGAGTACGATGATGTTGCTAATGATCAACGTAAAGTGATTTATACTCAGCGTAATGAGCTTATGATGCTGTCAGATATTTCAGAGAGTATTGAAGCGATTCGTTCTGATGTTGTGAATAATCTAATTAACATCTATGTACCACCTCAAAGTATCGAAGAACAATGGGACTTACCTGGGTTAGAAGAAACAATCGAAGGTGAGTTTGGTGTTCAGTGTGATGTGCGTGCCTGGCTAGAAAAAGATTCAAGCTTAAATGAGGATTCATTACGCGAAAAAATTCTTGATGAAGTAGTGACCGCATATCAAGAAAAAGAAAAAGAGTATGGATCAGAAACCATGCGACACATTGAAAAAGCTGTCATGTTGCAAGAACTTGATTCCTCATGGAAAGAACATTTAGCGATGATGGATCAATTGCGACAAGGTATACATTTACGTGGTTATGCTCAAAAAAATCCAAAGCAAGAATACAAACGCGAATCATTTGAAATGTTTACAGAAATGTTAGATCGAATTAAACATGATGTTGTGACTATTTTAAGTCGAGTACAGATCCGTAGTAATGAAGAGATTGAAGCGCTTGAAGCACAGCGACGACAAAGCAGTGAATCTATTGAATATCAACATGAGGCCGCTTCAGCCATGAGTAATGGCGGGGGCTCAAATGAGAATGAAGAAGAGCACACGCCTTTTGTTCGTGATGAACGAAAAGTAGGAAGGAATGAACCTTGCCCATGTGGCTCAGGGAAAAAATATAAACAGTGTCATGGTAAACTTAACTAATCGTGACACACTTATTTGACAAAAGTCAGATTACGAAAAGTTTTGGTGAACAACATGACACAAGAAAGAAATATTGATTTTAAAAAATTCCCGGTCGCAGGTATACGCTTAGGTGTTGCCTGTGCAGGCATTAAAAAAGGTAAATCTACTTCAGATCGCAGTGACCTTGTTTTAATTGAAATCGCTGAAAATTCACATACTGTGGCTGTTTTTACACAAAATGCATTTTGTGCAGCACCTGTCGTTATTTCGAAAAAACATTTAACTCTATCTTCACCCCGTTATTTATTAGTGAATACAGGTAATGCAAATGCCGGCACAGGTGAGCAGGGCATTGATGATGCAATCTCATGTTGTGACATGGTTGCGAATGTTGCTTCAGTTAAAACTTCTGAAGTCTTACCTTTTTCCACGGGGGTTATTGGCGAATATTTGCCAGTGAGTAAATTTCAAAAAGCTATTAATAGTGCTTACGAAAACCTGTCAGAAGATAATTGGGAAAGTGCCGCTAAAGGAATTTTGACAACGGATACTGTTGTTAAAGCCTTCACACGTAGTCTCAATATTAATAATCAAACTATAACAATCAGTGGTATTGCCAAAGGTTCTGGCATGATTCGGCCTGATATGGCTACTATGCTTGCGTATATCGCAACTGATGCAAAGCTTGGGCAGGGATTATTGCAAAATTGTTTGCTTGATGCTGTAAACCATTCGTTTAACAGGATTACAGTTGATGGTGATACTTCTACTAATGATTCCGCTATATTAATTGCAACAGGTCAGTCAGGCCTGGAATTGGCAAAGGATAGCGCTGAACTTTCGGCTTTTCAGGGCGCATTAACAGAAATTTGTGAAGAACTTGCCAAAGACATAGTACGTGATGGTGAAGGTGCAACAAAACTTATTTCTATAGCTGTTAGCGGCTGTAAAGATGACAAAGAGGCAAAGGATGTTGCGTTTACCGTTGCTCATTCTCCTCTGGTGAAAACAGCTTTTTTTGCTAGTGACCCAAACTGGGGAAGGATACTTGCTGCAGTAGGACGAGCCGGTGTAACAGACTTTGATTTATCTAAAGTTAATATTGCCTTAGATGATGTTTATATCGTTCGCGATGGTGGTAAAGCGAGTGATTATAGTGAAGAGAGAGGCCAGAAAGTCATGGATAAAAGTGATATTACTATTCATATAGATCTTGGTCGCGGAGACAAAGAAATTATGGTTTGGACATGTGACTTTTCGTATGACTATGTTCGGATTAATGCTGAATATCGTACTTAATTGAAAGAAATATATAGATGTTTCATATAATTTAAGTTATGTCCTTTTTAAAAAAAGTTCATGTTGCCGTTGCCGTTATTAAAAATCAACATGGGCAAATCTTTATTGCTAAACGCCCGAAAGATTCCCATCAAGGTGGTTTGTGGGAATTTCCCGGTGGCAAAGTTGAAAATAATGAGACTGTTTTAGCTGCGTTAAAACGAGAGTTAGTTGAAGAAGTTGGAATATCCTTAGTACATGCTTCTTCCTTAATACGAATACACCATGATTATACGGATAAATCTGTTTTATTAGATGTGTGGTGTGTAGATAACTTTGCAGGAAAAGCCTTTGGTAAAGAAGGCCAAAAAACTTGTTGGGTGAATGTTGATGACTTAGCTGCGTATGATTTTCCTGATGCAAATTTGCCTATTATCAAAGCACTTAATTTACCAGATCGATATATGATTACAGGCAAGTTTGATAGTGAAGCAGAATTGTTATCTCGCATTCAATCAGGATTAGAACAAGGAATCAAACTTATTCAGTTTCGTGCTCCCGGTTTAGATGAAGATGTCTATTTTAACTATGCTGAAAAAATATATTCAGCCTGTCAAGAAAAAAAATCAAAGCTATTCTTAAATACGTCATATGAAAAGTTTAGAAAATTTTATGCTGCTAAATTTAGTCATGGCTTACATTTAAATTCAGAAGAAATAGCATTATACACCTCTGAAAATAAAGATGAAGAATTGTTAACTTCAACATCAATACATAATTATGATGAGTTGCTAATGGCTGAAGAAAAGAATATTGATTTTGCGGTATTATCGCCTGTTAATAAAACATTATCACATCCAGATTCAGTACCGATTGGCTGGGAATATTTTAAAGAGTTAACCGATAAAACGAACATGCCTGTTTTTGCGCTTGGTGGTATGACTGAGAAGGATATAATTATAGCAAAAGAACATGGAGGACACGGTATAGCCTCTATCGGAGCATTCTGGAAAAGTTAATACACATTTATGACTAGATTAAACAAGATTATAATAATCGCACTACTGATAATGGGCATAACAGTTTCAATTTCTATCCTGCCTCTTAAAAATGAAAATAAAGAATACATAGTTACTGCTCTACCGGATAGCGCCTGCAACGCTCAAGAAAAAATATGCAGAGTAGATTCTGATAAATTCAGTCTGGAAATAGTATATGACAAAAATATTTTTTATTTAAAACCATTTAGTGTTTCAGTTTGGACTGAAAATAATGATGGCTTTGGTGTTGAGTCAATTTCAATTGATTTTAAAATGAAAAATATGGATATGGGTATTAATCGTTTTAAGTTATCAAAAGAAGGCAGTCCAATCAGAAATAAACAAAAGTGGAAAGGGAATGCTCTATTGCCAGTTTGTGTTAGCGGACGCGCAGATTGGTTTTCAGAGTTAGAGGTAGCGACAAAGCAAAAAAAATATATATTAGCATTTCCAATATTGGTGAGACAAACAGCTAATTAAAAACTATCTATATCTTCACTACTGGAGAATGGAAACTCTTCTGTGGTTGGTATAGTTTCATCGGCTATAGCATGTTTTTCACTTGCCCAATCCCCTAAATCAATTAAACGGCAGCGTTCACTACAGAATGGTCTGAATGCAGATAGTTCTGACCATTCTACCTGCTTTTGGCATGCAGGACATTTGACAATTGTATTCATATCGCACAACAAACAAGCTGAAAATTAACATCTTCCATAGCTTGAATTGGACGCTTCCCATCCTGGGGCAACATAAAACGTATTGAAAAACGCTGTTTCCCAGCACTGATTTCTGGAAAATATTCTGATTCCCGATTTAAACCTACTCGAATTAGTTGCACGGGAGCATTGCTGTCAACATTTTGCTGGTAAAATCCTTTTTCAGCAATAATTTTTGCAGGTGAACTGCTTTCTCGAGTGATATCTAAAATTAAGCTTATCGGATGCGAAATAATTTCAAGTTTTTCCAGCCAGTTTTCTAGCTTTCCGATACGATACTCTGGCGGCTGTTGTAACCAGTGGTGTAGATAGGGAATATCAAAATTACATGTTCCACCAACAATACTGCTACGCTGTCTTAAGCTATTTAATAATTCATGGTCACGAATGTTTTGTCCTAACTGACCATTAAAATCCAAAATATTTTGTTGCGATGTTTCTATTTGCTTCAGGATGTTATTAAGCTGTTCTTTATCAACGCCTGCGAGATTCGATAACGCAGATAACGTTTTTTCCTGACGTTCCAGTTCTTTTAATAATTCAGTTTTTAGATCATTGCGGGATAAAATATCCAGAATAGTGGTAATGCTACTTAATGTAGAACGACTATCCCATATTGAATAACCTCGCAATGTGTATGCGGCATGCTTAAACAGATGCTCAAGACGAAGAAAACTTCGCATTCTCTCATTTAAAGGTTGTTCGTAAAATATTGTGTCGCTCATAATTTATACTATGCTTTACTTATACAGGGATTTTGAGTGAGTTAAAGAAAATTATCAACTATTCGTTCTTAAACAGAATATCTTACTTAGAGAGTTTAAGATATTTTTTGTGCAAAAGTTCAACTTTTTCTTTTAGCGAGGCTAAATTATTTACATTTTCTAAAACATCATCCGCGGCCTCTAGACGAGTCTGGCGCGACACCTGACTTGCCATAATATTTTCTACTGCTGCACGATCGCAGTTATCTCTGTTTTGTACTCGGCTTTTTTGTATTTCTTCTTGTGCATCAATGACGAGGACTCGATCAAATGTAACGGTTTTTTTTTGCAACGAGTTTTCTAATAAAAGTGGCACTACAACAATACAGTAAGGTGATGATAGTTCTGACAGCCGCAATTTAACTTCTTCCCAGATTAAAGGGTGAAGAATATTTTCTAGTTGTAAGCGTTTTTTTTCTGATGAAAATATAATCTGTCGGAGTGTTTGGCGATTTATACTTTTGTTTTTAGCTAGTATTTTTTCACCAAAGGTATTTATGATTTCAGTATACGCGGGTTTGCCTTGCTCAACCAGCTCTCGAGAAATAATATCAGTATCGATTACAGGAACATTCTTTGATTGGAATATTTCAGAAACAGTTGATTTACCACTGCCAATTCCACCTGTTAAAGCAATAACAAGCATGTTTTTTCTTAACTAATCCAGTTTAAATAGGATTGATTAATTTCTGTTCCCCAGAGTAAAACAATCCAGCCAGCAATAGCTAAATAAGGGCCAAAAGGTATAGGGATCTCGCGTTGGTGCTTTTTAAGTAATATAAGTGAAATACCAATAATAGAACCGACGAGAGAAGAAAGAATAATGATTGCGGGAAGAAATTGCCAACCTATCCAGGCGCCTAAAAGTGCAAGTAATTTAAAATCTCCGTAACCCATACCTTCCTTTTTGGTAAGGAGTTTAAATAGGTGATAAACACCCCAAAGAACAAGGTAGCCAGCTACTGCACCAATAATGGCTGAGTTAATATCAGTAAAAGTATTGCTTAAATTTAGCAGTAAACCTAACCACAAAAACGGCAGTGTAATTTGATCGGGCAAATACTGGGTATCATAGTCGATAAAAGAAAGTGAAATGAGTGCCCATGAAAGTATAATTCCTGAGAATCCTGTAAGTGAAAATCCAAATTTCCAGGCACATATCGCCGCTAAAGTTGCGCTCAATAGTTCAACAAAAGGATAGCGAAAAGATATGGGTGTTTTACAGTTCGAACATTTTGCTTTAAGGAAAAGGTAGCTTATAACAGGGATATTTTCCCATGCACGGATTTTATGCTGACAAACAGGACAGGTTGAATCAGGCTGAACCAGGTTAAAGGGTTCAGGAGGTTCATTACTTGTATCAAGCCTGATTTCTGCTTTGTAATTTTCTTCCAGATAGTTACAGCAGTCTTTACGCCATTCTCTTTTAAAAATAATAGGTAGGCGATAAATGACAACATTCAAAAAACTGCCAACAAGTAGTCCAAGAATAATTACAGCTATAATATAAAAAGTCTGATTTTGCTGAAGTACATCAATAATCATTGAAAAATATTTTATTGTAGTTGTCTAGCTAACTACTTTACCCATTTGGAAGATAGGTAAGTACATGGCAATAACCAGGCCACCAATCACGACACCAAGGAATGCCATGATCATAGGTTCTAATAATGCAGTTAAATTATCTACGGCATCATCCACTTCTGCTTCATAGAAATCAGCAACTTTTGATAGCATCGTATCAACTGAGCCCGCCTCTTCACCAATAGCTGTCATTTGCACAACCATATGTGGAAATAACTTTGCTTGTTTCATTGCGGTATTAATTTGAGTACCAGTAGAAACCTCATCTCGCATTTTTAGTACTGCTTCTTTGTAAACGACATTGCCAACAGCTCCTGATACTGAATCCATTGCCTCAACAAGCGGAACACCAGCGGCAAACATTGTGGATAAAGTACGTGCATATCGTGCTATTGCCGCCTTGTGTAAAATTGATCCAATAACGGGTGCTTTAAGTAAATATTTATCTAAAAATATATTAAAAGCTTTGGAACGCTTTTTTGCTTCAAGACCCGTTTTGACAACTATACCTATACCAGCAAATAGTGCCCACCAATAGGCTTGCATCCATTCTGACATTTTTACAACAAATTTTGTCATTGCTGGTAGATCTGCACCGAAGCCTGAAAAAAGTTGTTCAAATTGAGGGATAACAAAAATCAATAGAATAACAGTAATAATAAATGCGACTACCATGATTGCCATTGGATACGTCATCGCTTTTTTAATTTTTCCTTTAATGGCTTCCGTTTTTTCTTTGTAGGTGGCTATTTTATCCAGGATGCTATCAAGAATACCTGCATGCTCGCCTGCCTGTACTAAATTACAAAAAAGTTCATCAAACTGTAATGGGTGTTTAGCCAAAGCTTCAGAAAGAGTGGTTCCGCCTTCAATATCATTTTTCACTGCATTCAAGAGATTAGACATGCCTTGGTTCTCATGTCCTTTTCCTATTATTTCAAATGACTGAACCAGCGGTACGCCAGAGTCCATCATGGTTGCAAGCTGGCGGGCAAAAATAGATATATCTGACGGAGTGATCTTGGTTTTACCGCCTCCACCAAATAATGGTTTTGGTTTCTTTCGAACTTTAGTTGGATTAACACCCTGACGACGAAGATCAGCTTTTACCAGAGCTACACTTGCACCCATAGTTTCACCTTGAGTTTTCTGGCCTTTACTGTCTTTGCCTTCCCAGATGAACGTTTCTTTTTTTGCTGCTTTTGTTGCCATATTTATTATTATTCCTTAAGACAGAGGATTTTGTATAAATTATTCTTTCGATTCTTATTCTTTTGTAACACGATTAACTTCTTCTAAAGAGGTGTGGCCATCAAGAACTTTCTTTAATCCTGACTGGCGAAGATCACTTATACCTTCTTTTTGAGCTTGTTCTGCTAAATCTAATGATGTACAGCCTTCCATGATGAGTTTCCCAATTGCAGCTGAGATAGGCATAACTTGATATACACCAACACGCCCCTTATAGCCATTTGAACATTGATCACATCCTTGTGGGCCAAATATTTTTATACCCTTTGCTACTTGTGCTTCAGTAAAACCTTCTTCTAATAAAGCTTCTTTAGGTAGATCAGCCGGTTTTTTGCAATGGGTACATAAACGCCTGGCAAGACGTTGAGCAATAATTAAGTTTACAGCGGATGCAATATTAAAGGGCGGG
The DNA here is from genome assembly GCA_026197095.1 of Gammaproteobacteria bacterium. Classification (GTDB taxonomy): domain Bacteria; phylum Pseudomonadota; class Gammaproteobacteria; order UBA6429; family Thiohalophilaceae; genus JAGLTQ01. The sequence continues at coordinate 34,783 of JAPHTF010000099.1, forward strand.
ATCCCCATGTTAACCATACGCGTCAGAGTTTGTGGTGCATCATTGGTGTGCAAGGTTGAGAGTACCATATGGCCAGTTTGGGCTGCTTTAATAGCAATTTCAGCTGTTTCAAGGTCACGGATTTCACCAACCAGTATTACATCAGGATCTTGACGTAAAAAGGCACGCAATGCGCTACCAAAATTAAGGCCGACTTTGGGATCAACATTTACCTGATTTACGCCAGCAAGATTGATTTCTACTGGATCCTCAGCCGTTGAAATATTGATTTCTGGTTGGTTAAGGATATTTACACCAGTATAAAGAGTAACTGTTTTACCGCTACCCGTTGGGCCTGTAACCAGGAACATGCCATAGGGTTTATGCAGATTTTCTAACAATATTTTCTTTTGTTCAGGCTCAAAGCCTAAAGCGTCGATCCCCATTTTGGCACTACTTGGGTCTAAAATACGTAATACAATTTTCTCTCCAAAGAGGGTTGGGCAGGTATTTACACGAAAATCAATGGCACGGCTTTTAGATAAATTAAGTTTAATACGACCATCTTGTGGAATACGTCGTTCTGAAATATCCATACGTGACATAACTTTAATACGGGCGGCTAAACGCATGCTCATACCAAGAGGAGGGGAAGCAACTTCAGCTAATATTCCATCAGTTCTAAAACGTACTCGATAGCTTTTTTCGTAGGGTTCAAAGTGAATATCCGATGCCCCCTTATTAATTGCATCCAGTAGGACTTTATTTACGAAACGAACTACGGGTGTATCATCAACTTCAGAGTCTGATTGAGATTCTTTCGACGTTGCCTCTTCATCAATAAACTCAACATCATCAAGATCACTATCACCTAAATCACTTAAGCTAGTATCTGCCTCAGCAAGGTTTTTTTCGATAAAGGCCATGAGACGATCATCGCAAGCTAAAACGGCTTCTGTGGTCATACCTACATGAAATTTTATTTCATCTAAGGCCTGTAAATTAGTAGGGTCAGAAACCGCAACAAATAAACGGTTACCACGTTTATATAACGGAATGGTGTGGTGTTGCCTAATGAGTTTTTCTTTAACTAGTTTTACAACTTCAGGTTCAATATCAACGACATCAATATCGACTAGCGGTACACCAAATTCTTCGGAGGCGGAGTGAGCTATTTTTTTTGCATCAGCGAGTTTATTTTCGACAAGAAAACTAACAAATGGAATTTTCTTTTTGGTGGCGGCTTCTAGAGCAGAAATAGCTTTTGCTTGCTCGAGAATGCCATCTTCTACGAGTTTGCGTGCTAGTCCACTTAATTGAGTTACTGCTGCTGCGGTAGCCATTAATTGTTAGTCTCTTATAATTTTGGTATAAATATTTATATATTAATGTATCTATGTATCGGCAAACTATCAATATAGATTAACGAGTTATATGGTTTTTTTGAACTAATTACTAAAATAATTTGTTATTTTCTAATAAATAAATTATATCTTCACTAAAGTTGTACCTAATTAATGTTTAAATATTAGTATTTACTTATATTGGTGTGAGAAATATAATTTATGATTAAAAATTATCTTGGTTTATTTGATTCAGTAATGGTGAAGAAAGTTCGTTTTCAGGATCAACTTTTTTGGCATATTTTAGGAGCTTGACGGCTGCAGACTTATTTTGATTTTGTAACGCTGCATATGCTAACCCAATATAGCCACTAGCTCGATGAGGAAGTATCTGTGTTACCCGTAGAAAATCATTAATGGCTTTTTGAGTTGACTTTTGCTGCAGGTAAATAGTACCCCGAGTAATGTATGCTCGCGTATTCGTCTCGTCATAACTTAAAACACGATTCATAGCAAAAAGCTTTTCTTTAACATCGATATCACATTGGCTATAAACCGCAACATATAGTGATTGATGACGAAAATCTGTGTCAAATGAATCCATCATTTTGTCAACACTTTTTTGTGCGGGTACACAGTTACCTGTATTTATATTATTTTCAGCTATAAGCCGATGTTTACTAGCATTAATATAAGCTTGATAATAATTAAGATTATATAATGAAAATATTAAACCAAAAATTATTAAAAGTATAACAGTGCTTTTATTTATATTTATAATTTTCACGGGGATTGTTTTAATTGATAGTGCGGAGATGATCCCTAACCAAATCCAAAACTGCAATGTTGATGATGGTTTATGAAAGGGAAAATCTACACTTGCATGTACTCCATTGGCAATAACGGCTAGCAATAGACCAGAAACTAAAAATATTAAATGTGGATCAGTTGATTTTTTTATTATCCGCCAACAGGATTGAAGCAAAATAATATAGATATAAATAAATAATAGGCCGCCTATTAATCCTAGTTCAACGAATGATTGCAGAAGATCATTATGGAGACGAGCAAATACATTATCTTCTGTGACCTTAGTAAAGGGAACTACACTAAACATATAATGTCTGAAACTTGTTTTAAAACCACCATATCCAGATCCCATAATAGGGTAATCTTTCACCATAGCTAATGAATTAATATATGCATCTAGTCGAATTTTCGCTGAACCATCAAAAGCTAATTGGCTATTTTTAACTGGTTGATCACTAACATTAGTAGGAATAAAGAATAATAAAAATGGAATAATAATCGAAATTATTAAATAGAATTTGTTTGAAGCAATTTGTGAATACAGGGCTTGTTTAAAGTTAGTATTTTTGAACAATAGAAATAATATACCAATCATTATGAAAACAAGAGACAGCCATGAACCGCGGCTGTGAGAAAGCAGTAAAAATGACAAGCATAATATGCTACCTACTACTGTAAGATATTTGTATTTTTTAGACTTCACAACAAAAATAAGTGCAAATGCGAGCGGTGTAATTAAATCAATGTAAGTAGTTGCAATATTAGTATTTGTGAACGTTGATGCTGGAATACTGAATTGATGGTACCCGATGGGGTTAAAATTAAAATACTGAGCAATACCGATAGCAGATGCAATTGAAGCACCCAAAACGGAACATGTAATAATGATGGTTAAATACTTAAGCCTTGTTAATTGTGAAATTGAAAAGGCAATTATTATACAACCAGTTAATTGAATGAGTTCGAGGAAAGAATTTTTTGGATCAATACTCCAACTTGAAGAAAGCCATGCCCAGGTAAGGAATAAGAGTACAGGTAAAAATAAATACTGCTGAAAATGCGGTAGTGTATGTTCGGTAAAATTCTTTATGAGAATAAATGATAAAATTATACCCGAACTAAAACCATAAAGAGCATAACGAGGTAAAGATGAAGCATCACGTAGACTGCCGAAATAAAGCAGAGGTAAAAGAAATACTAACGATGATAAAAGTATTATTGAAGCGACTTCAATATTTTTAACAGCTTGTTTGTTCTTATTGTAATTGTTGTTGAACATATTTTTGTAGTTACAGTCAACAACTCAATAAATTTCAGGCCAAGGAATTATTGAAATGGGATATTATTTTGAGTAACTTTCAATTTTTCCAGCAACCGGAGTTCCCGCATTGCCCGTAGCTGTAATAGTGTAGCTATTACCGCTGCCACTAACTGTATAAGTAAAGTTTACTTGGTTGCCATCACCTTTAGTTGCACTCCATAAATTAGTGCTTGCAGACGCAAGATTAGCATTATCGTTTGTCATGTCATAAAAGTAGCTATTATTCTCAAGGAAGTGCTCTTCCTCGGCTAACTTTAATGCCGCGATGTTATTTTTAGCTTCAGCTAGCCTTGCCGTTGCGATATATCCGGAGTACAGAGGTATAGCAATTGCGCTAACGATGCCTAAAATCGCAATAACAATCATGAGCTCGATCAAGGTAAAACCGGTGTTATTTTTCATTTTTAAATTCTTCTATAAAATTAGTGATTTTATAATGAATTAAGGGCCAGCTATATGATAGCTGACCCTTAATTTTATTTTCAACTAAAATAATTAGTCCATTGAAAAAGTAACGGTAGTTAGAGAATCTGTAGGATATTTTGCAGAAAGGCCAGTGACAGCAAGCATGCTAACAGTAAATGAACCTGTCGCAGGGCAACTTGAGGCCGTATCAAATGTGCCATAAACGCCTACTGTTCCTGCATTAGTAGCACCTGCAGGTGCTGCGCCCGACGCAACTGCAACATAAGCATCTTGTCCAGAATTACCCACTGCTTTTTTACCACCTTGGTTCAAGCCATCAATGAAACCAGCCAGGTTAGCTGAAAGATTAGAGTTTGCACAACTACCGCCTGATGAACCTTTTGCATACTCGTTTCGGATTAAGCGAAGGGCAATATCTTTATTACTGATATGTGCATTAATTTTAGCTGAAGAGATATAGCCATTATACGCAGGAATCGCGATGGCAGCCAGGATGCCAATGATCGCTACAACGATCATCAGTTCGATAAGAGTAAAACCTTGTTGCATTTTTTTCATGTTGTTCTCCGGTGTTCGTTCGGGGTTAATAAAATTTAAAATTCTGTATTCAGTTGTTATTTCTAATAGTTTTTATAGCAGCTTGTATGCCAAGTCACAATACAGGCTATCGGTTAAAGATTTAAATTCTTTAGATATTTATAATAATAGTTTAAATTCAGTGACTTAGTGTGATTTTAATCACGTTTTTATTTTTGTTGAACGACTCTTTAGCGTAAGATATGAATGTTGATGAAAGCTATAAACGTGTTCTAATGTGACCAAAATTGTCACTATCTGACAAAGTGTGGCGAAGCTATATTGATGTTAGGGATGAAAAGTGATTTCTTAATAAAAGAAATGAAAAATAGAAGATTCTAATAAACTTATTCAGTATAAAATGCTGTTCAATGAGTTTAAAAACATTTTGTTAATTAACAACAGGTATATAAGTAAGCATTAATATTTTAAGTATGAATAAAGCGCAACTGACACAGTTTTGGCAGGACCTGCCGTGGAATGAGATTAAACAGCATGCAAATAAGTATTTGCCGAAGTTTATTTCTATCGTTCTTATTGTATTGATAGCGCAAACATTTGCTGAGTTAACCTGGCAGCTGTTTACAGATGAACAAGATACTCAGACGACGACTATTAAAAACCAAGTTAAGTCAGTTGAGCTCATTGATACGGCAGTCTCAGTTCCCGATCTTAACGATGTCGCAGCCTATCATTTATTTGGTGATGCCAAGAAGCCTGTTGTGGTGCAACAACAGGTTATTGATGCTCCAGAAACTCGCTTAAAGTTAGAATTAAAGGGTGTCTTTGCGACAACGAATGCCAGCGAGGCACTGGCGATTATTTCCAGTAGTAAAGACAAAGATAAAACATACCATATTGGTGACAAAGTGATTGGTGGAGCACTCTTACATGCTGTTTATGCAGATCGCATTATTCTTAAACGAAATGGGCGCTTAGAAACATTACGTTTACCAAAAGCAAAAGTGGACAGTAAGGCATTTTACAGTTCAGAGCCTGCCACCGAGTCGAACGAGCAGTCAGTAAAAAGAACGTCACAAAACAATGTTAGTGTACAAGAGCAACTGCCGGGTATGCAGGTAAATCAAAGTCAAAATCAGCGTTTAAAAAATATGCGCGATACATTAATCAATGAACCGGAAAAAATCTGGGAGCAAGTGCGGATAAATCCCGTAATGAATGATGGCAAGGTGCAAGGGTATACACTTTCACATGATGATCAGGATTTGATGACGGCGATGAATATTAGAAATACAGATGTAATAACGGGAATAAATGGTCATTCGTTAAGTGATCCTGCTACGCTATACGGGTTAATAAATACCCTGTCTGAGCAGCAATCACTGGAACTGACAGTTCAACGAAACGGCCAGGAACAAACCATTCAGCTGAGTTTTTAATGGTATCTGCTTGTTCTGCTTAAGCATTACTGGGTATACGTCTGAGTTTTAGTGTATATTATCTGCGTCGTATATATAGAATAATAACAGGGTATGAGTAGGAATAATGATGAGGCAGGATGCAAGTTTAGTTTTTAAGCAATTATGGGGGTTTTTAATCACCAGTATATTTATTGCTTTTGTTTTTACCTCGTTACCCGTGAATGCAGTTAATGACAAAAAAGCTCCTGTAGCAAATAAAGTCACTTTAAACTTCAATGATACGGATATTAGCGCAGTTATTTCTGCAGTATCAGAAATGACGGGGCGTAATTTTATTGTTGACCCACGTGTTAAGGGTAAGGTCACCGTCATCTCTCATCGCGCCTTAAAAACATCTGAAGTTTATGAGGTTTTCCTTTCCGTTTTAAAAGTACATGGCTTTGCTGCAATACCTGGAGATAATGTTACTAAAATTGTACCCGAGGTTAATGCTAAACAAGATGCGATTATTACGGGTCAAAAAACTGTTCCATTAAGTGATGAATTTATTACTCAAGTTTTAGAAATTAAAAATGTTGAGGCTGCAGAGCTTGTTCCCATTTTAAGACCCCTGGTTCCTCAGCGCGGACATTTAGCGGCTTATCCCGCTTCAAATGTTTTAGTTATTTCAGATTCCGGGGCTAATATTCGACGCTTAAAAAATATCATTAGTAGTATAGATCAGGCTACCGGTGATGACATCGAAGTCGTCGCGCTGCAACATGCCTCAGCAAGTGAAGTGGTACGAATCATTCAGCAACTCTCTTCGCAAGATCCCAAGCAAAAGAAAAATAATTTAATTGCCGACGATAGAACGAATAGTATTTTATTAGGTGGCAATAAAGCTTCACGTTTAAGAACGAAAGCGTTAATCGCACATCTTGACACACCTGTTGATGATGGCGGTTCAACTCAAGTGGTTTATTTACGTAATGCTGTCGCCAAAGATTTGGTTACAGTATTAACGGGGGTAAGTAAAAGTGTTAGCGATGCAAAAGGTAATAAGACGTCAACAACAAAGCCAGACGCGATTAGTATCCAGGCAGATGAGAATACCAATGCTTTAGTGATAACTGCACCACCTGATATTTTTAGATCTTTACGCGCGGTCATTCGTCGCCTTGATGTTCGCCGTGCGCAAGTATTAGTAGAAGCGATCATTGCTGAAGTTTCATCTAATTCAGCTCAAGAGTTTGGCATACAGTGGGCAGCTGATTCTACCGGGAAAAATGCAGTTGGCTTGGTTTCATTTGGATTGGGTAATTCTCTAACCGGATTATTGAGTGATCCACCTTCATTAGGCCCTGGTTTGAATTTGGGAGTGGGTAATTTAGAAGGCGCAAGTCGTGTTGGTGCGCTAATCAGTGCATTAAGTTCAGATGGTAAATCGAATATTCTTTCTACTCCTTCCCTATTAACATTAGATAATGAAGAAGCTGAGATTGTTGTGGCAGATAATGTGCCTTTTCTGACCGGTTCTTATTCAGGAACAGGCGGTGGTAGTACACCTACAAATCCTTTCCAAACTATTCAGCGAGAAGATGTGGGCTTGACACTACGCATTACTCCACAGATTAATGAAGGTAACGCGATTAAAATGAAAGTTGAGCAAGAAGTTTCATCCGTTACTTCGAGTGCTCAGGCGGTTGATTTGATTACCAATAAACGTTCACTTAAAACCAATGTTATTGTCGATGATGGTCAAATGATTGTATTGGGTGGCTTAATAAAGGAAGATTTTCAAGATACAGAGCAACGTGTCCCAGGTTTAGGTGATGTTCCTTTACTTGGTTGGTTCTTTCGTTACAACAAAACTTCTAAAATTAAAACTAACCTTATGGTGTTTTTGCAGCCTACTATATTAAAAGATGCTGCGTTGACATCCGCACATACAGGCGATAAATATAATTTCATACGTGGCCAGCAACTTAAGTTACGTGAAGATGGATTTCGACTGGCTTCCGAAGAAGATTCGCCGCTATTAGCTGAGAATAAGCAGTTTTTAACATTACCTGCGCCTTACAGTGAATCATCATTATCTGAAAGCGATGATGAAAAATTAAAAGTCATCGCAGTACCACCGACCATGATGGAGAAGGTTAATGACAAGCAGTCAGAATCAACCGATGGTGGAAAACAGTAATTTAGATAATCCCCATTATACTGATGAGGATCGTTTGCCTTTTGCCTTTGCACGCCGCCATGGAGTGATGGTGACAGAAAGTGATAGCCACTCTATTTTTCTGACATGTCGTGAGAAATTATCGCCGACTATTCTTTTAGAAATTCAGCGCCACACTCGAAAAGCATCCAAAGTACAAACTGTTGATAGTGAAACGTTTGATGCTTTGTTACAACAAAGTTATGAGTCCCAATCACAACAAAATTCGATGGAATCATTTGATGATGAAATTGATTTATCCGGTGTCGCTGAAGCCTTGCCTGAACCTGAAGATTTGCTTGACGCAGAAGATGATGCTCCGATCATTCGCTTGATTAATGTTTTATTGGCACGTGCAGTTAAACAAAATGCATCAGATATTCATATTGAACCCTTTGAGAATCGTTTATTAATTCGTTTACGTGTTGATGGTGTGTTACAGGAAGTAATGCAACCTCCGCGAGCGTTAGCCCCCCTTATTGCCTCGCGTATTAAAGTCATGGCTAAGATGGATATTGCCGAAAAACGTTTACCTCAGGATGGCCGTATTTCATTACGAATAGCCGGACGTGCAGTTGATGTTCGTGTTTCGACCATGCCAGCAGGTCATGGTGAACGTGTTGTGTTACGTATTTTAGACAAACAAGCAGGGCGGCTTGATTTACAAAACCTGGGTATGGATGACGATACCTTAAAACGCATGGATCAATTAGTGCATCGTCCGCATGGCATTATTTTGGTCACTGGTCCAACTGGTTCAGGTAAGACAACAACATTATATGCTGCATTAGGTCGAGTGAATAACACCGATCGAAATATTGTTACTGTTGAAGATCCTATTGAATACTATATTGATGGCATTGGGCAGACCCAGGTTAATGCCAAGGTAGATATGACCTTTGCCCGTGGCTTACGCGCCATCCTGCGTCAAGATCCCGATATCGTGATGGTGGGTGAGATTCGAGATTTAGAAACGGTGCAAATAGCCGTACAAGCGAGTTTAACTGGGCATATGGTTTTTTCGACATTGCATACCAATACTGCAGTGGGTGCGATAACCCGTTTACGTGATATGGGTGTAGAGCCTTTCCTGCTGTCATCAAGTTTGATTGGTGTCTTGGCGCAACGCCTGGTGAGATTATTATGTAAAGAATGCAGAACACCTTACAAACCAGATGCCAGTGAATGTAAATTATTAGGCATTGCCTCAGATAATCCACCGACCCTGTATTTACCCAATGGCTGCAAAAAATGTAATCAATCGGGTTACGAAGGACGCACGGGTATTTATGAATTAGTTGAAGTAGACGATAAATTAAAAACTCTAATTCATGATGGCAGCGGCGAACATGAGCTTGAACAATATGTACGTAAATACTCACCAAGTATTCGTGCTGATGGGATTCGCCTTATACTTGCGGGTAAGACTTCACTTGAAGAAGTATTACGCGTGACCAGGGAAGACTAGTCGTGATGACTAAATTGCAGGTGGTGAGTTATGAGTGCCTTTGAGTATTCCGCGCTTGATCAAAAAGGACGTGAAAAAAAAGGTATTTTAGAAGGTGATTCTGCGCGTTTGATACGGCAACAGTTACGTGAAAAAAATCTTGTTCCTTTAACAGTTGCCGAAGTTAAAAACCAGTCAGGTAATAAAAAAAATAATATCTTTGTATTAAATCAGCGAATTAATACGACTGAATTAGCGTTAATGACCCGACAACTTGCAACCTTGTCGCGGTCGGGCATTCCATTAGATGAAGCAACCGCAACCGTTGCACGTCAAAGTATAAAACCAAAAATAAAAAAACTTCTCTTAGGTGTGCGCGCTAAAATACTTGAAGGTCATACACTGGCTGATGGTTTGCGTGATTATCCGCATATCTTTTCCGAGATGTATTGTGCAACAGTTGCTGCAGGTGAACAGTCTGGGCATCTTGATGTTGTTTTGGAACGTTTGGCTGATTACACAGAACAACGCCAACAGATACAGCAACGTATGAAGCTTGCACTTATCTATCCTGTTATTTTAACCATTATGTCAATTTTGGTAGTGAGCGGTTTATTAACTTATGTTGTTCCCGAAGTGGTTAAGGTTTTCTCAGATACAGGGCAAAAATTACCCTGGCTAACAATTGCGCTTATTGCGGTAAGTGACTTCATGCAAGTGTGGTTTATTTATTTGTTCCTGGCCATGCTGGCCGCTTTTGTAATATTTAAAAAAATCATACAGAAACCTGTTTTTAGGAAGCGTTATCACCAGCTGGTATTAAAACTTCCCGTTATCGGTAATTTAGCCTTAGGCGCAAATTCTGCACAGTTTTCTCGTACCTTAAGTATCTTAGCCGCAAGTGGCGTTCCTATTCTTGAGGCTATGCGTATCGCGGTTAAGGTAATGGATAATATTCCAATGCGTGAAGCGGTAGAGAATGCATCGCAACAGGTGAGTGAGGGCAGTAGTTTGTCGAATACTTTAGAACAAAGCGGTTATTTTAACCCTATGTTAATTAACTTGATTGCAAGTGGTGAAGCAACCGGGCAGCTTGAACAAATGCTTGAACGTGCAGCGATGAATCAGGAGAGAGAGTTAGAAACAACCTTGGCCATGTTAATGGGATTGTTAGAACCTTTACTCATTGTTGTTATGGGTGGCGTTGTATTAATTATAGTATTAGCGATTTTATTACCCGTGCTTGATCTTAACCAGCTTGTTAAATAGCTGTTGGTAAAGTAAATGCAGATTAGTCATAAAAATGGATTTACCTTAATTGAACTGCTGGTAGTTATTGTTTTATTGGGGATTGTTACAAGCCTGGCTGTTTTATCAATGGGGGCATCGGGTGCTGAGCGCAAAATGGAAGAGGAAGCTAAACGCCTGCATGCATTGATTAAATTAGTGCGAGAAGAAGCCATAATCCAGGCTAAAGAAATCGCAATGGAAATAAATAAGCAAGAATATTTGTTTTTAGAATATAAAGAAAAAAAATGGATACCTTTAAATAATAAGATATTTCAAGCAAGAACAATAAATGAAGAATTAGATTTCCGAGTAGAAACGGAAGCCGAATTAAAGTTAGTTGAAACAAAAAAAGAAAATCTGTTGCGGTTGTATTTTTTATCGAGCGGTGAGCAAACGCCATTTGAGATAAGGCTTAATACAAAAGATAACCCTCAAAACTATTATCGTTTACTGGGGCTTTTTAATGGCGAATTAAAACTTGAACATATAAACACGTATGAAAATTAACATGGAATATTTCAGGTATAAACAAAAAGCATTTACCTTACTTGAAGTGCTTGTTGCTCTTGCTGTTCTTACCATGGGGTTAGGAACAGTCATTAAAGTCGCCGGTACCCAGGCATCACAATTAAGTTATTTAAAAGATAAAACGGTTGCATTATGGATCGCCAATAATAAAGCAAGTGAAGTTCAACTGGATAATTGGCCAGAGACAGGCACCTCAAGTGGCCAGGAAATTATGGCAAATCAGGAATGGCGCTGGGAACTAAAAGTCTCTAATACTGCTGATAAGGATCTTCGACGACTGGATATCCATGTAAGCCGGGTTAATAATGAAGGTGAACCGATAGTACGTTTTATCGCCTTTACTGGTAATAGAAGTAGCAATACATCCATACCATGATAATAAGACAATCACATTTAAAGCGAGGCTTTACCTTATTAGAGTTACTCGTCGCATTGTCAATATTCAGCCTGGTATCGGTAATGGCATATGGTGGTTTACAAACAGTGATTAAAACAAAAAACATTACACAACAGAGCGCCGATCGAATTGCTGAAGTTCAGTTGCTGATGATGCGTATTAGTGATGATTTAAGACAAGCCGTTTCGCGAAAAATCAGGGATGAATATGGTGACTTTTTACCAGCTATGCAGTCAGGTAAAAATGGTAATGAAACGATAGCATGGACTCGGTTAGGTTACCGTAATCCCGCACGCTTGACGCGCAGTAACATACAGCGTGTTGCTTATAAATTAGAACAGCAAAAGCTAGTACGTATTACCTGGCCTGTGCTCGATCGTGCTCAAGATACGAAAGAGTTAAACAGTGAAGTTTTATCAAATGTTGAGTCAATTGAATGGCGTTTTATGAATAATAATAATGAATGGCTTTCTACATGGCCGGATGAGGGAGAAAATATGGTCTTATATCCTTTACCCAAAGCGGTTGAGGTTACCCTGGAGCTTCAGGACTGGGGCAAAATTAAACGTTTAATTTTAGTGGCAAGTGATACATGAGTTTTAGTTTCAAGCAACAGGATAAAGGCATTGCACTTATAACCGTGATGTTAATTCTTGCTTTGGCGACTATTCTTGCTGTCTCAATGTCATCCCGGCAGCAATTAGATATTCATCGAAGCGCAAATATTCTAAATTTAGAGCAGGCCTATCAATATATATTGGGTGCAGAAGCCTGGGGCAAACAAATTCTGACGCGTGATAGTCAAGATAATAAAGTTGACAGCTTAAATGATGACTGGGCGACAATTTTACCTGCATTGCCGATTGAAGGTGGAAAAATGACTGGACGAATTGAGGATTTACAGGCGCGATTTAATATTAATAATCTTGTACAAAATGGTAAAACACAAAAATTATATGTCGATCGTTTTAAGCGTTTGCTACGTAATCTTGAGTTGAATGAGGATATCTCTTTAGTCATTATTGACTGGCTCGATGCAGATGAAGAGACAGGTTTTTCAGGCGCTGAAGATAATGAGTATTTAAATCTGTCACCCGCTTATCGTACCGCAAACCAGGCTATGCATGATGTGAGTGAACTATTATTAGTGAAAAATATAGATTTTGCGACCTATGAAAAATTACGCCCCTTTGTATGTGTGTTACAGTCAGAGACTGCAATTAATGTAAATACGGCTTCTGCAGAGGTATTAAGCAGTATTGTAAAAGACTTGTCTCTTGAAGATGCCAAGAGCCTGGTAGAAGACAGAAACAAAGAAACTTATGAAAAAGTAGATGATTTTATTCAGCATCCATTGTTAAAACAAAAAAAAGTAGAAAAAGATGGTTTAAGTGTGAGTACACAATATTTTCAATTGAGTTCCACAACACAAATAGAACGGGTGAATGTAGAGTATTTATCTGTTCTTTACCGTGATAATGAGGGTCGCGTTAATATTTTATCGCGTAATCGGGGTGTCATGTGAATTCCAATTTTTATTTATTTATCCCAGCTCATGTTGACCAAAATAGTGAATTAGAGTCAGTTGATTTAAGCTGGATTTATGAAGATATCAATAATGATTTAAACGTGGCCCAGGGTTCGCTTAACAACGCGGCGGCAGCTGCATTGAATCATAAAGTTTCAGTTATTATACCTGGTGAAAACATTTTATTTTTAACTGCAGATGTCCCGGGTAAAAACCTTCAACACATTCAGCAAGCTGTACCTTATATACTGGAAGACAGTGTGATTGATGACGTTGATGATCTCCACTTTGCACTCATAAAAGCTACAGATGGCAAAGCAGGTAATAGTGATACAGCTAATGAGTATAATGTTGCTGTTATTAACAAAGACTATTTTGAATCAATTATTTCACAACTTGAAAAATGTGGTATTCACGCGGATGAAATGATTGCCGATTATGCTCTGCTAGAAAAAAATACATTATTGCTAGATGGCGGCAGAGTGCTATTTAACAGCTATAACTTAAAGTTTAGCGCTTCAATTGAAAATGATATTAATCTGGACAATTATGGGCTGACTGAAAATAACATGAACAAGTTAATTTATTGTAATACTGAAGCAGACCTGGATAAAAAAATAGATGAATTATCGGCAGAGCTAAATATTAAAAAGGAACAATGCAACACTGATCCGTTATTGTATTTAATTAGCCACAAATCAGAAGAAAAAAATATAAATCTGTTACAAGGCTTATATAAGAAAAAGAAAAACTGGTCAAAGACAGGAAAAACATGGTTGCCTGTAGCAGTATTATTTGTAGTTTGGTTAAGTGTTCAGGGCTTTATGTTTATAACTGATTACATTTGGCTAAATAATCAAAATAAAATTTTAGAGACTAAAATAACTCAAATATATAAAAATGCCTTCCCGTCTGCTAAACGAACAGATAATCCTAAAGCGCGCATGGAATCACAGCTCATAAGTTTGAAAAAACGTAAAGGACAAAGTGGCCGTAGTTTCAGTGAGATGCTTGCCAGTAGTGCGGAAATTTTTTCTAAAACTCAGGGGTTGAAAATAAAGTCATTACGTTACTATGATGGCCGTATTAACCTGGAATTAGACATAGCCAGTTTACAGGCTTTGGATAAATTGAAATCTCAATTGATTAAAGATAAGGGTTATCTGGTTGAAATTCAAAATGCGTCTTCGGAAAAAGAAAGTGTGACTGCTCGTGTTCAGATTACGGGAGCTACATTATGAAAGACTGGTTTTCAAGTTTGACACAAAGAGAAAGAACACTGGTTCAGTTAGCAGGAACGGTAATCATTTTATTTATATTCTATTTAATTATTATTGAACCTATCAGCTCAAGTTACACAAAAAATAAAAATAATGTTGCCTCGGCAACAGAGACGCTTGAATGGATGCAAGCGGCTTCTGTTGAAATAAAGCAGTTACGTGGTGGTCATGAATTAGCAGAACGACCAAAGGACAAACAATTTACATTAAGCTTAGTTGATCGTAGTGCGAGAAAATCAGGATTGGCTGAGGTAATGAAACGTGTTCAGCCAGAAGGGGATTTAGGTGTGAGAGTATGGTTTGAAAATGCCGCTTTTGATCAGTTAATAACATGGTTAGCTACAATAGAATCTGAGCATGGTTTGTCTGTTAATGAAATTAATATAGAACAAACTGAAATGACTGGTTTGGTCAATGTGCGGGTGTTTTTAAATTAGTCATGAGAGTTAATTATTTTTTATCTGCCTATTCCTGGGTTAGGGGAAATATTAAAATTATTTTAACGGTAAGTGTTTTATATCTGTTTTTTTTAATAATAAATATTCCTGCTAATTTCATTATCCCCGTATTAAAGCTACCCGAAAGTGTCAAGATAACAGCAATATCAGGCACAGTCTGGTCGGGTAAAATTAAAAATATGAAATTTTCTGGAATTGATCTTGGTTCTGTTAACTGGAATTTGCAGCCAGCATATTTACTGTTAGGAGCAGTTGCTGCTGATATATCAATGAGTAAAGATCAGCAACATATTACTAGCTGGGTAAAACTTTCCTCTTCTGGGAAAGTTGAGCTTGAAGAAACGCGATTTTTAATTGATTTAGCATCATTACAACCATTAATTTATGGTATGCCTTTCTCATATGCCGGGATGGCTTCGGGCTATTTCCCTGTTTCTTATTTTCACAAGAATAACTATGTAGGATTTAATGGGAAATTAACTTTAAGCAACCTGGAAATGATTTCACCTCAGCAGCAAGCGTTTGGTGGTTTAGATATTGAGCTTCGCGCTGAAAATGATGGGCTTACATCCGGGCGTTTAAAGGGTACTGGTGATCTTTTAGATATCACCGGCCAAATAACATTAAATAAAGATGGTGAGTTTGTTGTTTCTGTCAGCTTAGCCGCTCGTGAGAAGGGAGGCTCTTTAGAAAATGTGGTTTCATTTCTGGGACCTAAAGATGCTGCCGGACGTATTCAGTTAAATAATCAATTAAAGTTATGGCATTAAATATTTTTGAATAATTAATCTAGACCTAATTTTTTAATTCGATAACGCAAAGCGCGAAATGAAATACCCAGTAATTTTGCTGCAGCAGTTTTATTGTATTTTGTTTTTTCTAATGCTTGCAGTATGACTTCTTTTTCTTTTTCTATCAGCGTTGGATCAAGGAGACTTGAAGTGGATGAATGATCACCACGCTCTTCAGTTAATATATCTTTATTTGAAATTTCCGGTAATTGAAGATCACTACGCGTAATAAGATTGTTTTCGTGTAATGTCATTGCCCTTTCAAGAATATTTTCCAACTCACGTACATTTCCAGGGAATGAATATTCACTCAGTGCTGTTAATGTGTCATCGCTAAGTTCCGGTGTCTCTGTTTGCCATTCATCAGCAATTTTTTGTAGAATGTGTTTAGCTAACAAAGGAATATCTTCTGGGTGTTCGCGTAAACTTGGAACCTCAAGCGTAATAACATTAATTCGATAATAGAGATCCTGACGGAACTCAGCTTTTTCAGTAAGTATGGTGAGATCTTTATGTGTCGCACTTAATATGCGTATATTAACAGGGATTTCATGTTGCCCACCAATAGGCCGAATGGCTTTTTCCTGTATTGCACGTAGCAGCTTGACTTGCATCGGTAGTGGCAAGTCTGCAACTTCATCCAAAAATAAGGTGCCTCCATCAGCGGCTTGAAACAGGCCTTCTTTATCACTGTTTGCACCGGTAAAACTGCCTTTCTTGTGGCCAAAAAATTCACTTTCCATTAGCTCTGCTGGAATTGCACCACAGTTGACCGGGACAAAGGCTTTATCTGCTCGAGGACCTTGTTCGTGAATCAGCTTCGCAACAAGTTCTTTACCTACACCTGATTCGCCGTGAATATAAACAGGGGCCTGACTTCGGGAAAGTTTTTGAATTTTTTTTCGTGTTTCTTTAATTGATTCTGAGTTGCCCAATAAGCCAGTTTTCTCATCCTGAGCTGTTTCAGTTTTATTATCTGAAAGCTTAAGTGCAGTGTTTACCAGGTTACGTAAAATATTAAGGTCAACAGGTTTTGACACAAAATCAAATGCACCTGATTTTAACGCTTCAATCGCAAACTCCATATTGCCATGTGCTGTAATCATGGCAACAGGTAAGCTTGAAATATTTTCCTGAATATATTTTATAAGTTCTATTCCGTTTCCATCAGGTAGACGCATATCGGTTAAACAAAGATCAAAGTGATGTTGAGTCAGCAAGTCTTTCGCTTGTATGATATTTTCAGCGCTAAGAGTGTCAATATCCATGCGAGAGAGAGTGATGTCGAGTAACTCACGAATATCGGGTTCATCATCAACAATTAAGGCAATATGCTTTTTTTGATTCATTGTTTTAATTCATTTGTCTTCTTGGATCAGAGAAGGTTAAACGAAAACAGCTTCCTTGTTTCTCATTTTGCAAAAGGGTTAAGTGTGCTTGATTACATTCTGCCAACTCACGTGAAATATACAAGCCCAGCCCCGTTCCTGTTTCAGCTGTTGTGTAAAAAGGCTCAAAAATATGTGTTGCAGTTTCTTCATCTATACCGGTACCGTGATCGATAATATCAAGATATGGACGATTGTTGTTACTCGATATACCTGCATGAAACTCAATTTTAAATTGTTCTTTATTCATGTCAGTATCAGTAGTGTGGCGTATACCATTTTCACATAAGTTTGTTAATATCTGTTGTAAATGACTGGGATCAAAGTGTATGCGTATATCTTCTTGCTGCATGTTGATAAGAAAGTCATTTCGTTGCGTTTGATTTCCCGACATAAAATCATTTAGGAAGCTTTCAAGGTAACTTCTAAGTTCAACTAATTGAGGGTAGCTTTGGTTTCCTCGGCCAAGTTGCATCACATTTTCTATAATGGTGTTTACTCGTTTAGAGTGGTCAGAAATGATTTGGGTGAGACGCAAGTCTGCCGCATCCATATTGGGTGATTCTGCAAGTAATTGGCCTGCATGACTAATAGCACCAAGTGGATTGCGAATTTCATGAGCAATACTTGCTGTTAACCGGCCTAAAGCAGCTAATTGAAGTTGTTGTGCTTCACGAGACATGGCAGAGGCATCTTCAAGAAAAATTAATGTGGCTGGATTTTTTTCCTGGCTGAGTTGAGCAAAACGCGGTAATAAATTGGGATATTCCGGTGACAGCTGAAGCGGGGTGGAAACTACTTCATTATTATTTTGCCAGTTGGTATAAGCGGTATTTAAATCTTCATTGATGGCAGATACATACGGATTATTTACAATAGAAGGCATGTTTAGCATATGCCAGGCAGATTCGTTTATCAGCCGCAAGCGGTTATATTGATCAACTACCAAGATGCCCGTTTGCATGCGCTGAATGATATGCTCGGTTAACTGCGACATATTCGCAAGGTCAACTCCACGTTCGAGCGCAAGTGCTTCACTTTCACGAATATGTTTGGCAACAAAATGGGTAATAATCGCAGTCGTAAAGAATGTGATGCCTAAGATACCGGCTTGTAATGAACTGCCGTCTAAATAAACGCCTTCAAGATTGTTGTAGTACTCTTCATATAAAACGGCAAGGCTGGCTACGGAGGCAAATAAAAGTGAGTGCCGTCCTCTAATAACGATACTACCACCGGCAATGGATATGATTATGAGTGTTCCTAAACCACTTTGTACGCCACCACTTGCATGCATGATTAGAGTAGTAAAGATAATGTCGCTTAAAATTTGGATATGGATTTGTATATTAAAGTCAGGCTTCCGTAATCGAATCATCATGCCAAAAAGTAAGCCAGCGATAAGATAACTGCCGCTTGCACCATAAAACAGGTAAGGATTATGTGATGCTAATTGTGGAAATGGATTTCCAGTGAAATAGAACGTAATAAATAAACCTGAGATAAGCAGGCGGTACAGGTTAAGGAAATTCAGTGGCCCCCATGTGTAAGCCACATCATCAAGAAAGAGTGGATTAAAGCCGGGGCGTTTAGAGTAATGGTTAAACATTTAATTAATCTTGTTTTCCATCAAGATGTGCCTGACTACAGTAAAACTCGCCATCTTTTTTCAGCGCCTCGTTTTCTGGAATATGCAATTTACAGGTTTTACATTGCACCATGGCGGTTGAATTTTGGTGTTGTTCTGAAGAGGAAGATGAATTTTTATTTGCTGCCCAGCGTTTAAATATTTGGATGAGCAGGTAAATAATTAAAGCAATGACAATTAGACGTATAAGACTCATAATAATTTTATCTTTATATAGTTAGTGATTCTTTAATAGTAACCATAGATGATGTTGCTGGCGATAATTTTCAGCAAAATTGTTAAATAAGAGTTATTTTTTTCAAAATACGGGCTGTTTTCAGCTAAATGTTGTTCCCATAACGGTTGTAGCTTATATTTCGCTCTGGTTTTTAATCGTATTTAATTATTTTGACAACACATAATAAAGCAAACATATCCGAACAGACTTTGCGCATTGCAATTGCGCAAATTAATTTATTAGTCGGCGATATTGAAGGAAACGCAAAGCGCATTCTCGAGTGGATTAAGCGTGCTCGAGATGAAAATCAGGCGGATATTATTGTTTTTCCAGAGTTGGCATTAACGGGCTATCCCCCTGAAGATTTATTACTCCGGCCAGGACTGTATGAACGTGTTAGCTCAGAATTGACTAAGCTCATGCATGGGACGAAAGGGATCACCGCAGTAGTGGGGTATCCTGAAAAAACAGATGAAGGGATATATAACGCGGTTGCTGTTCTTGAAAACGGGTCTTGTGTAGCGGTAGCACGAAAAAAACATTTACCAAATTATAGTGTTTTTGATGAAAAACGGTATTTTATTCCATCAAATAAAAGTTGTGTTTTTACAGTTAAAAATAAAAAACTGGGTATTTGTATTTGTGAAGATATCTGGTATTCCGCGCCGGTAAAAAATACTGTGGATGCCGGGGCTGGACTTATTCTTAACTTGAACGCTTCACCTTTCCATGCACAAAAAACTCAAGAACGTGAAGATGTTATTCGGCAACGAGTGGATGAAGTTCATGTGCCTATCGTGTATGCAAATTTAGTCGGTGGTCAGGATGAACTGGTCTTTGATGGCCAGTCATTTGTGATTGATGCAGATAAAAATCTATCCCATCGTTTTGTTGCCTTTGAAGAAACTCTTGAGATTATTGATTTTGACCGTGAAACATTAAAACCGTTATCACCTTCTATCCTTCCCATACTGTCTGATGAGGCCAGTATTTACCAGGCTTTAGTCACCGGGGTACGTGACTATGTGGCTAAGAATGGCTTTCCCGGTGTAGTGATCGGTCTTTCGGGCGGGATTGATTCTGCTTTAACATTAAGCATTGCTGTTGATGCGTTAGGTGCAGATAAAGTCGAAGCAGTGATGATGCCCTCATGTTATACGCTGGATATGAGTGTAGAGGATGCAAAAGAGCAGGCTGAACTTTTAGGTGTTAATTTCAAAATCATTCCGATTGAGAAGCCTTTTAATGCTTTCCTTGAATTATTAGAAGATGAATTTGCCGGCAAAGACGTTGATGCCACTGAAGAAAATATTCAGGCTCGATGTCGTGGATTAATATTAATGGCGATTTCAAATAAAAAAGGAAAAATGGTATTAACGACTGGAAACAAAAGTGAGATGGCGGTGGGATATGCCACGTTATATGGTGATATGGCGGGGGGCTATAATGCACTCAAGGATGTTAAAAAGACCCTGGTTTTTCGTTTAGCTGAATACCGAAATTCTGTTTCGGCTAATATTCCTCAACGCGTTATTGAGCGTCCACCGTCAGCTGAATTAGCTCCAGATCAGAAAGATACTGATTCTTTACCCGAGTATGAAATTTTAGATGACATTCTGGAGTGTTTTGTTGAGCGGGATATGGGGTTAGAAGATATTGTCGCGGCTGGATTTGAGCGTGAAACGGTACGTCGAGTCTTGCGTCTAATCGATGTTAATGAATATAAGCGACGTCAGGCAGCACCGGGTGTGCGGATTACTCGACGCGCATTTGGACGAGATCGTCGCTATCCGATAACTTCAGGCTATGGAAGACATCGAAAATAGCAGAAAATTTTTATCCAGCGGTATTGCCACTGAGTTTTTCCTGTTAAAGTAAGTCTGTTTATGTAAGCTTGGTCGCAAGATTCATTGCTGAGGAATAAAAATGAAAAAAATTGAAGCAATTATTAAACCTTTTAAGCTAGATGATGTACGTGAAGCCCTATCGGATATCGGGGTGAATGGTATGACAGCATCAGAAGTAAAAGGCTTCGGTCGCCAAAAAGGCCACACCGAACTTTATCGTGGTGCAGAATATGTTATAGACTTTTTGCCAAAGGTCAAAGTTGAAATAGTCATTTCTGATGAACAAGTCGATCAATCTATCGAAGCAATAACGAATGCGGCTCGAACGGGTAAGATTGGAGATGGTAAGATTTTTGTCAGTGATGTTGCGCGTGTAGTGCGAATTAGAACAGGCGAAGAGGGTGATGCTGCGATTTAGTCAGCTTATTTTATCAGACATAAAAAAACCGCTGATGTGTAATAAACACTCAGCGGTTTTTTATTAACAGACGTTTAATTATTTAGATTCTGGCTTTACTGATTCGTGTTGTGATGCTGCACGATTAGTTAATTTAAGTGCCTTTGTTTTTTCATGTTCCGGGTGATTTAGCTCCAGTACGCGAAAGGCATCTCCCGCTAAATCATGCATGCCTAATTTACGATAAGACTGGGTCATTAAGGACAGGGCATCTGGAATAGCGCGTGAGCCCTGATAATTTTCAACCACATATTTTGCTCTATTAGCAGCCGCTAAATGAGCACCACGGCGTTGATAATAGCTGGCAACATGGATTTCATAGCGAGCAAGATTTTCGCGCAGTTCTTTCATACGATTAATTGAATCAGGAATATAGCGGCTTTTAGGGAATAGTTGTATTAATTCAGCAAAGTATTTAAATGCTCGCCGCACTGATTTTGAATCACGTTCAGACGGTTCTTGATCAAACACTTTATCCAAAAATGAAATAGAATTATCAAAGCTGGCTAAGCCACGTAAGTAATAGGCATAATCAACATTAGGGTGATTAGGATGCAACTTTATAAAACGGTCAGCTGAAATAATCGCTGTTTCAGGTTCTCCGGCCTTATAATGAGCATAAGCCATTTCTATTCGTGCTCGTTCAGCATATGTTCCATACGGAAAACGCGATTCGAGCTTTTCGTAGTATTGGATTGCTGTAGCGTATTCACCGCTGGTTAATAGTCTTTTTGCTTCTTGATAGAGTTTATCTACCGGCATGCCATAGGTCTCATCATCAGGATCACCTGGTCCTGATGATGCACAGCCCGTTAAAAAGGCAGCTAAAAAAAGAGCGGATAAATTTAGTAAGCTGGAAAAACGCATGCGTGTTAACCTGTTGGTATTTAAATAAATAATCATGTTATACGGTATTTTCTTATTATACCTTAGATTTGTGGTCAGGTTACAGACTAGAGTCTCGACTTGAACACAGCAAAGAAAATAAAGCATGAGTATAGAGACGATTTAATGAATGAAACAGAGATTATTGAAGGAACTATTCCGGATGAATGGGCGGGTGAACGAGTGGATCAAGCACTGGCCAAGTTATTCCCGGAGTATTCCCGTTCTCGTCTTCAAAGCTGGTTAAAAGATGGTCAGATTTTTGTCAATGGCCAGGTCAAGCGGGCAAAAGATAAGGTTTTGGGTGGAGAACAGGTAAAAGTACATGTGGTTCTGAGCTCAGAAAATAGTTGGGAAGCAGAAGAAATCCCCTTAAACATTGTGTATGAAGACGAACAGTTATTAGTTATTAATAAGTCTGCAGGCATGGTTGTGCACCCGGCAGTGGGTAATTTCAGCGGGACGATGTTAAATGCCCTGTTACATTACGCGCCAGAACTTGAAGCGATTCCTCGGGCAGGAATTGTGCACCGCTTAGACAAAGAAACCAGCGGGTTACTCGTGGTCGCACGGACATTACAGGCCCAGAAATTATTGGTTGAGCAACTTCAGGCTCGCTCCTTTTTACGTGAGTATGATGCTATCGTAAATGGACTGGTCACAGCGGGTAGCACTATTAAGCAGCCAATAGGTCGCCACCCGGTTAACCGCAAACGCATGGCGATTAATTCAAATGGAAAAGCTGCGATCACACATTACCGTGTCAATGAGCGTTTTCGTTTGCACACCAAGTTAACGGTAAAATTAGAAACAGGAAGGACACATCAGATACGGGTGCATATGGCTTATGTTAATCACCCGCTGTTAGGTGACCCGGTCTATGGTGGACGCTTTAAAATACCGCCGGCAAGTAATGAGGCATTTGTTAATGCTTTGCGAAACTTCAAGCGTCAGGCGCTGCATGCACGACATCTCGGCTTAATTCATCCTGTGACCAAGGAGTTTGTGGAGTGGTCGGTTTCGGTTCCAAAGGATATGAGCGATTTAGAGGAAGTATTACGTCTGGATTTTAAACAGCAGACTAAAGACAGCTAAGAAAAATATGGCAATGAACTGGATTAAAGCAGACTGGCCTGCACCCGATTTTATTAAAGCAGGAACCACTACACGTCAGGGAGGTGTCAGTGAATCACCTTATACCAGTTTTAATCTTGCCACTCATGTCGGTGATGAACTGGCTGCAGTTAAGCAAAACCGGGCCATATTAAATAAATGCTTAAATTTACCAGGCGAGCCGCAATGGTTAGAACAAATTCATAGCACCAGGGCGGTCTTATTACCTGATGAAGTGACCACACCTAAAGCTGATGCAGCCTACACATCAAATAAAGACACAGTCTGTACTGTAATGACGGCAGACTGTCTGCCACTGTTAATTACCGATAAACAAGGTAGTTGTGTTGCCGCGATTCATGCTGGTTGGTGTGGTTTATGTGACGGCATTATTGAAGTAACAATAAAAAAATTACCCGTTGCTGCTGAAACATTAATGGTCTGGTTAGGTCCCGCAATAGGCGCGGATGTATATGAGGTAGGTGAAGAAGTCTATAATGCCTTTGCTCTTCACGATAAAGAGGCCAGGCAGGCTTTTACCCCTGTATCAGAGGGGCATTGGTTGTTTGATATTTATCACTTAGCACGGTTACGATTAAACAAAATTGGTGTGACTCAAATTTATGGTGGTGATCATTGTACCTTTACTGAAAAGGAGAATTTTTTTTCTTATCGGCGTGATGGAGTTAGTGGTCGAATGGCGAGTTTAATCTGGATTGAGTCATAATAAGTGAA